>JAUXUW010000170.1 GCA_030684635.1 Dehalococcoidia bacterium
GGAGGTGGCCTGGGCGGTGGAGGCCGCCCGCGCCGCCCGCCCCGCCTGGGCGGCGATGTCCTGGGAGGCGCGGGCCGCCATCTTCCTGCGTGCGGCGGCGCTCCTCGCTGGCCCGTGGCGAGACCGCGTCAACGCCGCCACCATGCTCGGCCAGTCGAAGACCGCCCACCAGGCGGAGATCGACGCGGCCTGCGAACTGATCGACTTCCTCAACTTCAACGTTCATTTCCTCGCCGGGATCATGGACGGGCAGCCGTTGTCGTCGCCGGGGGTCTGGAACCAGCAGGAGTACCGGCCACTGGACGGCTTCGTCTTTGCCGTGACGCCGTTCAACTTCACCTCGATCGCCGGGAACCTGCCCACCGCCCCCGCGCTGTGCGGCAACACCGTCGTCTGGAAGCCCGCCTCCGCCGCCGTCTTGAGCGCGCACGTGCTCATGGAACTGCTGGAGGAGGCTGGCTTGCCCCCCGGCGTCATCAACTTCCTTCCCGGCTCCGGCGCGGAGGTCGGGGACGCCGTCCTTGCGCAACCGGACCTGGCTGGCGTGCACTTCACCGGCGGCACCGATACGTTCCGGGGCATCTGGCAGCGGGTCGGCTCCCAGATCGACCACTATCGGCAGTTTCCCCGCCTGGTCGGCGAGACCGGCGGCAAGGGCTTCGTCTTTGCACACCCCTCCGCGGACCCGGACGCGCTGGTCACGGCGCTGGTCCGAGGCGCGTTCGAGTACCAGGGTCAGAAGTGCTCCGCGGCGTCGCGCGCCTACATCCCGGACACCCTCTGGCCGCAGGTGCGAGAGGGGCTCTTCACCGCCGTCGAATCAATCGCCGTCGGTGACGTGCGCGATTTCCGCAACTTCATGGGCGCGGTGATCGAGGAATCCGCCTACCGCCGCTTGTCCGGGGTGATCGAGGACGCTCGCCGGCGCGTCGGCGCCGGGGTGGTGGAGATCGCCGGCGGCCGCTGCGATGACTCCGTCGGGTGGTTCGTGGAGCCCACCGTCGCGGTGGTCAGCGACCCGCATGACCGGCTGATGCGGGAGGAGTTCTTCGGGCCGCTGCTCAGCGTCTATGTGTACGACGCGGACGGTGTCGAGGAGGCGCTCGCGCTCTGCGAGTCGACAGCGCCTTACGCGCTCACCGGAGCCGTGTTCGCGCGCGACCGAGTCGCCGTCGACCGGGCGTCGGAGGTGCTGCGTTTCGCGGCCGGCAACTTCTATGTGAACGACAAGCCCACCGGCGCCGTCGTCGGTCAGCAGCCGTTCGGTGGCTCACGCGCGTCCGGCACCAACGACAAGGCGGGCTCGCCGCTGAACCTCCTGCGATGGCTCTCGCCACGCGTGACGAAGGAGACCTTTGCCCCGCCGAAGGCCTATGGCTACCCCTTTATGACGGAGGCTTAGTCTGCAGGAACTGCTCGTGCGACTCCGGGCTGAGCATGGGCTGGGCCACATCCTGAGTGTGATACGGGCTGCGAAAGCAGTCAGGGCTGAGGCATCCCGGGCGTAGGATCGAGCCTCTGGCGCACATCATCCGCAACCGCCGCGCCCGTGGCGGTAGATCGAGGCGACCGGGGACGGAGACAGGACGATGACAGCGATGAAGTTTGCCGGCCGCACAGCGGCCGCGCTGGGCCTGCTGCTAGTGGTTGGCCTGGCCGTCGGCTGCAGCGGTGACGACGAAGAAGCCACCGCGACCACGACGGCGACGGCGGCTGCCGGGACGACCGTCCAGGTGGAACTCACCGAGTACGTGGTGAAGCCCTCGGTCCTGTCCGCACCGCACGGCTCCGTTACGTTCGTGGCGAAGAACGCGGGCACGCTCGA
This sequence comes from Dehalococcoidia bacterium, assembly GCA_030684635.1. Lineage (GTDB taxonomy): Bacteria > Chloroflexota > Dehalococcoidia > UBA2979 > UBA2979 > W-Chloroflexi-9. Next base: position 1,826 of record JAUXUW010000170.1, read on the forward strand.
GCACGAACTCGTCATCGTTCGGTCGGACGCGGACCTCGGGGCTCTGACGCTGGTCGCGGATGGCTCGAAGGTGGACGAGAACGCGATCGACGCGATCGGCGAGATCGCGGAGCTGGATGTCGGGAAGGAAGGCTCCGAGACGTTCGAACTGGCGGCCGGGCGCTATCTGTTGATCTGCAACGTGGACGGCCACTACACAAGCGGCATGGTCGTCGCCTTCACGGTCGAGTAGCGAGCGCAGTACGGGGTACCGGCACGGGCCGGCCGAAGCGTCAGCGGCGCTTCGGCCGGCCCGTGTGTCGTTCAGGCGTCGGCCGGGCCAGGCCCCGCCGCTGGGCCGCCTTCGTCCTCGAACCGTGCGATCGCTTCCTCCGTGCGTGCCGCTTCGGTGTGTTGCTGTGCCCGGCGCTTCGAGAGCATGCGGCAGGCAGCCCCGGCGGCGACGCCGATCCCGGCGAGTGCGATTCCGATGATTCCGGTCAGGTTGCGGCGCATGGTCATCCTCGATGTCCGTTCGGTGGTGCGTTGGACGGGGCGCGCGTTCAGCAGCGGGGCGCGCAGAACGGATAGCGCCCTGATCAACCGTACAGCACGATCCCGCGGGGACCGTCACAGGCACGTGAGGCCGGTTGGGACGAGCGCGCTACGATTGCCTCGACCGGGTCGACGCTGGAGGAGAAACCGCGCGCATGGCGAAGGATGAGTCGTTTGACATCACCACGGGGTGCGACCTGCAGGAGGTCGACAACGCCGTGAACCAGGCCGTGAAGGAGATCACCGGCCGGTACGACTTCAAGGGCGTGCTGGCGGAGGTCACCTACGACCGCACGAAGAACACGATCTCCATCCACGCGGCGGACCGGTACAAGCTGGACGCCATCTGGGACGTGCTCGTCGGCCGCATGATCGCGCGCAAGGTGCCTGTCCAGAACCTCAAGCGCGGCGAGCCGGAGGACGCCACGGGCAGCACCGTGCGCCAGACCATCACGCTCGTCCAGGGCATTGAGAGCGACACCGCCAAGAAGATCACGCAGTTCATCCGTGACCTGAAGTTGAAGCGCGTCCAGTCTCAGATCCAGGGCGACGCCGTCCGCGTCAGCGGCCCCACGCGCGATGACCTGCAGGCCACCATGCAGGCCCTCCGCGGCGAGGACTGGGGCGTGGAACTCACCTTCGGCAACTACCGCTAGCGGTCAGCCTGCGGCGGGGCCGCCCGGCGCGAGCGCAGCCGCCTCGGCCGCTGCGCGGAGCGAGGCGTGGGTAGGGGCGCCCGGGACATGCGCCGGGCGCTTCGCCTCCATCTCGAGGCGCAGCGCCGGCACGATCTCCGTGCCGAGGATCTCGATCTGCTCCAGCACCGTCCGCAACGGCAGCCCGGCGTGGTCGATCAGGAACAACTGCCGCTGGTAGTCGCCCACATGCTCGCGCATCGTCGCGTAACGCTCGATCGCCTGCTGAGGGCTGCCGACGGTCAGCGGTGTGCGCGCGCTGAACTCCTCCAGCGATGGCCCGTGGCCGTACACCGGTGCGTTGTCGAAGTACGGACGGAACTCGCGCACGGCGTCCTGCGAGTTGGGCCGCACGAAGATGTGCCCGCCGAGGCCCACGATCGCCTGGTCGGCGCGGCCGTGGCCGTGGCGCTCGAAGCGCTGCCGGTACAGGCCCACCATCTGCTTCGTGTGCTCGATCGGCCAGAAGATGTTGTTGTGGAAGAAGCCGTCGCCGTAGAAGCCGGCCTGCTCCGCAATCTCCGGGCTGCGGATCGACCCGTGCCACACGAACGGCGGGACGCTGTCCAGCGGCCGAGGTGTGGACGTGAAGCCCTCCAGCGGCACGCGGAAGCGCCCCTCCCAGTCCACCACGTCCTCACGCCAGAGCCGGTGCAGCAGCGCGTAGTTCTCGAACGCCAGTGCGATGCCGTTGCGGATCTCCTGCCCGAACCACGGATAGACCGGGCCCTGGTTACCGCGCCCCAGCATCAGGTCCACGCGGCCGCCGGCCAGGTGCTGGAGCATCGCGTAGTCCTCCGCGATCTTCACCGGGTCGTTGGTGGTGATCAGCGTTGTCGCCGTCGACAGGATGATCCGGTCGGTACGCGCAGCGATGTATCCGAGCATGGTCGTGGGCGAGGAGGGCACGAATGGCGGGTTGTGGTGCTCGCCCGTGGCGAACACGTCCAGGCCGACCTCTTCCGCCTTCAGCGCAATCATGACCATCGCCTGGATGCGTTCCGCCTCGGTCGGCGTCCGGCCGGTGGTCGGGTCCATCGTCACGTCACCGACCGAGAAGATGCCGAACTGCATGCGCGAACCTCCGAGGCGTCGTGGGAACGCCATTGTCTCAGACACCCCGGCGCGCGCGGCACGACACACGCCGCCTTCCGAGTTGACGTGGTTCATGTCGGCACGAGAACGCTACGGGTGGACCTGCACCTCGAAGCGGCCGGAGTCTGCCGTTCGCCTCGTCGTCTCGACCATCACGGGCATCGGGTTGTTGACGTACTTCATGATGTGGCCCGCGACGATCTCCCCAATCTCTTCCTGTTCAGTGATCGCCTGCTTCACCAGCCCGGTGTTCTGGTCGAAGATCTCGAACACGTAGCCTTCGGGCACATAGCGGATCGCCATCTCGTGGCCGGACATGCCGCTCGTTCCCTTCACCGCCGCCTTGACGACCAGCACCCCCTGGAAGCCCGTGGTCATGGAGAACCATGGCTCGAGCATGTCGTCGATCTTCTGGTAGACGCCTTCCAGGGTCATGTTCGCGTAGTCGCCGACGATGGCGACCTGGCTCGCGCGCGCCAGGTTGGTCCGGGCCGTGTGGAAGTACTTCTTGAAGGACTCGAACTGCGGGTCCACGTTTGAGTCCTTCAGACCCGCGAGCCACTCGCTATCCAGGTTCCTGCTCTTGCCCCATTTCACGAAGGCGAGCGTCACGTCGGAAGAGTCGTAGTTGCTGTAGGACGCGACGATCGCGTCGAGGATTCGCTTGAGCAGCGCCGTCTTCTCGAATGCGAGCTGGGTGAGGCCGGTCTTGTCCGCGGTGGGCTGCAGGAAGTCCAGCAAGTAGGCGCCCGTCATGGCGTTGCAGATTCCGTTGAGTTCCTTGCTCCGGATCTCCGTGAACAACTTCTCGACGTTCCATTCCTCCTCGTCGTCGTCCTCGGAGTCCACCTCGGGAACGCTCGGCTGAGCGATGATCGAGGGTGTTCCCAGGAGGGCAGGTGGTACCGCCACGTTGTTGTCGGCGAACCAGGCTGCCGGGTGCCATTCCATCTCGTACTCGGTGTCCATGCTGCCGCTGGTCACCGTGTAGTAGTACTCGTAGCCGCCGGAGCCGTTGCCCTTGCGCTTCCACTGCTTGCTGCCCGTCGAACCGTCCCATTGCTCCACGCCGCTCTCGGAGGTCGACGCCCAGGCCCGCTGGAGCGGGTGCATGGGCGCGGTCTCGATGATCTGCGGCCGGGTGGGAGGACGCGGGGGCGAACCCGGTGGCGCCGCCTGCGCGTGGGCGAGGGCGCGCGTGGCGCGGTTGCCGATGCGCTGCTGCAGGTCCAGCAGGCCGGGCACGTTGGCCTCGGCGGCGCGATCCGCCTGCGACTCCGCGCCCGCCGTATCCGGTGACACCGACCGACGCACCCGCTGACCCGCCATGCCTCGACCTTTCCGTGCCGGCGACGATCCTACGCGCCTTCTGGGCGATGAAGACGCGCCTACTGCAGGTTGTGGACCGCGTGCCCCGGATGGCCGTGGGAGATGCTGCCGTCGCTCGCGTCGTAGTCGAAATCGAACGGCGTATCCCCATTCGCAGGCGCGATCGCCGCTCGATGCTCCTCCCCGGCGATGTCGAAGACCACCTCGCCGTTCTCGACGCCCGTCACCGTCACCTCGGAGTCGTCGGAACCCATCACCGCGTCGTAGGCATCTGAGCCGTCCGCGAGGTAGCAGAAGTGGCGCGCCGCCTGGAAATTCACCTGGTTTGGCACCTCGATCAGGTTTACCGGCGCATATCGCGTGTAGCCAGACGGTGTCACGGTGTAGAGCGAGTCGCGCACGAGCAGATCCGCAAGGTCGCCGCGCACGACGAATGGACCGCCGCCGCCCGTAACCCGATAGACCCGGTCGGTATCGAGCAGCGCCACCGTTGCCTGTGCGGCCACCCCACCCTGCAGGATCCAGAGCGTCTGCTGCCCCGCGAGGTTCAGTAGCGTCCGCCGGTACCGGTCGTTGTGAGTATTGAACACGGCAGCCGCGTTCGCCCAGTCCACCTGGCCGACGCGCACCGCCGCCGCCACCGCGTCCGGGTCGTCCGGTCGGCGGATGGCGAACGCCACCCAGTCCTCCAGCGCACGCCCGCCATCCGCGCCCACGAACTTCCGGATCAGCGTGACCAGCTCCCCCGCCGTCCACGCCTGGTTGAGCAGCGGCGCGAACTGCTGCAAAGTGACGATGCTTACGCCCGTGTTCGCGAACGCCTGGCCGAGCACGATGGCGTCTCCCCCGCCCAGCCCGTCCTGCTGCAAGCGCTCCGACCACATGTGGATGCGTTCGAGGCGTTCGCGCTCCGGGTTCTTCTTCTTCCGCTGCACCGTGCCCGCGTCCGAGGCGTGGACATCCCTCGCCGCGGCGGGCTGCGCGCCG
>JAUXUW010000174.1 GCA_030684635.1 Dehalococcoidia bacterium
TGCACCGGCGTCCGTGCGCTCCGCCCGGTTGGTGGGGACGACCGCCTTGGCCGCCCCCGCCGTGGGCGCCACGTCCATCATCCCGAGCGGCGTCATGGTGCTCGACATGGCCGGCGCGGCGGACGCCGCGGAGGCCGCCGCCGCGGCGGCGTCGCCCAGCGGGTAGCCCTCGCCGGCGAGCACCTCCGCCACCTGGTCGAGCACGGCGCCCCGCTCGAGGTCGACGACGAAGGCGCGGGTGTCCGGGTCGCCGGAGACGAAGCGAGCGCCCTCGACGCCATCGACCGCCTTGCGGATGGTCGCGATGCAGTGGTCGCAGGTGATGTCGGGCGCGAACAGGGTCATCTGGGGCATGGCAGTCCTCCTGTGAGGCGATCTTGGTGCGGGTGAACGGGAGCATCATACCCCTCCCCGGGGGGTATGGGTAGAGCGACGGCAAAGAATCTTCATCAGCGCCGGCGGCGCGTCCCCTATGCTCGCCAGCACCAGCCGCTTCGGCGGGAAGGGATGCGGGTGCTCAGGCGTCTGCGGCTCCCGATCGGGACCAACCTCCGGCGGCGGTGGCGCATTCCAGGCGGACCGCCCACCGACCACCCCCGCACGTCCTACCAGACCCGCGTCTTCGGCACCCCCGCCCAGCGCTGGTTCTTCGCGGACGGCCTCACCGCCAACGCCTCCGACACCGTGGTCGTCCAGTTCCTCTCCATCTACGCGATCGCGCTGGGCGCGACGAACACCGAGGTCGGCCTGATCGCGATCGCGAACGGCCTCGCGGGCGCACTGGCCCTCTACCCCGGCGCGCGCATCGCGGAGCGGGTGCGCTCCCGCAAGCGCGTGGTGCTCCTCGGCGCGGCGGGCATCGGGCGGCTCACCGTGCTGGCGATGGCGCTCACGCCGCTGCTCCTGCGCGAGCCGAGGCACGCGGTCTACGGCCTCGTCGCGCTCACGTTCCTCCGCTGGCTCGGCGGGAGCCTGAGCCACCCCTCCTGGGTGTCGCTGCTCGCGGACATCCTCCCGATCGATATCCGCCGCTTCTACGTATCGCAGCGGATGCTCGGCATGACCGTTGTCGGCGCGTTCGCTGCACCCGCCGCGGGCTTCAGCATCCGCGCGATCGGCGGCATCGAGGGCTTCCAGTGGGTGTTCGCGGCCGCGTTCGCCCTCGGCATCGCGAGCACCTTCTGCTACTCGCGGATCCCGGAGCCACCGCGCCCGAGCGAGGCCGACCGGCCGCGCGGTTCGATGCGGGAGATGCTCGCGGACGGCGCGTTCGTCCGGTACCTCACGGCGACCTTCATGCTCCACACGACAACGATGATCGTGGGCCCGTTCTTCGCCGCCTACCTCGTGCGCGACCTCGGTGCGACCACCGCCGAGGTGGGGCTGCTGGGGACAGTGGACCTGGCGGCTGCGGTGACGGCGCAGCTGGCGCTGGGGTTCGTCGTTGCCCGCTACCCCACTGAACGCCTCGTGCGGATCGTGATGTTCACGTCCCCGCTGATCCCGTTCGTGTGGCTGTTCGCGCAGAACCCGTGGCACGCCGTGTTCCCGCACATCATCGGCGGCGCCTCGTGGGCGGTGTACAATGTGGTCTCGTTCAACCTGCTGATGGAGTACGCGCCGCCCCGGAACATCCCGAGGTACGCGGCCACGCACCAGATGACGGTGCTCGTCGCCTCATTCCTGGGCCCCACGATCGGCACCGCGATCGTGGCGGTGTGGGGCATCCGCGCCGCGATGGCGATCTCGTCGTTCGGTCGCCTGATCGCCGCCGGGATGATGTTCCTGCCGGTGCGCCGCCCGGCGTACGAGCGAGACCGCGAGCGCTAGCGCCCGGTCCACTTCGGCGCACGGCCCTCGAGGAACGCGTCACGGCCCTCGCCGGCATCCTCGGACAGCGCGACGCGGGTACCTGCCCACGCCTCGTTCTGGAGCTGGCGGTCCAGGCCTTCGCGCGTGATGTCATTCACGATGCGCTTGGTGATCTCCACCATGATGCTCGGCCCGCTCGCCAGGCGGCGCGCCAGCGTCATCGTCGTGTCCATGAGCGCGTCCGGTTCAACGACATGGTTCGCGAGGCCCCAGCGATGCGCCGTCTCAGCGTCCACCTCGTCGCCGGTGAGCATCATCTCGATCGCGCGCCCTCGGCCGATCAACTGCGTCAGGTGGTAGGTGCTCCCCGTGTCCGGCACGATGCCGCGGCGCGCGAAGACGGCGATGAAGCGCGCAGCGGTGGAGGCGACACGGATGTCGGCCGCCAGCGCCAGCGACAGGCCTGCACCGGCCGACACGCCGTTGACGGCCGCGATCATCGGCTTCGGATAGTGGCCGAGCGCGGAATACAGCACACCCCAGTGGCCGATCGGCCCCATCAGCATCCGGCGGTACCCGTCCGCCTGGTCGTAGGTCTTGTCCGCCTCGCGCTCCTCGGCGCTGGCAGCGAGGTCGGCGCCGGCGCAGAAGCCGCGACCGGTGCCGGTGATCACCAGCACCCGCGTCTCGTCGTCGTTGGCGGTCGATTCGACGACGTGCAGCAGTTCATGCACCAGGCGCGGGCCGAGCGCGTTGAGGCGGTCCGGCCGGTTCAACGTGACACAGGTCACCCCGTCTTCGCGGGTAAGGATCAGGTCTCGGTACTCCATCGCGGCACCCTCCTGAGGCTCCGGCACGCCATCACGGATGGAGTATCGGCCCTCCACGCAAGCGTCCGCGCCGCGGTGCCCCGGCCCGCCGCCGGGACTGGCGCGCAGGTGGATAATGCGCGCCACATGCGCCGCACCCCGGGCGGGCGGTAGCGAGGACAGCGCGATGGCAGAGCACCCCCCGCTCGGACGAGACCCCACGGTGCACGCCGCCGCTGCATCACCCTCGCCCACGCCGCCCGCGCCGCCGCCGGGCGCCGCGCCAGCGGCACCGACCGGCGGCGGCAACCGTCGAGGTGGGAGCGGCACCTTCGAGTCGCTCAAGAACCGCGACTTCCGCCTGCTGTGGATCGGCACCGTCTCCGCGGGCTTCGGCCAGTGGGGCCAGCAGATCGGCATGAACTGGCTGGTCTACGTAATCACCGGCTCCGCGCTCCAACTGGGCGCGGTCTCCTTCGCCAGCGGCATTCTATCGCTGGTCCTCGGGCCGTTCGCCGGACTGCTCGCCGACCGTTACCCGCGGCGCGCGATCATCATCATCTCGAACGCACTTGGCGCGTTCCAGGCGGCGATCGTCGCGGTGCTGGTAATCACGGACACGATCGAACTCTGGCACGTCTACGTATTCGCGCTGATCTCCTCCGTCACCATGACGGTGAACCAGCCGGCGCGGCAGGCGTATGTGAACGACGTCTCCACGAGAGAGACGCTGGGCAACGCGATCGCGATGAACTCGATCGCGCAGAACGCATCGAGGTTGATCGGCCCGCCGCTGACCGGTGTGATCGTCGCGTGGAACGTGGGCGCGGCCTTCATCTGGGTCGCGGCAACGCGCGGGATCGCCGCGCTGGCGGCAATGGCGATGGCCCGCCGCGAGCAGCAGGTACACCCGCGACGTAACCCGTTTCGCGAGGTGCTGGACGGGTTCAGTTACCTGGGGCGCGACCGGATGCTACTGCTGCTCCTGATCGCGAACGGCCTGCCCTCGATCTTCGTATACCCGTACATCAACTTCATGCCGATCTTCGCGGAGGAGATCTTCGGGCGCGGTGCGGAGGCCTACGGCCTGCTCGTGTCGATGCTGGCGGTCGGCTCGATCCTCGGGCTGATGGGGCTGGCTTGGATGGGCGACATCCGCCGGAAGGGGCCGATCCTCCTCGCCGCGTTCCTCATCTACCTGGTACTCGTGCTGACGTTCACCCGCATCGACATCTTCTATGTCGCGCTCGCCACCCTCGCGACCGCCGGGCTCTTCCACGGCCTGGCGACCACGCTGAACAACACGCTGTTCCAGTCCAGCCTGCGGCCGGAGATGCGAGGGCGCGGGATGGCCGCCTTCCAGATGGGCTCCGGCCTGATGCCGCTGGGCGCGCTGTCGATGGGCTTCCTCGTCACCCACTTCGGGATTCAGAATGGAGTGGCGATCTCCCAGTTCATCTGCCTGTGCGGGATCGCGGCCATCGCGATCTTCGGAAAGTCGGTACGCCGCTCGTGACCTTCGTCCAGTACACCTACCGCCCCGCCACGCCCGGCCCGCTCCCGACCGTGATCGCGATCCACGGCCACGGCGCCAACGGCCAGGACCTCCTCGGCCTCGGCCCCATGCTCGCGGCGGGCCGGCTGCTCGTGATCTGCCCGGAGGCGGAGTTCCAGCTACAGCCCGGCATGCCTTCCTACACCTGGTTCCGCCGCGACGACCAGGCGCAGCGGTCGCCTGAGGAGTTCGAGCGCGTCGCCGTCGCCCTCCACGCCCACATCGAGCGTGCCGTGAGCGCTGCGGGCGGCGACCCCGGCCGCGTGGTGCTGCTGGGCTTCTCGCAGGGTGGCTCGCTCGCCTACCGCCTCGGCCTGGCCGAGCCCCGGCGCTGGCGCGGGCTCGCGGCGCTCTCCACCTGGCTCCCGGACGAGGCGGTTACTGCCGCCGACCCCACCGGCCTCGAGACGCTCCCCGTGCTCGTGCAGCATGGCAGCACCGACCCCGCCATCGAGGTCACCCGTGCGCGCCAGTCGCGCGACCGCCTGGAAGAACTGGGCGCACGCCCGGACTACCGCGAGTACGGCATGGGCCACCAGATCGGCCCCGAGAGCCTGACCGACCTCTCACGCTGGCTCGAACGCACGCTGGACCTGCCTCGGCTGGACTGACCAGTCGCCGCTCCCCGCCTCGACCGGTGTCGTAGACTGCGCGCGGCGTCGAACGCGACCAGCGAGCGGGAGGGCTCCATGACGGCGACCGGCATCTCGTACCTCGAAGACATGAAGGCGTGCGCACAGGCGATCGGCCTGAAGCCGCGCGAGTTCGTCCAGCCGGAGGACCACTGGGTCACGCTGAACGGCATCCAGTTCCATTACGTGGACTGGGGCAACCCGCACCTGCCGCCGCTGGTGCTGCTGCACGGCGGCAGCCTGACCGCGCACACCTGGGACATGGGTGCGCTCATCCTCCGCGACCGCTACCACGTGATCGCGCTCGACCAGCGCGGCCACGGCGACACCGGCTGGACCCCAGAGGAGAAGCTGGCCGAGGACAACGGCGACCTGATGCTCCAGGACACCGAGGCGTTCATCGACTACCTCGCTTACCCCCGCATCATCCTCTGCGGCATGTCCATGGGCGGGATGAACTCGATCCGCTACGCCGCCCGCCACCCCAACCGCCTGGATGCCCTGGTGATCGTGGACATCGCGCCCGTCACCATGCAGGAAGGCCAGATGGAGATGGAGGCGTTCCGCAAAGAGACCGAGACGATGCGGAACTTCGAGGACTTCCTGGAGCGCGCGGTGAAGTTCAACCCGCAGCGCAAACCGGCCCACCTCAAGTACTCGCTACTCCACTCCCTGAAGCAGGTGGAGGACGGCTGGACCTGGAAGCAGGACTCCTCCCGCCACCGCCCGCAACTGGAGAAGCCGGAGGCGGAGCAGCAGGCGGAACGCAAGGCGCGCTCCGAGGCGTTGTGGGCGGACGTGAAGGCGATCTCCACGCAGACGCTGTTGATGCGGGGCGCGATCTCGAAGATCCTCGCCCCCGAGTCTGCGGAGGCGATGAAGGCCGGGATGAAGGACTGCGAACTGGTGGTGATCCCGAACGCGGGCCACTCCGTGCAGGGCGACAACCCGCAGGCGTTCGCCGCCGAACTGGATGCCTACGTCTCGCGCCGCCTCGGCCTGAAGTAACTGCGGGGCCGCATGTGGTGGGCGGCTAGAAGCCGTCCATCACGTGCGGCCGTCGCGCCGTCGCGAAGAGCCGGTCGGCGCGACGTAGCGCATCCGCGTCTCCCTCGATGCGACCGGCCCGCGCGAGGTGAGTCGCGCTCCGGAATCCGGAGATCAGCGACGCCAGTGCCGCGACCGGCATCGTGAGTTCGCCCGCCGTCTCGATCGGATCGACGCGGGCAACGCCGTCCGTCACCCGCAGCCGGTACGACCCGTCGTTCCACGGACACACGTCGTCGCGGACGGCCAGGGTGACCGCGCCATCCTCGTCGTACCCGCGCGCGGCAAGCGCCGCGCCAACGTCGGTGACGCGCAGCCACATCGCATCGCCCGTGGCGCGTCGCAACTCACGTGGCTCCAGCAGCAGGTCGAGGATCGGATCGTCCTCCGGTGCATGCGCGAGTTTCACCTGCTTCACCAGGTCGTGCGCGCGGATGAACTCCCACAGTGCCAGGTGCGCATCCAGGTCGAGCGCCACGAAGTCGCTGACCTCCATCGACTGGTCGCCGCCGGGCTCGAAGTCCACGTGCATGTCTTCCGCCGTGCGGTAGCGCATGTAGCCGCGCGGCTCCTCTTCGGCGTCGAGAGCGACCGCGACGTGCGTGCGGCTCCCGTGCCGGGACGCCTCCAGCAGCTGGTGATCCCACCAGGACACGGGTCGCTCCAGGAGCAGCGTGCGGCCTTCCAGCCCGCGCTGGTACAGCCGCTTCATCGCACCGCGGGCCGCCTCCGGCCGCAGCACGCGGACTGCACCGGGGTAGTTGCGCGGCTCCCGCAGCGCAGCGCCGCGAGGATCGAAGCGGTAGCCCACCTCCAGCGACGCGAGGCCGTAACCGAAGCGCTGGTAGATCGCGCCGATCGAGGCCCACAGCATCGCCAGCGGGCGGCCCTCGTCGCGAAGGTCGGAGAGCGAGCGCGTCATCACCTGGCGCAGCAGCCCCTGCCGCCGGTGCTGGGGCAGCGTGCCGACGCCGGTGACCGCGCCGATCGGGACAAGCGGCCCGTTGAATGCGACCCGGAAGCGGTGCCACGCGAGCGTGGTGGCCAGTTCCCCGTCCACGAACGCCGCGCGCGTCCCCATCGGCCCGAAGAACGACTCGGCGCCGTCCGCCACGTACTGCTCGTACGACTCACGGCTGATCGCGAAGGCGTATGCGACGTTCCCCTGGAACGCAGCAAGTTCCTCCGTCGTGACCGGGCGAATCTCAATGGCCATGAGCACGCACTCCTCAGACGCGGCACGGGCCGCTGGTGCGGCCCGTGTCCATGATGCGCCAACGCCCGGGGCGCGCGCGGAGTTGCCTCGGCGCGCCCTACGGGCTCGCGAGCACCGGCGCGCCGGGCTCCGACCACACGACGCCCGCGGCGCGGAGCGCCGCGATCTCGGCGTCGGTCCGTCCGATCTCGCGCAGCAGCGCGTCGGTGTGCTCGCCGGCCATCGGCCCGGCGGCCAGGCGGTTGCCGGAGCGTCTTAGCTGCACGATCGCGCCGTGGCGCTGGTAGTCGCCGTGCCCGGTGTGGTGCACTCGCGCGGCGAACCGGTTCGCCTCGATCTGCGGGCTCGTGAAGAAGTACTCCGCCGGCCCGGGGCCATCCGCCCGCACGCAGCCGACCCCGCGAGGCGCGAGCAGCGCCTCCCACTCGTCCGCGGTGCGGGTGGCGAACAGCGTGGCGAGCGCCTCGGTGAGCGCCGCCGCGTGCTCGCGCCGCCCGTCGCGCGTGGCGTAGCGCGCGTCGGCGCCGAGGTCGGCACGGCCGGCCGCCTCGCAGAACCGCGCCCACTCCACGTCCCGTCCGATGCCCAGGAACACCCAGCCCTCGGACGCCGGATAGAGCCGGTAGACCGGCCCCGTGCCGTGCAGCTCCGGGTCGATCGCGTGCCGCGCCTCGCGGCCCTCGTAGGCGAAGAAATCGTCGTGGTTGGCGTAGGCGTTCGCCCCCATCATGTCGATGAAGATCTCCTGCCCGCGCCCGGTCGTGCGGCGTGCCCACACGCCGAGCAGCGCCGTGGTCGCGACCACGGCGGAGGTGTTCGGGTCCGGGTTCACCTCGTTCGCGCGGAACAGGCGGCGGGCACCCTCCCGCATCTGGGCCACGGAATCGGCGACCGGGAGGCCGCCCGACTGCCACGTGGCCCCGCCGAGGGCGGCGCCGGGGATCGGGTGCGTCGCCGGCCGGTGCGCGCTCGGGCCGAGCGTGCCGTAGCCGTTCACGTTCACGTAGACGATGCCGGGGTTGATCGCGCTCGCGTGCTGGTAGGAGATCGCGAGGCGCTCCGGCACGCCGGGGCGGTAGTTGTGGATGATCACGTCCGCCTTCGCGATCAGGGCGTGCACGACGGCCTGGCCTTCGGGCGCCTTCAGGTCGACGCAGATGCTCTCCTTGCTTGCGTTCGTCTTCAGCGCGCCGAGCGAGCCGTTCCCCATCCACCGCCACGGGTCGCCGCCGGACTGCTCAACCTTGATCACGCGCGCGCCGAGGTCGGCGAGGTGCGATGCGCCGAGGGGCGCGGCGATGATCGTGGAGAAGTCCAGGATGGTGAGTCCTTCCAGCGCCAGCCTGGGCGCCGCGTCCG
>JAUXUW010000182.1 GCA_030684635.1 Dehalococcoidia bacterium
GATGCCGGTGAAGGACATTGACCGCGCCGTCGCGTTCTACCGGGACGTGATCGGGCTGCCGTTCCTCTTCCAGGCGGGCAACCTGGCGTTCTTCGACCTGAACGGCGTCCGGCTGATGCTGGATATCCCGGAGGACGAGGAGTTCGTCCACCCGGGCTCCATCCTCTACTTCCGCGTGCCTGACCTGACCGCGGGGTGCGAGGCGATGCGGGAGCGCGGCGTCGACTTCATCCAGGGGCCACATCTGATCCACAGCGACGGGACAAACGAGCTGTGGATGGCGTTCTTCCGCGACGGCGAGGGCAACGTCCACGCCCTTGCCTCCGAGATCCCGGTCGCGCGTTAGCGCCCGAGGAGTTCCCGCGGCCCGGGGACGAACGGCAGGTCGACGACATCCGCTGGCTGGCCGACGCCGTCCGTGTCGATCTCGACGCGCGCGAGGCCTGGCGCGAGCGTCGGCGGGAGGTAGGCCACGGCGATCCCGGTCTGGAGGACGGGCGAGTAGACGGCGTTCACCGCCGCGCCCACGTCCTGTCCATTCGCCCTGATGCGCGACCCCCGCTTCGCGATCCTCGGGCCGTCCAGCCGCAGCCCGACGAGTTCGCGCTCCGGCCGCCCGAGCAAGGCGACGGCGCGCAGCACGGCGGCGCCGGGGAAGTCTCGCGCCCCCTCGGGCCCATCGAGGTCGACGAGCGCGCCGAGGTCGGCGTGGTACGGCGTCGCGGGGGCGGGTGTCTCCGTGGGTGCCTCGATCAGCCCGGCCTCCAACCGCATCGTGTCGAGCGCCGCAAGGCCGGCGGGGGTGATCCCGCCGAGGAGGCTGTTCTCCCAGAAATGCTCCCCGACCTCGCCGGACATGAGAAACCAGTAGCCGTCCTCGCCAGTCTCGGTGTGGTGCGCGACCAGCGCGCGGTAGCCCCCGAGCAGGATCTCGTGCGCCTCGCCCACCGGAACGGAGCCGGGGATCGTCTGGCCGACGACCGACTCGAGGAGCGCCGCCGACTCCGGGCCCTGCACGGAGAGCAGCACGCTCTCGGTGAGCCGGTCGCGCACGACCACGTCGTCCTCGGGACGGGTGGCCGCCTCCACGACCTCGCGGAGGCGGACTTGCGCGCGCGGGCCGGTGACGATCAGCCAGCGGCCCTCCTCGATGTGGCAGCCGGTGGCGATGTCCAGGATCGTCCCGTCCTCCCGGCAGGCGACGAGGCGACGGATGCTCCCCGGAGGGATGCGCCGCGTGTCCGTGGCGAACACGCGCCCGAGCACCTCCGACGCGCGCTCGCCGGTGACGTAAAACCGCCCGAGGTGGGAGCGGTCGAAGATCACGGCGTGTTCGCGAGCGGCCTCCTGCTCGTCGTAGGTGCCGCCGTACCAGAGCGGGACGGTGAAGGAGTGCACCGGCGCGGGGTGCCAGCCGTGCTTCATGTGCAGGTGGGCGAGCGCCAGCACGTTCGTCCGCCCGCCGGGTGGGACGATCGAGGGGATGACGGGCAGAAAGTCACCGGGCCCAATGGGCGGCTGTGTCACGCGTGCTCCTGGCCGTGGGGGTGAGGATGGCTGTGACCGTGATCCTCGCCCTCCGCGTGCTCATGGGCGAGCGGCGCCACGTCCTCCCACTTCCGGAACCCCTCCGGAGTCCGGGTCATGCGGCCGACGCCGGGGTACGGCCCATGGCAGAACATCACCAGCGAGCCCGCCTCGATGCAGTCGTCCATCAAGCGCTTCTTCGTCTCCATCGAGACCAGCGGCAGCACGTCCAGCCCCGATACCCAGGGCGTGCGCTCCAGTTGCGCGCGGTGCTGGGCGAGGTCGCCGAGGTAGATGCCCCACTCCTGCCCGGAGCGGACGATCACGCTCGAATGACCCTCCGTGTGGCCGGGCGCGGGCGCGAAGATCACCTCATCGGTGATCGCGTACTCGCCGTCCGCCAGCGTCAGGCGCTCCGCGATCGGCTCCAGGTTCCGCCCGAGGTACGTCGCACGCGTGCGCTCGTTCGGATGGGTGGCATCGTGCCACTCGGCGCTGTTCATGACGTAGGTCGCGTTCGGGAAGGTCGGCACGGGCGCCTCCCGGCCCGGCGCCATGCTCGTATTCCAGCCGCAGTGGTCCGCGTGCAGGTGGGTGTTGACCACCACGTCGATCGCCTCGGGCGTCACGCCGAGCGCGGCAAGGGAAGTGAGGAGCGTGCCGTCCTCGGCGGGGGTGGCGGCGTCGCGGTCGCCGGGCTTTCCGCCCACACCCGTCTCGATCAGGATCGTCTTGCCACGGGAGCGAAGGAGCAGGCAGTTCAGGCCCAGCGGGATCCGGTAGCGCTCATCCAGCGGCGGCGCGACGCGCTCCCACATCACCCGCGGCACCACCCCGAAGACCGCCCCGGCGTCGTACCAGTAGGTGCCATCGCTAACGACGGCGAACTCGACCCCACCGATGCGGTAACGGGCGCCGCTGGGGATGCTCATCGCAGCCTCCTCGATGGATCCGACGTCAGGAGAGGCGGGCCGTGACCCGCTCCGGCACGAGCCGGAACAACGCGACGTCCGGCCGGTCGCGGTAACCCTCCGCAAACTCCCCGCCGCGTTGCGGGCCGTAGTACGCGACCGCCATGCGGTGGACGTAGTCGTAGAGCGGAGCGTCGGACTCCTCCACGCGGCCGTCCAGCATCACGGAGCGGTAGGGCGCATCGCGGTGGTCAACGCAGAGCGATGCGGCGGGGTTCGCCAGCAGGTTGCGCCACTTTAGGCTGGAGCGCGCGGTGAACAGGTATGCCGCGCCATCCTCCCAGAGGAACCAGATCGGCACGGTGCGCGGACGGCCGCGGCTGTCGCGCGTGGCCAGCACGGCCACGCGCGG
>JAUXUW010000184.1 GCA_030684635.1 Dehalococcoidia bacterium
GATGCCGGAGGCGGCGAGCGCCATCATGCTGGAGTCGTTGTGCGGCAGCAGGGTGGCGATGGAGACGACCTCCGCGCCGGCCGCACGCGCTGGCAGGATGGACTCGGCCTGCGAGATGCCGAAGTCCGCGCCGCCCGCGGCGACCACCTGGTCCGCACCGGCCGCTGCTGGCTCGACGATCGTGAGGTCGATGCCGGCCTCCCGATACCACCCGTTGGCCTGGGCAATGTAGATGCCGGCGTGGTGGTTGTTGGGCGTCCAGTTCAGCATCAGCGTGACAGGTGTCAGCGCCTCGGCTGGCTCCGGCTCCTCCGACGAGCACCCAACGGCGAGGAGCCCGAGGGCAGCGAGTACGAGTGGGAGTGCGGCGATCCGGGCGATCTTCATCAGGCGTGGTCTTTCTCTGCACCGCCCTGGCCCGCGTGCTGCCAGGGCATGGCGAGGCGCGCAAGGGCGTGGACGGCAGCGAACAACAGGATGCTGATGGCGGCGATGACGATCACCGCCACGAAGACGCGGTCGACACGAAAGGCGGTCTGCGAGCGGCTGATGAACAGCCCCAGGCCACTGCTGGCGCCGACCCACTCACCGATGACCGCGCCCAGCACGGCGTATGCCGCGCTGATCTGCAGGCCCGCGAAGAAGCCCGGTACCGCGGAGGGCACCAGGATCGTGCGGAGCACCTGCGCACGCCCGGCGCCCAGACTGCGGGCCAGGTCGACGAGGTCGCGGTCGGCGCGCAGCAGTCCGTCCAGCGTGCTCACGACGATCGGGAAGAAGCCGATCAGCGCCACGATCAGCACCTTCGGCATCATCCCGAAGCCGAACCAGACGGCGAGCAGCGGCGCCATCACGACCATGGGCACGTTCTGTGAGATCACGAGCAACGGGTAGACCGCCCGCCGCAGGGCGCTGGACGCGCCGAGCACGGCGGCCACGCCCACCCCAGCCACACAGGCCGCGAGGAGCCCGAGGAGCGCCTCCGCCAGGGTGGTGCGCAGGTGCGCGGGCAGGACATCGCGCGTCTCCATGAATGCTGCCCACACGCGGCTGGGCGCCGGCACCAGGTACGGGGCCACGTCCAGGGCGCGCACGGCAATCTCCCACGCCGCTACGGCCGCGGCGAGGAACATGAGGGCGGGGAGCACCTCGAAGGAGCGGCGGCGGAGCGCCTCCGCGGCGTCGCTCACGCGCGGAACTTCCCGGTCAGTGATTCGATCGTCGGCTGGGTTGCCGGGTCGGCGTGCTGGGCGAACTTGGCGATCGTGACCACGCTGCGCGCGCCGGCTTGCAGGCACGCCTCGTGCACGCGGCGCGCGACCTCCCAGCACAGTTCGGGCTCGCCCTGGAACGTGGTGCCCAGGGCGTCGACCTCGAAGGCGAGGCCGGAGCGCTCGATGACCGCGATCGCCGCTTCGACGTGACGGTAGGGGGAGTCAGCGGTGCCGGGCGGGTTCGGCAGGCATTCGATCTCCACGATCATGTACGGGCTCCTGTGCGTGGTGGTACGCCGAAGCGCCGCGCAGGAGCCTGTCGATCGATCGCGTGGACGGTGGAATAGGTGAGGCTGAGGGCGAGCCCACACCGGGCTTCGTCATCTCTCGCTCCGCTTCCCTACGCTCGCATTACCGAGGTCAGGTTCCGGGGTGGTCCTTGCGGATCTCAGCCTTGCGGCCCCCCCAGCGGCGCACCGGGTCTCCGGTGGTCGATGCCTCGACGGTAAGGTGCGCCACCCGGGGCCGTCAACGCGCCTGCGTCCGGCTTTCCGGTCGCCGCGGTCAGACGCCGGCGATCGCGGCGGCCGGGGGTTCGGCCGGGAGCGTGAACACCATCGTGGTGCCATGCGTGCCGTCGCTCTCGACGTGGATGTGGCCGCCGTGCATCTCCACGATGAGGCGCGTGATCGGCAGCCCCAGGCCTGTGCCCTGCGCCACCCTCGCCCCGGCGCGGGTGCGGTAGAACTTCTCGAAGACGTGGGCCTGCTCGTCCACGGGGATGCCAATGCCCTCGTCCTGGACGCGGACCACGACTTCCGCGCCGTCTCGGACCGCGCTCAGGCGGACGTGTCCCCCGGGCCGGCTGAACTTGATCGCGTTCTGGATCAGATTCTCCAGCACCTGACGGATCCGGCCCGCGTCCGCCCACGCGACCGCAGTGCTGGCGTCCACCGAGATCTCGATCTCGGCGACGGTCGCCGCGGGGCGCAGGTCCTCCGCCACGCGCTCGCAGGCGGCTGCCATGTCCACGGCGCTGTGATCCAGCGTGACCCGTCCACTTTCGAGCGAGGTGAGGTCAAGGAGGTCGTTCACGATGTGCGCGAGGCGGTCCACGTTCCGTCCGAGCAGCAGCACCATGCGTTGCTGCACATCCGTCAGTTCGCCGGCGTCGCCCGCGCCGAAGAGGTCGACCGTGGCACGGATCGCCGTGAGCGGCGTGCGCAGCTCATGGCTGACCGTGCCGATGATGTCCCGCTTCATCCGCTCCACGTCCAGGATCTCGGTTACGTCCCGGAGCACGGCCACCGACGAGCGTGCGCGGGTGCCCTGGCTGTTGCGGGTGACGGCGACCGTGCGCCCGTTCATCTCGACCAGTTGCGGCCCGGCGGCGGCATCCGCCGCTACCCGGCTGAGGCCGGGGAGCAACTCCGTGAAGTGGCGGCCGAGCGCGCGCGTGGGGTGGAGCCCCAGCAGCCGGCCGGCCGCGGGGTTGCAGACCGAACAGGTGCCATCCGCGCCGAATGCGAGCAGGCCGTCGCTCATCTCCGCCAGCGCCGTCTCGGCCAGTTGCTGCTGGTCCGTGGCGAGGAGCGTGAGGCGAGCCTGTTCGGAGGTCGCCGCCGCGAGGCGGTCCAGCATCTCGTTGATGCCCTGCGCCATCCGCGCCACCTCGTCCCCGCCGAGCACGGACACGCGCCCGCCGGCCGCGTCGCGCACTGCGTCGACCTCGCGGCGCAGGCGGAGCATCGGGCGGAGCAGGTACCACTCGATGCCCCCGAGGATTGCGCCGGCGAGCAGGATGCCGGTCGCGCCAACTGCGATCAGGGAGAGCATGAACACGCGCCGGCTCAGCGCCCCGATCTCGCGCTCCTGCGCGGTGCGGATCACCAGTGCAGGCTCGTCGTCGATGGTGTGGAGCAGCCCGTAGCCGAGGTGCCGGTCGCCCTCGGTTAGCACATGGCCGGCCCAGCGGCTCTCCATGAGGTCGCCGAGGAGTCCGTCCGGGAGGTCCGCGCTCACGGGGGCGATGGTGAGTGGGGTCGCGAGGTTGCGCTGGAGCCGCTCGGCGAACGCCTCGTCCAGCCAGCGCGCCATGATCATCATGCCGCGTGGGGGCCCGGTTTCGTTCGTGCGGATCACCGGGCGCGCTGCGATCAGGATCGGACCCTCGTCGAGTGGCAGGATCCCGCTGAACCCGCCGCTGGTCAGCACGCGCCGGAGCAGCAGGTCGCGGGTGGGGCCTGCGACTGTGAGGTCGCCAATCGGGCCGTCCTCCCCCTCGATCGTCCGTGCCTGCGAGACGGCTGTCTCGCCGTTCAGGTCAACGATTACGACGGCGCTCAGGAGCATGGTGTCGACGAGGTCCGGCGGGATGTTTCGCTCGACATAGGTCGGGAGTTCGCCGGCCAGGAACGCGTAGGTGTCGTCCCAGGCCGCCCAGTCGCGCAGGAGCACGTCCAGGACTTCGGCCTCGACATCAATCGCGTTGATGGAGCGCAGGACGTCCCGCCGGACCTCCTGGCGCTCGGCGGCGTCGAACTCCCGGGCCACGACGAAGCGGTCAAACGCGGCGAGGGCGCCGAGGACAAGCACCGTGCAGCCGGTGACGATAAGGATCGCCCGCGTCCTGAGAGACATCCGCACCCCGCCCGCACATCCGTGGGATGAGCTCAGCGTAGATGCGCCCCTGCCCGATGTCGTCGGCCTGGGACGCGCGAACGGTAATGGTTTGGTGATGAAACCCGTCCGCGCCAGTACGGGCGCGGGCGCGCCCGGTGCGCGATACTGGCGCGGGCAGGCGTGTGGGCATCGAGGACAGTACGGGAGGCCGCTCAGATGTCACCCGGAAGCCTGACAGCGGCAACACCGGCGATGGAGTCCGCCACGCGGGAGCCCAGAGGCCCCGTCTCATCCTGATGGACGCTCCGATGCTGGATGGCGCCGCGGACCTGGCGGTCGCGCTGGGCATCGGGCTGCTGCTTGGCGCGGAGCGCGAGCGGCGGATGGCCCGGGGCGGCGTTCGAGGTGCGGCCGGGTTGCGGACGTTTGCGCTCGTGGCGCTGCTCGGCGGCCTGGCCGCGCGTGCCGGCGGGACGCCGGTCGTGGCGGTGGGCCTGGCGGTGATCGGCGCGGCGACAATCGCCGGATACCTGGCGAGCGCGCGCGAGGATGCCGGGCTCACCAGCGAGGTCGCGCTGGTGGTCGCGTACCTGCTGGGCGTCCTTGCCCAGGAGGATGCGCGCCTGGCCTCCGCCATCGCCGTGACCGTCACGATCCTCCTGGCGACCCGGACGGTCCTTCACCGATTCGTGTCCAGCGTGCTGACCGACCAGGAGGTCCACGATGCGCTGATCCTGGCGGCGGCGGCCGTGGTCGTGCTGCCACTCGTCCCGAACGAGGCGGTGGGGCCCGGCGCGGTCCTGAACCCCTTCGCGGTCTGGCGGCTCGTGGTGCTGATGATGGGGATCAGCGCCGCCGGCTACATCGCGATCCGAGCGCTGGGCCCTCGCGCCGGACTGCCGGTCGCCGGGCTCGCCGGGGGGTTCGTCTCCAGCACCGCCACCATCGGCGCGATGGGAGCGCGCGCGAGGGCGTCCGCAGTGCTGATGCACCCGCTGGTGTCGGGGGCGGTGTTCTCCACGGTAGCGACCGTGGTGCAGATGGCGGCGGTGCTCGCCGCGACGAGCCGCCCGACGCTGGCCGCACTGGCCGCCCCGCTGGCCGCGGCCGGCGCCATGGCGCTGGGCTACGCCGGGTTCATGGCGCTGCGCTCCCGCGGGATGGCGTCACCGTCCGGGGCGCCCGAGCACCTCGGCCGCGCCTTCGACCTGCGCGCGGCAGTGCTGCTAGCTCTGATCATCAGCGGGGTCACCCTGCTGGCGACCGTGGCGTCCGAGGTGGCGGGCACGCGCGGCATTGTGCTGGCGGCGGCGCTTGCCGGTCTCGCGGACACTCACGCCCCGGCCATCGGCGTCGCGGCGCTGGTCGCCGCCGGTCGGGTGGAAGCGCATGACGCGGTGGTGCCGATCCTGGCGGCGCTCACGACGAACACGGTCAGTAAGATGGTGGCCGCGCACATCACCGGTGGCTGGTCATTCGCGCGCCCGGTGGCGCTCGGCCTCATCGCCGTGATCGTGGCGGCATGGGTCGGGTGGGGCGTGCAGGCGGCGCTGTAGGCGGCTGTCATCGTGCTTCCTCCAGCATCGCCCGCACCCGGTCGAGGACGATCGATCCACGGACGACGGTCGCCAGACGGTCGCAGGCGGCCTCCCGGGCGGCTACGGTGTCACCGCTCGCCGCTTCCCCGCGCCGTCC
>JAUXUW010000201.1 GCA_030684635.1 Dehalococcoidia bacterium
CACCAGAGCCTTCCGCGTGCGGTGGCCGAGGGCGCATCGAAGTGTGGCCGAACTGACGGCGCACTTCGACAGGCTCAGTGCGAACGGAGGGGAGGGGCGCGCGCGATACGCCTCGGTCAGCCGCGCGTGAGCCGGCGGACGAACCGTCCGAGGCGGCCGGGGGGCTGGGGGGCTGCCTCTGCGGGCAGGGGGGCCTCGTGCCGCGGGGGGACACCGAGGATCTCGTGCTCGATGCGGTCGGCGAGGCCGTTCGTTTCGCCCGGGCCGTGCTTCGCGAAGGTGGCGATGACCTCGGCTGCATCGACGGCGGCGAAGAGGTCGACGGCGGCCGTCAGTGGGGCGTGGTCGGGGAGCCGCAGTTCCACCGCCGGTACGCCGGCGTCCTCGAAGCCCTCGGCGAGGACGAGGTCGACCGCGGGGTCGACGCCGGCGATCACACCGCGCAACGCCGCGAGGTCCATGGGCCGTTCGAGGGTGACGCGGCCGCCGTGCGACAGGATGATCACGGTCGTGCGCTCGTCGCGGCGCACGACGGTGGCGAGGCGGTGGCCGCGCGAGCGGAGCGCCTCGACCAGCGAGGTGATGAGGAGCGACTTCCCGGAACCGGGCGGACCGACGACACGAAGGACAGGTGGTGGCATGCCTCGATCGTAGGGGAGCCGCTAGCATGCGGGTTCCATCCGAGAGGACACGCCCATGACCCGCCTGCGCCCGATCCCCGACGACCAGATGACACCCGAAGTACGGACCGAGTGGGAGAGCCTGGCCCGGTGGCGGAAGCCGCAGGCGGACGGCCAGATCGGTGGGCCGTTCGACACCTGGCTGCGCAGCCCGGAGATGTCGAACCAGATGCGCCGGTTCGGCGGCTTCCTCTGGGAACGCACGTCGCTCGACCGGGGGATCGTGGAGTTCGCGATCGGAGTCGCGTCCGTCTACTGGCAGTCCAACTACGAGTGGAACGCGCACGGCCCGAGGGCGGTGGAGTACGGCATCCCGCAGGCGGTGGCGGACGAGCTGCTCGCCGGGAAGAAGCCGACCACCGACCGCAACGACATCAACGTGGCGTACGACGTGTGCCAGGCGCTGCTGGAGGGCAAGGCGCTCTCGACCGCCCTCTACGACCGCGCGATCGCCGAGTTCGGGGAGCGGGGCCTCGTCGAGTTGTGCGGCACGATCGGCTTCTACACGCAGGTGGCGTTCACCCTGCGCGCGTTCGACGTCGAGCCGACCGAGGGGCAACCGCGCCCGTTCGCGCCGCCGCCGGAGGCGTAGGCGGCGCTAGGCGACGGCGGGCGGCGGCACCGGCATCTCGCGGTCGACGAGGAGCACGTCGCATTCCTCGCCGGGTTCGATGATCGGCTGGCCTTCCGGCAGGACGGCGTAGGCGTTCGCGAGCGACATGCTCGTGAGGACGCCGGAGCCCTGCGGCCCGGTGAGGCGCACCACCCAGCGGCCATCTTCGGTGCGCTGGCTCGCGACCCCGCGCGCGTAAAAGCGACGCCCGTCGCCGTTGGTGATGCGGTCGAGTGCGATCGCGCGCACGGTCGGGCGCTGCCACGCCTCGGCGTTGGCTTCGAGGCGGCCGAGCATCTTGAACAGCGCCGGGCGGCCGAACAGTTCGAACGTGACCATCGCCGAGACGGGGTTGCCGGGCAGGCCGATGTGCGGGACGGTGCGGCCGCCGGGCGCGCGGAAGGCGCCGAAGGCGAGCGGCTTGCCGGGCTTCATCGCCACGGTCCAGAAGCCAACCTCGCCCTCGCGGGCGAGCACCGTCTTCACCACGTCGAAGTCACCGCGCGAGACGCCCGCGCTCGTCACGAGCAGGTCGGCGTGCGCGAGCGCCTCGTGGATGCGCTGCGTGAGCGCCTCCACCGTGTCGCGCGCGACATCGAGGATCAGCGGCTCGCCGCCGGCGGCGCGCACGGACGCCGCGAGGCCAAAGGCGTTGGCGTCGTAGATCTTGCCGGGGGCCATCGGCTCGCCGGGCCGCAGCAGTTCGTCGCCCGTCGAGAGGATCGCGACGACCGGCCGCCGGTAGCACCGCGCCGCGGCGAGCCCGAGCGACGCGAGCACGCCGACCTGCGCCGCGCCGATCACGGTGCCGCGAGGCAGCACGAGTTCACCCGCGCGCACGTCCTCGCCTGCGTGGCGGACGTTCGCGCCGGGCTGCGCTTCCACGTCGATACGGACGGCCTCGCGCGGGTGGTCCTGCCAGGCGCCCGGTTCGCGGGCGGAGTCGCGCGTGGTCCAGTCGTACTCGTCCGACTCCTCGAAGGGGACGACGGCGTCCGCGCCCGGCGGGATCGGCGCGCCGGTCATGATCCGCACGGCCTCGCCCGGCCCGACGGGGCGCTCGAGCACGTTCCCCGCGGCGAGGTAGCCGGTGACGCGGAGCGTGAGCGGCGTGGCGTAGGTGGCTCCGCGCGTGTCCTGTGCGCGGACGGCGTAGCCATCCATCGCGGTATTGGCGAGCGGCGGGATGCTGAACGTGGCGCGCACGTCCTCGGCGAGCACGAGGCCGATCGCGTCGAGCAGCGGGACGTCTGCCGCGGGCAGCACCTCGAACCGTTCGAGGATCCTCGCGCGGGCGTCTTCGACCGAGATCATGTCGGCGGGCAGGATGTCGCGCGTCGCGCCAGGTGTGGGGTCGGCCATGCGCGTGATCCTATCGCCTAACGGCGAGTGGACTCGCCTGGGCGCTCGTTGCTTGTGATGGGGTTGAGGCGTGGAGTGAGGCCGTCGCCCGCCGCTGTCGCGGCGCGTCCCTCACCCCCTGCCCCCTCTCCCAAAGGGCGAGGGGGATACAAAGTGATGGGGGTTGCACCCCCATCACATCTTTCGCCCCCGCTCAGCGCGAGGCGGCTGCACCGCTCGCGCCCAGATCGAGCCTGCCGGTCGGCATCCTGCGTCCCGCCTCCGACGCGGGCAAAGCCTCGCGCGCTCCGGCCCGTCGCGGCAGCGACCGGGGCAAAGCCGTGATGGGGCGGAGCCCCATCACAAATCATCCCCCTCGCCCCGGGGCGAGGGGGCAGGGGGAGTGGGGCGGGCGCAAAGCGCCCGCTACAGCCTCACTCAGATCAGATCACGGACTCGAAGCCCTGGAACGTGCCGGTCGGGTCTTCCCACCGGTACGTCACCTCGCGCACCACCGCGAAGGTCGGCCCCTCGCGTAGCCGCTCCACAAAGCGACGCAGCGTCGCCTCCTCGCCCTCCGCGACCACCTCCACGCGCCCGTCGTCCAGGTTTTTCGCGTAGCCGGTGATGTTCATGCGCATCGCCTCGTCGGCGCAGAACGCGCGGTAGCCCACGCCCTGCACGTGGCCCTTCACGCGCGCCACGATCTGCCGCTGGCGAGTCCCGGGCCGCATCGAGGCCTACCCCCGCACGAGTGAGGCGACGGTGCGCGACACCAGTTCGCCCGACACGTCGCCCCGGACGATGGCGTGGCCAACGCCCTGCAGTAGCACGAAGCGCAGGCGGCCCTGCTCCACCTTCTTGTCGCGCGTCATCGCGTCCATGATCACGGTCGTGTTCACGTCCGGCGCGACCAGCGGGAGGCCGAACGAACGCAGGAGGTCCGCCTGCCGGTCGACCACCGACTGGTCGATGAGGCCCATCGCCTGCGAGATCTTGGCCGCCCCCATCATGCCCACCGAGACCGCCTCGCCGTGCATGTAGTCGCGGTACCCGGTCGCCTGCTCGATCCCGTGGCCGATCGTGTGCCCGTAATTCAGGATCGCCCGCAGCCCCTGCTCCTTCGGGTCGCTCGATACCACCAGCGCCTTGAGGCGTGACGAGCGCGCCACGACCTCCGCGACCAGGTCCCAGTCCGGGCCGCCGGAGGAGAGGTTCGCCGCGTTCTCCTCCAGCGTCTTCAGGAGCGCTGGGTCGAGGATGAGCGCGTGCTTGATGACTTCCGCGAACCCCTCCACGTAGGAGCGGCGCGGAAGCGTGCGGAGCACATCAATATCGCTGATCACGGCGGTTGGCTGGTGGAACGCGCCGACGAGGTTCTTGCCCTGCGGCAGGTCCACCGCGACCTTCCCGCCGATCGCCGCGTCGTTCATCGCCAGCATCGAGGTCGGCAACTGCACCACCGGCATGCCTCGGAGGTAGGTCGCCGCGACGTAGCCGGCGAGGTCGCCGACGACGCCGCCGCCGAGCGCCACGATCACGTCGCGGCGCTCCGCTTTCTCGGCGGCGAGCCATGCGTACAACTCCGCGGCGATGCGCTGCGTCTTCGACTGCTCACCGGCCGGGATGACGTAGGACGCGCCCGGGATGCCCGCCGCGTCCAGCGCTTCCGCGACCGTGCGGCCGTGCTGCTCGATCACGTGGCTGTCGGAGATCAGGAACACGCGCCGCCCATCAAGGCCTACCTGGCGCAGCCGGTCACCGAGGCGGCGCAGTTCGCCGGAGCCCACCCAGATCGGGTACCGCTGGTCGCCCGTGTCGACGACCGCCGCCGGACCCCGCGCGGGCTGGTCGGCGCCGAGCCGGTCGAGGCGGCGGGTGTTGCCGGGCAGCGCGGCGGCTTCCGCCGTCCACGCGTGGATGATGCGCGCGACCGCGGCCTCCACGGTCTGCGCCTCCTCGTCGGGCGCGCCCTGCACCGGTACCCAGAGGTCGGCGTGCTGGTAGAACGGCCGCCGCTCGCGATCGAGCTCTTCGAGGCGCGCCTCGATGTCCTGTCCCAGCAGCGGGCTCACCAGTACGTCCGGGTTGGCGCGCAGGCGCCGGGCGACCTCGGTCGCGGGCGCGTCGAGGTAGCAGATGAAGCCGCGCTCGCCCAGGGAGCGTCGGTTGGCGGCGCGCTGGAAGGCCCCGCCACCGGTCGCGATCACCGCGGGGACCTGCTTCGCTGCCTCCGCGATCACGCGCTGCTCGATCTCGCGGAACGCGGGCTCGCCCTGCTCCACGATCAGGTCGGCGGGCGACTTCCCCTCGCGCGCCGTCACGAGGTCATCGGTGTCGACGAGCGGCCAGCCGAGGCGTGCCGCGAGCGCCTTGCCGACGGAGGACTTGCCCACGCCGGACAGCCCGACGAGGACGATTTGCTGCACGGGGGCGCCGGTCGCGGGCTGCGTCATGCGCGCGGCTCGCGCGGGCCGACGGTGGCCTGGAACGCCTCGAAGTTGCGGCGCAGTTCGTTCGCGTGGTCGCCACCGAACTTCTCGAGGACGGCGTCCGCCAGCACGATCGCCAGCATCGCCTCGCCGATCACGCCCGCGGCCGGCACCACAGCGACGTCCGAGCGTTCGTAGAACGACATCGTCTCCTCACCGGTCAGGAGGTCAGCCGTGGGGAGGCGTTGTGGGACGGTCGAGATCGGCTTGATGAAGCCGCGCACGATGATGTCCTCGCTGTTGGAGATGCCCGCTTCCAGGCCGCCGGCACGGTTGGTCGCGCGCTCCCAGGGGCGGCTCACCCACGCGGACGACGGCAGGATCACGTCCTGCACCTGAGAGCCGGGCTTCGCGGCGTTCGCGACGCCATCGCCGATCTCCACTGCCTTGACCGCGTTGATCGACATGATCGCCTGTGCGATGCGGCCGTCCAGTTTCCGGTCCCAGTGCACGTGGCTGCCGAGGCCGAACGGGACGTTGGTCGCGCGGACCTCGAACACCCCGCCCACCGTGTCCAGCGCATCCTTGGTGCGGTCGACCTCGGCGATCATCGCGGCCTCCGCGGCGGCGTCGGCGACGCGCATCGGGGAGGCGTCGACCGCATCCCAGTCGATGTGCGCCGGCGGGTTCGCGCGCACCTCGCCGACCTGGATCGAGTGAGAGTGGATCTCGATGCCGACGACACGGCAGATCGCGCGGGCGATCGCGCCCACGGCGACACGGGCCGCCGTCTCACGCGCGCTCGACCGCTCAAGGATCGGGCGCACGTCGTCGAAGCCGTACTTCTGCGTGCCGGCCAGGTCGGCGTGGCCCGGGCGGAGCAGCGTGACGCGCTCCACCTCGGCCTCCACCGGGTCGACCGACATGCGGACGCGCCAGTTCTGGTTCTCCCAGTCCTTGTTGACCATGTGCAGGCCGATCGGCGAGCCCAGCGTGAGGCCGTGGCGGACGCCGGAAATGATCTCGGCGACGTCCGTCTCGATCTGCTGCCGCTTGCCCCGGCCGTAGCCGCCCTGGCGGCGGGAGAGGTCGGCGACGATGATCGCCTCCGACATCGGGACGCCCGCTGGGATGCCCTCTACGATCGCGAGGAGCCCCTTGCCGTGTGATTCACCGGAGGTGAGCCAGCGGAAGTGCGTCATGGTCGGTCGTCCTTCTCCAGGCGCGTGGTCTTGAGAGCGTCCTCGGCGGCAACGGCGGCGGCCACGGCCTCCGGTGTGATCAGGGCGTCGTCGTCCGGGTCCGGCCAGCGCCCGTCCTCCGCCTCGCGGGTATCCCACTCGGCCAGGATCTCCTCGGCGGCGCCGTGCTCCCAGTCTGCCAGCGAGGCGCCCTCGCGGGCCAGTTTCGTCGTGAGCAGGCAGCGAGTGGTGACGGTGCCGTCCAGGTCGCGGAACTCGGTGAGCACGTCCACCTGCGCCTCCCGGAAGGAGACGTACGGCATCTCGTACATCAGCCGCTCCGCCATCCGCACGGCAGCGCGGCGGGCGACCTCTTGCGCGGTGCCGACCTCGATGCGCTGCCCATCCACGATCTGCACGTCCGGCTCCGCGAGCAGCGAGACCCGCACCCGCTGATGGTCGGCCGCGACCAGGGCGGCGGTGTGGAGCGCGCGCCAGTCAGACGGCGGCATCCCGCGCGGCGGTCGGGCGCGGCGCCATTCGCTGAACGTTGCGTCGAGGAGTTGCGAGAGCGCGCGGCGGTCGCCGCCGGCGATGGTGCGCCGCCACGCCCGCGCCGCGAAGCGCGCCTGGAACACCATGAAGCCCACGATCACGAAGATCACCAGGCAGATGACGATGGCGAGACCCAGACCCATGCACGCTCCCTGCCCCGGCGGGGCGACTCAGTTTCGGTGCTGGGATGCTCTCACGTCGAGCGAGCGCGCTCGGCGAGGGCGGCACGGGCCGCGGCGAACATCACGTCGACGGGCGGTTCCATCCCCGTCCAGAGCCGGAATGACTCTGCGCCCTGGTGGACGAGCATCGACAGCCCGCCGAGCGGCTGCGCCCCGCCCGCCTCGGCGGCGGCCAGGAACGGCGTGCGCTCCGGCACGTAGACCAGGTCGAACGCCACCTGGCCGGCGTGAAAGAGATCCGCCGGCACCGGTGTCTCGTCCTCGGCGGGTCCATGGCGCATCCCGATCGAGGTCGACTGTACGACCACGTCGGCGGTGCGGATCGCACCACGGAAGGTCGCGTCCTCCCGGTCGAGCGGCGCGTACCGCATGTCGACCTCGTCCCCGCCGAGGGTGTTGAGCGCGGCAGCGTTCCCGGGTGTGCGGTTGATCACGGTGATGCGCGCGATGCCCGCCGTCCGCAGCGCAACGACGACGGCCCGCGCCGCGCCGCCCGC
>JAUXUW010000212.1 GCA_030684635.1 Dehalococcoidia bacterium
AGGCGCAGGCGACGATGGCGGCGATCTGCTCCGCACCCACCGTCGACCAGGCGGTCGCCGGCGTCGATGCGCTGTTCGCCATCAATGTGGACATGGAGGCGCGCTACGGCGCGCTGAGCGAGGCGCTCGGCGGGGAGATCAAGGCACGCGTCGACGTGATCGAGCAGGAGATCCGCCCGAAACTGGACGCCTGGGCCGCCGAGCAGCGCGCCGCGGTCGAGGCCGAACTCCAGCCCGAAGGGCAGGCGATCGCCGACCAGTACCTGGCCCAGGAACAGGCCGCCGCGCAGGCGAACATCGAGGCAATGGCTCGATCCCTCGCGGCGGGCGGCGCCGGTGAGGCGGAAATCACCGCGGCCATCAACCAGGAGATCGCATCGCTGCAAGCGTCCGCCAACGCGGTGATCACAGCACGCGTCCAGGCGGTACTGGCAGACCGGATCGCCGCGGCCGAGGCGCGCATCCGCGCCGAAGCGGAGATCATGGCGGAGCAACTCGCCGGGCGAGACGCTTCCAGCCTCCGTGCCCTCCAGGCGCCGTTCGACGCGATGCTGGCGCGGGTGAACGCCGCCGTGGCGGCAGCGCGGACCGCCGATTCGCCGGAGAAGCGGGCGGCCGTAGAGACCCGCGTCCGGCTGGCGATGAAGGCGGTGGATGGCCGCCTGGCGCTCGCCCGGCCTCTGGTGGAGGCCGCTCGCGCCGAACTCGCCTCGCGTGCCGCCGCCAACCCGGCGTTCCCGGACGCCGACAAGATCCTGGGCGCCATGACCGAGCGCCGTAACCGGCTGGAGGCGGACTTCCGCGCCGCCACCCATGTCGGAGACGAAACCGCGTTCGCGGCCGCCAGCACCGCGTTCCAGGCGTACTGGGAGCAGATGGCGGCCGACGTGAACGGGGCCACTGGCGTCTGGACGGCAAGCCGCGTCTGCGAGCAGGCCCTTCCCGCCGTGGCCTCCGGACTCTCCGAGGCAGAGGGCGCCCTCCAGCAGATCCAGGGCGCGAGCACCGGCTTCGTCGGCTCCGGCAATGATGGCCAGGCGCTCCGTACAGCGCTCGCCAGCGCGGACAGCCGCCTGGTGGACTACATCGACTCGCTCCGAGGGGTCAGCGCCGCCTGCAGCAGCGCCGGTGACGGCGAGGCACGCGAGTTGATCGCGATGCTGGACGGCCTCCGGGCGGAGCAGGTGGAGGTCCGGCTGGCCGTGGAAAGCACATCCGAGATCGCCCGCGCAATCGGCGAAGGGAACTAGTCATGCGACGAGCACTCTGGCTGGTGGCGCTGGTCACGGCCCTGCTGGCGGCCGCCTGTGGTGGGGGCAAGAAAGACGAGCCGGCCACCTCCACGCCACAGGGCGCCGCCTCACCCTCCGCCACCGCCGCCGGCCCCACCGCTGGCCAGCTCGCAACGACGCTGCCCACCACGCTCCCGGCGCTGGGTGCGGCGGTCGGCGCCAGCATTCAGCCGATGAACGGCATTGCGGTCGAGGTCGCGGTGCTGGATGTCTCCCTGAGCCCGATCGATGCAGAGGCGGGCGCTCTCGGCAGTACGGTCAGGGTCGGGACGATCAGGCAGCCAACGTTCACGGTGGGCCAGATGCGGCTCACGAAGCCGACGATCCCGACGATCCCCACCGGCCCGACCCCGGGGGCGACACCGCCGCCCGGCTTCGCCACGCCCCCGCCGGGCTTTGCGACACCGCCGCCAGGATTCGCGACACCGCCACCCGGCTTTACGTTCCCGTAGCGCGGGCCGGTTACGCCTCGCGCACCGCAAGGTGGACGGTGTGCTGGCGGCCCTGGTGGAGTTTGTCGTAGTTCCCGAACAACTCCTCCAGGGTGCGCTGGATGAACTTCCGCATGCCGGAGAGCGTAACCACATACAGGCGTCCGCCCGGGTTCAGGTGCAGATAGGCGTCCGCGAACAGCAGCGTCGTGAGCTCGTTTCCCACCTTCGCCGGCAGGTTCGTGGCGACGACATCGAACTGGCGCTCCGCAGGCACGCTGTCGAGGCCGTTCGAGAGCGCGGCGTGGACGTTCGGCAGGCCGTTCGCCTCTGCGTTCCGGCGCGTGTATTCGACGGCGACAAAGTCCTTGTCCACCGCCCACGTCTCGCCCTGCGGCGCCAGGTGGGCCATGGTGAGCGCGATCGGCCCGTAGCCGCACCCCAGGTCCAGGCAGTCGTCCGCCGGCTCGACCCGCATCTCCTCGAGCAACTCCACCGTGCCGAGGTCCACCTCCCGAGGCGAGAACAGGCCCCAGGTGGTGCGGAAGGCGAACTCACGGCCGCGCAACGTCGCGCGGAACTCCAGGTCCTCGCGGTACCGCTCGACCTCCGCGAGCCACGACGGCGTGCGCGGGGAGGTCACGAGGCCGGCGCAGGCATCGGCTGCAGGCCAAAGGGGCCGGTGGCCGGTGGCGCCAGGATGCCGCACGCCCACTCGTAACCGTCCGGATCCTGCACCAGCACCTCGCGCCAGCCGTGGCCCTTGTTCACCGGTGCAGCCACCACGGTCGCGCCGTACTCCAGCGCGCGCGCATGCAACTCGTCGGGGTCGATGACCCCGAGCACGCGCAACTGCGCCCCAACGCCGCGAGGCGTGCCGTTCTCGAGCGCCGCATGCCAGGGGTGATCCTCGTGGGTGTGGTCGGCGTGCAGCATTACCTCAACGTTCGCGACACGGACGGCCGCGAAGTCGATGTCCCGGTAGTGCACCTCGGCCCGGAACACATCGCGATAGAACTCGGCGGAGCGTTCGGTGTCGCGCACGATGAGGTTGAGCGAGAGCGCCGGGAGCAACGCCCCATAGCGGAACCCCGGCATCCACGGCATCATGCCTTCGGGTCGCTTCTTCGACATGGCTAGTCTCCTACCGTCCTTCAGTATTCGTGAATGCGCGCAGCGCCCGCACTCGCTCCGCATGCTCCCGCTCATCCGTGGCAAGCCGTTCGAGGAACCCGTGGACGGTCCGAGGCACGGCGCCGGGCGCCCGCACCTCTACCTCCAGATCCCCATCGGTCAGGCGCCGGAGCAGCGACAGCAGCGGTCGCCGGGTTTGGTCCACCCAGGCGAGCAGATAGTCCGGCGTCGCCAGCCGCTCCGGGCGCGGATGCAGGACGAAGGCGTCCACCGCGCGCCCGCCGACCGCCTGGTCGATGGTGCGCCGGTACCAGTCCTCCACCTGCCCCGCCTCCCACAGCACGTCCCGCACCGAACGAGGGTCACCTGCACCGCCGGCCCGGACGAACGCCTTGACCGAAATACCCTCGACGGCCGCGAGCAGGTCGGCGCGAGTGGCCTCCAGTTCAGCCCGGAGCGCGTCGAGCTGCGGCGTGACGGCCTCAACCATGATCGCCCTCCGATGCCCTGCGGGGGTGCGCCGCATACGATACGGCCCATGGACGAAGCGTCGACCCTCCCCCTGGCTGGCCCCCTTACCGGCCGCGTGGCCATCGTCACCGGCGCGGCCGGGCGTGGCATTGGCCGCGCAACCGCGCTCGTGCTCGCGCGCGATGGCGCGGACGTGCTCGTGAACACCCACCGCAACGCGGAGGCCGCCGAGGAGGTCGCCACGGCGATCCGCGGCATGGGGCGTCGCGCACACGTCGTGCTGGGCGACAGCAGCGACCCGGACAGCGTGGCGCGCATCTTCGCGGCCGCCCGTGCCACGCTGGGTGAGCCCGCGATCGTGGTCGTCTCCTCCGGCGCGCGGTGGGTGCCCCGCACCCTCGACGCGATCCCGCCCGCAGACTGGCGCGAGGCGCTGGCGGAGGAGACGGACGCGTTTTACCTCGCGGCCCGCGAGGCGCTCCCCGCGATGCGCGCGGCCGCATGGGGACGCATCGTCGCCGTCGGCGGGTTCGACGCCGAGGCGTGGCACCGGCCATCCTCGGAGGTACCGTTCGACTACGGGCTGGGGAAGGCGACCCGCCACTGGATGGTGCGGACGCTGGCGCGGCAGGAAGCGACGAGCGGCGTCACCGTGAACGCCGTCGCGCCCGGCCCCGTCACCCGCGTCCCCCTCGACCGCCTCGTGGACACCGTGCTCGGGCGAGCCGGCACGGAGGGCATGCGGACGCCGACGCAGGTGGACGTGGCGGAGGCGATCGCATGGCTGTGTCGCACGGCGGCCGTCACCGGGACGATCGTGAACCTCCCCGGACCGGAGCCCGGCGCGGTCAGCGCATCCTGAACGACACAGCGCGGGCCTTGGGGGCTACTTCGCCACCACCAGCAGCGCCACGTCCTTCGGGACGTTGCCATCCGGGAACACCGCGATGAAGCTCGCGTTCACGAATGCCGGTGCGCCGATCGTGTAGCCGACGAGGCGGCCACCAGCGGCCGCCCACACGGAGGCCGCACCGCCCGCCTGGGTGGCAGCCACCAGTTGCTGCAGGTTGCCGCCGTTCCACACCAGCAGGCCAACGCCCTGCTGCGGGAAGTCCCCCGCGAACGTGCCGGTGCCCCGTGTGCCCGCGGGCAAGGCCGGTGTGGATGGGGACGGCGTCGACGTGGGCGTCGCCCCGGTCACCTCGGCGACGGGCACCGTACCAGTGTCCCGGACGGATCCGAAGGTGAGCACCCAGAACCAGCCGAACTGGCTGGAGCCGCTGTAGATGCGGGCGATCCCAAGCGCAGTCACGTCCGCGGCGAGGTTGTTCGCGCGGTGGCCGGATGAGTCCATCCAGCCCTGCATCACCGCCTGGCCGGTCTCATATCCGGCCGCGACGTTCTCCCGGATCGCCGAGTTCGTCGGATACCCGAAGGCCGTGAAGCGCTCGCGCATGTCGCGACCCAGCGAGTCGGTGTGGCTCAGCAGGTCGCGGGCGGCGAGGTCGTCCGCCATCCAGACGGCGGCGGCGGTGAGGGTAGGCGACACGTACAGCGCACCTAGCCCGACCGCGGCCCGCTCCTGGTTGAGCGAGAGGATCGCAGCCCGCTCTTCCTCGTCGACGCCGCTGACGGCAGCCTCGACCGACGGAGTGTGGACGGACAGCCCGAAGATTGACGCGGCCACCATGGCCAGCGCGGTCAACGTTCGAGCGGTCCGTGCGGTCATGAGTCAGTCCTCTACCAGTCGTCGCAGGAGCGCCTTCAGGCGCGGTGCGCGGTCGATCTCCGCCTTCAGACTGGCGATCTCGCGCTGGTTGATGATCAGGGGGCGCTGTTCCAGGTGGCCCTCCTCATCGTACGCGACGAACCGGACCGCCAGCTGGCCGCGCTTCTCTCCGAGTTCGTAGTGGAGCAACTGCACCGCAGGCTGGTGTAGGCCCACCTCGATCGCGGCCTCTTCGAGAATCTGGCCCTTGCCCCACGGCAACGTGAAGGCGCGAGGAACACGGCGCTCCGGCATGGTGACATCCTCCCGCGTCCCGGTACGGGACGCGGTGCGGATGATACGCCGGTGGTCAGGGGCCGAACGGCGAGGGCTAGCCGCCGCCGTTCGCGACGATCTCGCACGCCTTCGCCAGTCGCCGGGCCGCCTCGCGCAGGTCGTCCTCGGACGCCCAGGAGAAGGCCAGGCGAATGTGCTCGCCGGTGTCAATGCGGTCCGGGAAGAAGGCGAAGCCGCCGGGAAACACGAAGCCTTCCTCGATGGCGACGGCCTGCACCTTGCGAGCGTCCAGGCCGTTGGTCAGGCTCACCCAGAGGAAGAAGCCGCCGCCGGGGCGGCGCCACGTCACGTACGGCTCGCAGTACTCGTGGAGGGCGGCTGTGAGCGCCTCCAGTTTGCGACGGTAGATCTTCCGGACATGATCGAGGTGGCGATCCAGGCCGCCGTCCTTCACGAACTCGTAGAGCATCCCGTGCAGCAGCGGCGAGTTGCCCATCTCGAAGCGCATACGCACCACGCGGTCGAGTACCTCGGGCGTCGCGTGGATCCAACCGACGCGGAGGCCCGTCGCGATCACCTTCGAGAAGGTGCCGACGGTGATCACGCCCTCACACTCCGACATCGCCGAAAGCGCCGTCGGCTTCTTGTCCACGTCGAAGTACAACTCACCGTAGGCGTCGTCGTCGATCACGAAGATGCCGTAGCGCGAAGCGATCTGGAGCAACTGCACGCGGCGCTCGTACGCCAGCGTGACGCCCATCGGGTTGTGGTAGGAGGCGATCGTGTAGATCACCTTCACCTTGCGGCCCTCGGCGTGCAGCCGCTTGATCAGCGGCTCCAGGTGCTCCACCTGCATGCCGTCGTTGTCCATGGGCACGGTGTGCACCTCGGCCTGGTGGCCGCGGAACGTGCGGATGGAGCCGGAGAAGGTGGGCGCCTCCGTGATCACGATGTCGCCGGGCGAGATGAGCGCCGCGCAGACCTGGTCGATCGCGCCGGCGGAGCCGTTCGTGAGGAGGAAGTGGTCGGACGTGACCGGAAAGCCCCGGTCGCGCGTATAGCGCGCCGCGAGTTCCGCGCGCAGCGGCTCGAAGCCCACGCCACCGCCGTAGCGAAGCGGGCCGTCGTCCACGGTGTCCAGCGCGCGCTTCATCGCCTCGATGAGTGGCTCGCGCGGGAGCGAGGCCGGGTCAGGGATGCCACTGCCGAGGGTGATCGGTGGGACGCGGGACGGCGGGTTGGAGGGCAGGCCCCAGTCCGTGGGGGTGCCGGCCGTGAGGTACTTCACGGCGTCACTGGTGAGTTCGTCCAGGTCGAACTGCGCCCAGGAACGGCGCAACTCATCAGCCAGCGAGCGGGCGGATTCCACCGTCACGGTCCAGTCCTTCGCCTCGAGCGCGCACCCCGCGAAGCACGTTCGTCATGTTTCGGTAATCCGCTGATGCTATGTCGCGTAACCCGCCGCTTCAAGCCCCGCCAATCGAGGTGTTCGCAACGGCCTCCATCGCCTCGCCCAGGCGGCGGATCGCCTCGCGCAGGTCGGCGGGCGGAAGCGCGGAGAAGACCAGGCGGATCCGGTCCTCGCCACCGCCCGTGGAGTAGTAGCCGGTGCCCGGCGTCACGGCGACGCCGCGCTCCTTCGCGGCGGCCACCACGGCCTTCGCGTCCAGCCCCGGCCGCAGCCGCAGCCAGTGAAAGAACCCGCCTGAGGGCACCTGGAAGGTGATGTACGGCTCGCAGAACTCGCGGAGCGCGGACGCGCTCGCGTCACGTCGCTCGCGGTAGATCTCCTGGAGCCGGCGGACGTGCGGGTCGTAGGCGCCGGAACGCACGTACTCGTGCACCATCCGGTGGAGGATCGGCGGCGAGCCGTTGTCGAACCTCATGAACACCAGTTGCCGGATGATCTCCGGCTGGGCGGTGATGTACCCCACCCGCAGGCCGGTCGCGATCGTCTTCGAGAAGGTACCGACGCGCATGATGCCGCGCCCGCCGGCCAGTTCGTAGAGCGACGTGAGCGGAGGGCCGTTGAGGTCGATGCCGGTGTAGGCGTCGTCCTCCACCAGCAGGACCCCGTGCTGGCGGGCGAGCGAGGCGATGGCGGCCCGTCGCTCCACCGGCAGCGTGGCGCCGCTCGGGTTGTCATAGTTCGCCTGGACGTACAGCAACTTCGCCTGCCGGCCGGTCATGCGCCTCGTGTCCAGCACGCGGGCAAGGGCGGACGGGATCAGCCCGTGGTCGTCCTGCGGGACATCGATGATCGAGGCGCCCCGGGCCAGAAACGTGCGGATCGCGCCGGGGTACGTGGGCGCGCCCACTACCACCACGTCGCCCTCCCCGATGAAGGTGGCAGCGATGTTGTCGATGGCGTGGGCGCTGCCGGTCGTGAGTGTGACGTGGGCGGAGGTGACCTCCAACCCGGTCTCCGCCGACTGGCGCTCCCCGATCCACGCGCGCAGCGGCTCATAGCCCTGCTGGCCGCCGTAGGTGAGCGCCCCGGCCGCGTCAGCCGCCAGCGCGCGCTCGAAGGCGGCCTGGAGTTCGGCGGCAGGCAGCGAGGGACGGTCCGGGACGCCAGCGTTCAGGTCGTACGGGAGCGGTGAGAGCGAGGTGGGCGGCTCAAGACGGCCGACAGCGGGCGCCAGGAGCGCCTCGATCGCGGCAGCGGAAAAGGCGGGGTCGGCGTCCTGGGGCATCGCCGCGCCAGCGTACGGGCGGGCCGGGCAGCGGACAACAGAGCGTCGCCGCGCGTTCTGTTGGCGCGTCCGCACGCGGCGCGTAGGATGCGCCCGACCCGAGGGTGAAGGAGAAGTGTCATGGCGTCTGGACCGCTCGCCGGCATCCGAGTGCTGGAGTTCACGCAGATCATCGCCGGGCCCGTGGGGTGCCAGCACCTCGCCGACATGGGCGCCGAGGTGATCAAGGTGGAGCCGCCGGATGGCGAACCGTGGCGGCTCTTCAGCCAGTTCATGCCGGGTGAGTCCAAGACCTTCCAGTCGCTGAACCGCGGCAAGAAGTCGCTGGTGCTGCGCCTCCAGGACCCGGAGGCGCAGGACATCATCCACCGCCTGATCCCCTCCATGGACGTGGTGGTCAGCAACTACCGCCCGGACGTGCCGGCGAAGCTCGGCATTGACTACGAGACCGTCCGAAAGCTCCGGCCGGACATTGTTTATGTCGATAACACCGCATGGGGGCGCCAGGGCCCGTGGTCGCAGCGCCCCGGCTACGACATCGTCGCGCAGGCCGTCTCCGGCCTGATGGCGAACGAGGGCAAGATCGACCCGAACGGCGCGCCAGGCCAGATCACCTCTACCGCCATCGCCGACTTCGGCACCGGCCTGGCGATCGCCTGGGCCGTCTGTGCCGCGCTCTTCCACCGTGAGAAGACGGGCGAAGGCCAGTTGATCGAGACCACGCTCCTGAACACGGCGCTCTACTTCCTGTCGACCGGCGCGATGGACCTGCCCGCGGCGGACGCGCTGAAGTACCAGAAGATGGAGCGCGTCCACGCCCTCCAGGAGCAGCACGCCTCCTACGAGGAGATCAGCACCGCCTACCACGCCCAGACGCGCGCCACGCGCGCCGCGAACATCTACTACCGGACGTATGAGACCTCGGACGGCGCCATCGCCATCGGTGCGCTCTCCCCCACCCTCTGGGCGAAGGTGCGCGCCGCGTTCGGCACGGACTTCCTGGGCATGGCGGACCCGAACTACAACGTCCAGGACGAGGCGTGGATGTCCGTCGCCCGTGCGAAGGTCGCGGAGGTCGAAGAGATCGTCCGCGGCAATTCGACCGCCTGGTGGATCGAGCACCTGGAAAAGAACGGCGTGCCGGCCGGCCCGGTGAACTTCGTGGAGGACATGCTCGCCGATCCCCAGTCGATCGCGAACGGCATCCCCGTCCAGGTGGAGCACCCGCTGTCCGGCCCGCAGACGCAGGTAGGCCCGGTGCTGAAGATGAGCGGGACGCCGCTGTCCGTGCAGGGGCCGTCACCGATCCTGGGCCAGCACTCCTTCGAACTGGCGCAGGAGGCGGGACTGACCGCGGACCAGATCGCGGACCTGGTGGCTCGGGGCATCCTCGCCTGAGCGTCCCGTGCGGTAGCCGGGGACGGGGCGCGGGGTGACGCCTCGCTTCGGCTTGCGTACACTCCCGGCCACCCCAGACCTGACGTGACATGGAGGGGCCGCGCATGGCTTCAGGACCGCTCAACGGCATTCGCCTGCTGGAATTCACCCAGATCATCGCCGGCCCCATGGGCTGCCAGTTGCTGGCGGACCTGGGCGCGGACGTGATCAAGGTCGAGCCGCCCGAAGGTGAGCCGTGGCGCCTCAACGCGATGTTCATGCCGAAGGAATCCAAGACCTTCATGGGCCTGAACCGCGGCAAGAAGTCGTTCGCCGTGAACCTGGCGCACCCCCAGTCCCGGGAGGCGATCCATCGCCTCGTGAAGGACATGGACGTGGTCGTCATCAACTACCGCCCGGACGTCGCCGCCCGCCTCGGGATCGACTACGAGACGTTGAGCGCGATTAAGCCCGACCTGATCTACATGGACAACACCGCCTTTGGGCGGGAAGGCCCGTACGCCGACCGCCCGGGCTACGACATCGTGGTGCAGGCGTTCTCGGGCCTCACCGGCGCGGTCGCGAAGGTCGACGAGCGCGGCAACCCGCTGACCGGCCCGGCCGTCGCGGACACCACGACCGCTTACGCGATTTGCGCGGGCGTCCTCGCGGCGCTGTTCCACCGCCAGCGCACCGGGGAGGGGCAGAAGGTCGAGACCTCGCTCTTGATCAACGCGCTCACGATCCACATGAGCCAGTTCGATGACATCCCCGCGGCGGACGGCGCGGTGCGCGAGGGCTTCCTGAAGGCGCTGGCGGAGGCCCGCCAGACCGGCGTTTCCTATGCCGAGTTCCTGAAGACGC
The DNA here is from genome assembly GCA_030684635.1 of Dehalococcoidia bacterium. Lineage (GTDB taxonomy): Bacteria > Chloroflexota > Dehalococcoidia > UBA2979 > UBA2979 > W-Chloroflexi-9. The sequence goes on from JAUXUW010000212.1 coordinate 10,271, forward strand.
GCGACGCCATGCTGCGCGCAGGCCAGGCGGGCAACATCTACTACCGCTGCTACCTGACGCAGGACGGCGCACTCGCCATCGGCGCGCTCTCCGCCGGCCTCCGTGCAAAGGTGCGCGCGACGCTCGGCCTGGAGCACAATCGGGATGAGCCGGGCTACGACCCGCTGAACCCGGCGCAGCGCGCCATTGACCTCGCCCTCACCGAGAAGGTGGAGGCGATGTTCCGGGAGCAGCCGACGGCGTACTGGGACAAGCGCCTGACGGACGGGGGCGTCCCCGTGGCGCCGATCCTGTTCGTGCAGGAACTGGCGGACCAGGAGCAGGTGCAGGCCAACGGCTACGTGGTGGACCTGTTCCACGACCTGGCCGGCCCGGTCCGCATGCAGGCCGCCCCGTGGAAGATGAGCAAGACGCCCCCGGCGCCGGAGACGGCATCCCCGGTCCTTGGCGCCCACACGGACGAAGTGCTCGCCGGTGCGGGATACTCGGCCGACCAGATTGCTGCGATGCGCGCCGCGGGGGCGATCCTCTAGCGCGCTACTGAAGGAGCACGGATCGATGCCCGACCTCGTCCTGGTCGAAGTTGGGGACGGGGTTGGGCGTCTCCGTCTCAACCGCCCCGACAAGCGCCACGCCATCAACTCGGAACTCTCGCGCGCGATCCAGGACGCCATGGTCCGCCTGGACGAGGACGACGCCGTCGTCGCGATCGTGATCGAGGGCACGGACGGGGCGTTCTGCGCCGGCGCCGACATGGCGGAGGCGATGGGCCACTACGAGACGGGCGACCGTCGCTTCAACCCCTCGCAGGACGCCGCCACGCGCGTGGGCGCCTCCATGAAGCCGGTGATCGCCGCCATCGATGGCCCGGCCTACGGGGCGGGCGCGCTGCTCGCCTGCTCCTGCGACATCCGCATCGCCTCGGAGCGCTCGCGCTTCCGCTTCCCCGGCTCCGAGTACGGCCTGGTCGTCGGCGCCGTCGGCCTCCCCCGTCTCGTCGGGGGCGCCGTCGCGAAGGAACTCATCTTCACCGGCCGCGTCGTGGACGCCACGGAGGCCGCCCGCATCGGCCTGGTGAACCGCACCGTGCCGAACGAGGACTTCGCGAGCACCGTGGACGAACTCGCGCGCAGCATCGCCGCCGCCTCCCCGCTCGCGCTGCGCTGGTCGAAGGCGACCATCGACGCCGCCGTCTCCGGCGGTGACGCGCGAGGCCTGGAGTTGCAGGCCGACCTGCTGCTGCGCGGCGGCGCAGACCACATGACCCGGTTCGGCCAGGCCACCACCCGCGTGACCGGACGCCCGAGCGCGTCATGACCAGCCCGGACGGCCGCCGCTACCTCCTCGGGCAGGCCGAGCGGTATGACTGGGTCGAGATGTGGCCGCGGGTGGTCGGCACGCGCATCGCGCTGATTGAGGAACTCGGCGGCGTGACGGATGAGCAGGCGCGCTGGACGCCGCCGGCCGGCCTGATCGAGGGCGCGGAGGACGGCTGGAGCATCCTGCAGGTCGCGCGCCACGTCCTCGGCTGGTCGGAGTACGCGCTCGCAAACATCGAGGCGGTCGGGAACGGCCGCACCCCGACGGCGTCGCTGCCGCCGCGTCCCGTGGCGGAGGGCACCCCCCTCGCCGAGATCAGGCGCGGGGTAATCGAGGTCTCCCAGCGCATGGCCTCGGTAACCAGCCGGATGCCGTCGCCCCCGGATGAGGCGGCGACCATGGAGCACGAGCGGTTCGGCCCGCTGCCGGCGCGCGCCTGGTTCGCGTTCGTCCGCCTGCACGACCTGGACCACATCGGCCAGATCAAGGGGATCAAGGCCGCGGAGGGATACCCGTCATGACCACCGCCGAGGACGTCGTCCGTCGCATGACCGAGCGAGGCCTGACCCTCGCCACCGCCGAGTCGACCACCGGCGGCCTCGCCGGCCACCTGGTGGTGGCCGTGCCGGGGGCCTCGAAGGTGTTCGTGGGCGGGGTCGCCGCCTACGGCCGCAAGCCGAAGACCGGCTGGCTGGGCATCGACCCGGCGCTCATCCTGCAGGCCGGCTCCGTGAGCGAGGAGACCGCGCTGGCAATGGCCCGGGGCGCCCGCCAGGCGCTCGGGACGGCCGTGGGCGTCTCCGAGACCGGCATCGCCTCCCCCACCGGCAACCCGGACCGCCCCGGTGGCCTGTACTGCCTCGCACTGGCCGCCGATGGCTACGAGCGCACGGAGCGCCAGATCTTCCCCGGCGACCGCCTGGAGACGATGCAGGCGGCCGCTGAGCGCGCCCTGCAGATGATCCTCGAGTACCTCGACGCCACGGCGTAGCCGCGGCACGCACGGACATGCACGAAGGAGACGCACCGCATGAGTGAGTTCGACGCGATGACCTGGGCGACCGAGACCTGCCACGGCCTGTCAGCCTCCGGGCTCCTCGGTGCGGCCGACCGCGCGCCCTTCGTGATGCCGGGCGACCGCCCGGTGTGGGGGCGTGACCGCCCCTACCGCGTCGAGCACCTGCGCCTGGAGCTGGGCTTCGACCTGAAGAAGCGCTCGCTCCACGGCGTCGCCACCACGACCTTCCGCCCGCGCGTGGACGGCCTGCGCGAGGCCGTCTTCGATGCCGTCGACCTCACCATCGAGTCCGTGACGGACGAGGCGGGGAAAGCGCTGCCGTACTCCTCCAACAACACCACGCTCCGCGTCGACCTCGGGCGCGCGCGCGCGGCGAGCCGCTCGATCACGACGGTCGTGACCTACTCGGCGACGCCTCGACGCGGCCTCTACTTCAACCAGCCGGAGAAGGCGTACCCGGACCGTCCCACGCAGATCTGGACACAGGGCCAGGCAGAGGACTCCGCGCACTACTTCCCGTGCTTCGACTTCCCGGGCGAGAAGTTCACCACCGAGATGCTGGTGACCGTCCCGGAGACGTGGACCGCGATCTCGAACGGCCGGCTGGAGGGCGTGAAGGACGACCGGCGACGCAAGGCGAAGGTCTTCCACTGGGTGCAGGACATGCCCCACCCCGCCTACCTGGTGACGCTCTGCGCCGGGGAGTTCGAGGAGGTCACGGACGCCTCGAAGAGCGGCGTGCCGGTGCAGTACTACGGGCCGCTGGGGACGGGCGGCGACCTGTCGCGTGCCTTCGGCCGGACGCCGGCGATGATCGACTTCTTCGAGTCGAAGATCGGCGTCGCCTATCCGTGGGCCAAGTACGCGACGGTCGCCGTGCACGACTTCATCTTCGGCGGCATGGAGAACACCTCCGCGACCACGATGACCGACACGCTGCTCCACGATGAGCGCGCGCACCCGGACTTCGTGGAAGCGGCCGACTCGATCACCGCGCACGAACTCGCCCACCAGTGGTTCGGCGACCTGGTCACCTGCCGCGAGTGGTCGCACGGCTGGCTGAACGAGTCCTTTGCGACCTACTTCGACGCCCTCTTTGTCGAGCACCACCGAGGATGGGACGCCTTCCGCTACAACGTCCGCCAGAACTCGGACCTGTACCTGGCGGAAGACGGCGGCAACTACCGCCGCCCCCTGGTCCAGAACGTCTACAGCGAACCGATCGACATCTTTGACCGGCACCTGTACGAGCGCGGCTCGGTCGTCCTGGACATGCTGCGGACGGAACTCGGCGACGACCTCTGGTGGCGCGCGATCAACCATTACGTCACCGCCCACAGCGAGGGGGACGTGCTCACACACGACTTCCAGCGCGCGATTGAGCAGGCCACCGGCCGCAACGTGGACGCGTTCTTCCAGCAGTGGGTCTGGAAGGGCGGGCACCCGGAGTTCAAGGCCGCGACCTCCTGGGACAGCAAGCAGAAGACCGTCACCGTCTCCCTGGAGCAGACGCAGAAGCCGGACGAGACGCTGACCTCGATCTACTCGGTGCCGCTGGAGATCGGGTTCATGGTCGGCGGCACGTTCGAGCGGCGGCAGGTGCGCGTGACGGACGCACACCACTCCTTCATCTTCGCACTGCCCGCCGAGCCGTCGTTCGTGTCGATCGACCCGGCGGGCCGCGTGCTGAAGACACTGGACTACGCACCCGGCGTGACTGCCCTGGCCGCGTCGCTCAAGAACAACCCGGAGGCGATCGGCCGCATCGACGCCGCGAAGGCGCTGGCGAAGACCGGCACGGCCCCCGCGATCGAGGCGCTCCGCTCCGCCCTCCTCAACCGCCGCGAGGTCGATTTCGTGCGGGCGGAGGTGGCGACCGCGCTCGGCACGATGACCGCGGAGGCGGCGCGTGACGCCCTCATCGCCGGTACGAAGGAGCGCGTCGCCCGCGTGCGTCGCTCGGCCGCGCTGGCGCTGGGCACGTACCGTGACGAGGAGGCCGCGACCGCGCTGCAGTTGCTGCTCAGCGGCGATGGTGACGCCTCTTACTACGTGCAGGCGAACGCGGCGACGGCTCTGGGCCGCACGCTGGACCTGCGCGCGGTGGAGGTGCTGGCGGGCGTCCTCGGCCGCCCCGCCCACAATGACGCGATCACCGCAGGCGCGCTGACCGGCCTGGGCATGACCCGGCAGCCGGCCGCCCTGCCGATCCTGCTGCACCACACCGCGTGGGGCGTGCACCAGAACGCCCGCCGCGCGGCCACGCTCGCGCTCGGGACGCTGTACCCGTTCCTGGAGGAGCCGCAGCGCACAGTGGCGCGTGAGCGGCTCCAGGACCTGCTGGACGACCGCTGGCTGCGCGTGCAGCTATCCGCTGCCACCGCCCTGGAGCAGGGTGGGGACGTGAAGGCGGTGGCGGCGCTCGGCGCGACCGCGGCACGCGCGCTGGACGGCCGCGTGCGCCGGTTGAGCCGCGTCGCGGCACGCCGCATCGGCGAGCGCGCCGGCGGCGTGGCCGAGGCCGCCGCGATGAAGAAGCAGATCGAGGACCTCCAGCAGACCAACCAGAAGTTGCAGGACCGCCTGACGGCGGTCGAGTCTCGCCTCGACCGGCCCGCTGGCGGCGCGCGGAAGAAGTAGGGGGCCCGCGATGCCGCACGCAGAGGTGAACGGCATCAGCCTGTTCCACGAGGTCGCCGGCGAGGGTGACCCGGTGGTGTTCATCCACGGTGCGGCCGGCAACCACGTGTCGTGGTGGCAGCAGATCCCCACCTTCCGCCAGCGCTACCGGTGCATCTCGATCGACCAGCGCGGCTTCGGCCGCTCCGCGGACGTGACGGGCGAAGGCTCCCGGCGCTACATGGACGACCTCGAGGCGCTGCTGGATCACCTCGGCGTGGAGCGGTGCGCACTGGTCGCGCAGTCGCTCGGCGGTCGCGCCGCGCTGGGCTTCGCGCTGCGTCACCCGGGGCGGGTGCGCGCGCTGGTCATGGCGGACACCTGGGGCTTCTTCGACTGGCCAGAGCAGGAGGAACGCGCCCGCGCGCTGGCCGCGCAGCAGGCCGCCGCCGGCACACCGCTCGTCGTCCGCGCGCTCGGCACGACCTTCCAGGAGCGCGAACCGGGCAAGACCTTCCTCTACCGTCAGATCGAGGGGCTGAACCCGCCGAGGGAGCCTGCGGCCCCATTCCCGGGCCGTCCGACCCCGGAGGATGTCCGAACGCTCGCCGTACCGGTATTGTGCCTGGTAGGGGCGGAGGACGCCGTCACCCCGCCACCTTTGATTCGCGCGTTTCATGCGCTGCTGCCGGACGCGGAGTACGTCGAGTTGCCCGGCCTCGGGCACTCCGTCTACTTCGAGGATCCCGGGCAGTTCAACGAGATCGTGGGCGCGTTCCTCGCGCGGCACCACGCGGACGGGTCGGAGGCTTGATGACCGAGGAACTCCCGGGCTCACAGGGCGCACCTTTGCCGCCGAATGGCTCGCACCGCCCGCTGAACGTCTTCTTCGACGTCGACAACACGCTGATCATGTGGAACGGCAAGCTCCGGAACCACACGCGCGACGTGTTCCAGTCGTTGAAGGACGCGGGCCACACGATCTACGTCTGGTCCGGCGTTGGCATCCGCCGCTGGGACATGAAGCGTCACAACCTGGACGAGTTCGTCACGGACTACTTCGTGAAGCCGCTGGATGACCACCACGCGCGCCTCGTGACGCTCGGCGTGCCGCTGACGCCGGACTTCGTGATCGACGACCACAAGACCGTGGTGGACGCCTTCGGCGGCTACCACATCCCGGACATGGCCGCGCCGGACGACGAGCACCTGCTCCGCGTGCTGGAGGCGATCAACGAAATGGCCACCCTCGGCGATGTCGAAGAGCCGGGCGAGAACGTAGCGGTCTAGCCGCCCTCGGGTGCGGCGAGTCGCACAAGGCACCCCGACAGGCCGATGCGGACGCTTCGCGCCCGGCCCTCACCCCTGCCCCTCTCCCTTCGGGAGAGGGGTTCTGTTTGTGGGGAGATCCGAGTCACCCTGGGATTACGCGCGGCGCTCGCGGTGCTGGGCGGCGAAGGCTCGAAGGAGGGCGGCGATGCGGCCGCGTTCGAGGACGGCGGAGGCGGGGGCATCGGACTCCTCGTCGGAAGCCTCCGCGAAGACAGAGAGCGCCTGGAAGGAGCGGTCGTCATCCAGGCGAAGGAGCGGCTCCACGATCGTCCAGATCGAGCAGCCAGCGCGGCGCGCGCCCGCGATGCTCGCGTAGACGACCCAGTCCAGAGCGCGCTCGCGGATGTCGTAGTGAGAGAACAGCCGGTATTCAAGGTCCCACAGCGAGGCGTCCTGGTACGCCTCCGGCGACCAGTCGATCGGGATCGGGCGGTCGCTCCGGTGCAGCGGGTCCAGCGCCACCAGCCAGAGGCTCGTGGCGAGCGCCAGCGGTGAGGCCCGGTAGCCGCCTCGCACGCACCAGGTCACGGCGTACGCGTCGCCGACGGCACGCTGCACGCGCCGGTCGATGTGCAGGCCGGCGCCCATCAGCACGCGCGTCACGAGCAGGTGGCCGAGCAGGCGCGCCTCGCCGTCGGAGACGGCGCGCTCACCGGTCGGCATCGTCAGCGTCGCCTCCTCGTCGGGCGCGAAGCAGGCGAAGGTGCCGCGCACGCCCGCGGCGTACCCGAGCGCGCCCGGCTGGCCCTGCGCGGCGAGCAGGCGGTCGAGGTCGCCCGGATCGGCGACCTGGCCGGTATCGCGCACGCTCGGCCAGAGGCGGAGCGCCAGGGTCAGGGCTTCTGATTGCGTCATGGGATTCGAGGCTCGCCGGAGCAGCCGTGGTTGTCAATCCTGCGGGTGGCAGGGGAGGATTGAGCCATGACCTTCACCCGCGCCCGCATCGCCCTCGCCGGGCTCGCCTTCATCGCCCTGATCGCTGCTGGCTGCACCGCCGAGGAGGACGCGGCCGCCGCCGGCACGCCGACGGCCAGCGTCACGAGCAGCGCGAGCCCGCCCACCACCGCGACAGGCATCGCCACCGACACCGGCGAACCGATCGCATCGACCCACGCAATCCCCACCGCCGACCTGCCGATGGTCCGGTTCACCTCCACCGCCGGTCGGGAGGCAACGCTGCCGATCGAGGTCATC
>JAUXUW010000219.1 GCA_030684635.1 Dehalococcoidia bacterium
CGCGTCTCCCGCCGCGGCGTGATCCGCGGCGTCGCCCTCGGTGGCGCCGGCCTCGCCGGAGCCGCCCTCATCGGCTGCGGCGGCGACGACGTCACCTTCACGGACTCGCCGCAGACCGGCGACGTGACCGCGACGCCCGGCACCGCCGTCCGAGGCGGCACGCTGCGCGTCGCCCTCCCCGCCGACACCAACACCCTGGACCCGGCGTTCAGCACCAGCACGCCAGATGCCGCGATGACACAGAACTTCGCGGAGAACCTGGTGATGCAACAGCACGACTCCACGATCACCGGCGTGCTGGCAGAGTCCCTCACGCCGAACGAGGACCTCACCGAGTACATCGCGACGCTGCGCCCCGGTGTGACCTTCCACCATGGCAAAGAGTTCAAGGCTGAGGACGTGGTCGCCACGTTCGAGCGCCTGATGGACCCCGGCGTGGGCTCCCCCGGGAGCGCCGGGCTCACCTCGATCGACCGCGTGGAGGCGGTAGACGACCTCACGGTGCGCTTCGTGCTGAAGGCGCCGGACGCATTCCTCCCGGACGCGCTGTCCATCTACCAGGCCCGCATCATGCCGGCCGACATTGACCCCTCGCGCTATGCCACGGAGTCGTTCGGCACCGGCCCGTTCCGCATCACGGAGCACCGCCCCGGCGAGCGCACCCGGTTCGCCCGCAACGAGACGTACTGGGACACCGCCCTACCGAACCTGGACGAGCTGACCTTCTTCTACATGCCCGAGCCCGTCACGCGCCTGGAGGCGCTGAAGACCGGCTCCGTGGACGTGTTGATGCCGCTTGAGCCGGCGCAGGTCTCCTCCGCGGAGTCCTCCGGCGTGGTCGTGAGCGAGCAGGCGAGCGGCTCCTACCTGAACCTGGCGATGCGGACGGACCGCGCGCCATTCGACGACATCCGCGTCCGCCGTGCCCTGCAACGGCTGACCGACCGCGCGATGATCGTGGAGGCGACCGCCTACGGCCGCGGCGAAGTAGCGAACGACCACCCGATCCCGCCGTTCGACCCGCACTTCTGGTCCGGCCAGGTGCAGCCCGGCTACGACGTGGCCGAAGCCAAGAAGTTGTTGGACGCCGCCGGCTTCGGCGGCGGCCTCGACCTGACGCTGCACACCAGCACCGTCACGCCGGGCATCCAGGAACTGGCGATCGTCTACAAGGAACTCGCCGCCCCGGGCGGTGTGAACGTCACCGTCCAGCGCTCCCCGGAGGACTCCTACTGGTCCAACGTATGGCTGGTGGAGCCGTTCACGACCGTCGGCTGGAACGGCCGCACGGCCGACCAGGCGCTGAGCCTGGTCTACCTCTCCGACGCGCCGTGGAACGAGTCCTACTACAAGAACGCGGAACTGGACACGCTCATCAACCGGGCCCGCGGCATCAAGGACCAGGAAGAGCGCACCGAAGCCTACGGCCGCATCCAGCAGATCCTGATCGATGACGTGCCCCGCATCGTCACCTCGTTCAAGCCGGTGTTCATCGGCATGACGAACAAGGTCGGCGGCGTGGCCGCGCACCCGTCTAACTGGCTGGTGCTCCGCAACGCCTGGCTGAACCAGTAGGCGACGGCCGAAAGGAGGTTCGCGATGGCGCGATTCCTGTTACTCCGCCTGGGCCTGATCGTCGTGACGCTGCTCGTGATCTCGTTCGCCGTCTTCGGCGTCACCGAAGTCCTCCCGGGCGACGTGGCCACGCAGATCCTGGGACAGGGCGCGACGCCCGAGAACGTCGCGGTCGTCCGTGAGCGGCTCGGCCTCGACGACCCGTGGCCCATGCGCTACGCCTCGTGGGTCGGCGGGGTCGTCCGCGGCGACCTGGGCGAATCGTTGGTGCAGCGGTTGCCGATCACGGAGATGGTCGGCGGCCGGCTGGTGAATTCGCTGATCCTCGCATCGTTCACGTTCTTCGTGGCGATGCCCGTTGCGGTTGCGGTCGGGATCTGGGCGGGCGTGCACCGCAACTCGTTCGGCGACCGCCTCGCGAGCATGTTCAGCCTGGTGGCGATCTCCCTGCCGGAATTCGTCACGGGCGTGGTGCTGATCATCGTGTTCTCCACCACGCTGGGCTGGCTCCCGTCCTCCAGCCTGGTGGAGCCAGGCACGAACCCGCTCACACGGCCGCAGATCCTCGTACTGCCCGCGCTCACGCTCACCGGCGTCATGTTCGCGTACGTCATGCGCATGACCCGGGCGAACGTGATCGAGGTGCTGGAGACGAACTACGTGCGGAGCGCCATCCTGAAGGGGCTCCCGATGCGCCAGGTGATCTGGCGGCATGTGGTGCCCAACGCCATGCTCCCCACGATCAGCGTGATCACGCTGAACATCGGGTGGCTCCTGGGCGGCCTGATCATCGTCGAGAACGTGTTCTCGTACCCGGGCATCGGACGGATGCTGCTCACCTCGATCCAGACACGTGACATGCCGCTGCTGCAGGCACTCGCCCTGCTGATCGCAGCGACCTATGCGGTCAGCAACCTGTTCGCCGACCTGGCGTACACCTGGCTGAACCCGCGGATTCGGTTCGCCTGATGGCTACTGCAACACTCACACCGGCCGAGTCCGAGCGCGGCAACGCCGCAACCCGGGCGGTGGTTGGCCTGGCTCGGGGCGCTCGTCGCGAGTTCGGCTACGCGTGGGCCACGCCCGCGGGGCGCATCGGCCTGCCACTGGTGCTCGTGCACGTAGTGCTGGCCATCGCCGGCACCGTGCTCGCGCCGTTCCCGGCCACCGAGTTCCATCTGCTGGACCGCTTCAGCGGCCCCACGATGACTTACTGGCTGGGGACGGATGAGTTCGGACGGGACATCTTCAGCCGGGTGCTCTCCGGAGCGACCTCGATCATTCTGGTCTCCGCGGCGGGCACGGCGCTCGGCATCCTGCTGGGCACGATCGTTGGCCTGAGCAGTGGCTACGCGGGCGGCAAGGTGGACGAAGTCGTCATGCGCGTCATGGACGGGCTGATGTCGTTCCCGGCGCTGCTGCTGGCGTTGCTCGTGCTCACCACGCTCGGCTCCAGCCACATCAACATCGTCTTCACGATCGGCATCGTCTTCACGCCACGTGTCGCCCGCGTCCTCCGCAGTGCCACGCTGTCGATCAAGACGATGGAGTTCGTGCAGAGCGCCCGCCTCCGAGGCGAACCGGCGTACTACATCATCTTCCGGGAGATCCTCCCGAACACCACGCCCGTCCTGACCGTGGAAGCGTCCGTGCGGCTGTCCTATGCCGTGCTGCTTGCTTCCTCGCTCGGATTCCTCGGGCTGGGTGTGCAGCCGCCATCCTCGGACTGGGGACTGATGATCAGCGAAGGCCGCGCGCACATCGCCAACGCCCCGCTGATCGTCCTCGCCCCGTCCGTCGCGGTGGCCTCGCTGGTCATCGGCGTGAACTTGCTCGCCGAGGGCCTGCGCGAAGCGCGCGAACTGCCGAAGGGAGAGCGCACGCCATGAGCATCGCTTCATTCTTGAGCCCGGCCACCCGGGAGTCCGTCGCACCGCCAGCGGAGGGAGTCCCGCTGCTGGAGGTCCGTGACCTCTCGGTCACGTTCTACACGCCGCGCGGGACCGTCCGTGCCGTCCGCCACGCCTCGTTCACGGTCCGCCGTGGTGAGGTGCTGGGGCTGGTCGGTGAGTCCGGTTGCGGCAAATCCACCGTCGCGTTCGCCACGCTGGCCTACCTGCCGGGCACGGCCGAGGTCGGCGGGTCGATCCTCTTCGAGGGCCGTGACCTGATGACCATGCCAGCCGGAGAACTGCGGGACCTCCGCGGGAGCCGGATCGCGATGGTCTACCAGGATCCCGGCTCCGCCCTGAACCCGACGATGCGGGTGGGCGAACAGGTCGAGGAGGTGCTGCACACCCACCTCGGGCTGAGCGGCCAGGCCGCCGAGGAGCGCGCCGCGAGCCTGTTCGAGAGCGTCGGACTCCCGAACCCGGCACGAGTCGGGCGGCGCTTCCCGCACGAACTGAGCGGCGGCCAGCAGCAGCGCGTAGTGATCGCGATGGCGCTGGCCTGCGAGCCGGACCTGCTGCTGATGGACGAGCCCACGACCGGCCTGGACGTCACCACGGAGGCGACGATCCTGGACCTGGTCGCGGAGCTGAAAGACCGCGTGAACGCGGGCATCGTCTTCGTCAGCCACAACCTGGGCGTCATCGCCCGGGTCGCAGACCGCGTGGCGGTGATGTACGCCGGGCAGATCATCGAGGAGGCGCCCGTCCGCGAGTTGTTCGCAGGCCCGTCGCACCCGTACACGGCCGGGCTGCTGTCCTGCGTCCCCGCGCCCGTGAATGAGACCGGGCTGATGCCGCAATTGCGGAACATCCCCGGCTCCGTCTACCCCGCTTCGGAACCGAACGTGGACGCGTGCCTGTTCGCTGACCGCTGCCCCATGGTGCAAGACATCTGCCGCGAATCGGCGCCGCCGGAGATTGCCGCCAACGCGGAGGGGCACCCGGTGCGCTGCTTCTTCCCGGAGCGGGTCGACTCCGACACGTGGGGTGAGCCGACGCCGCGACCCCGGAAGCCCCGGAGCACCAACGAAGCGCCGCTGCTCCAGGTGGACGGCCTGCACCAGTACTACGGCACCGACCAGAAGAAATACATCTTCTTTGGCCCACCCTCCCGTCGCCCGGTCCGGGCGAACGTGGACGTAGATTTCGCCATCCAGCCCGGACGCACGCTCGGCATCGTCGGCGAGTCCGGCTCCGGCAAGTCGACGGCGGCCCGCTCGATCGCCGGCCTGGAGCGCCGTACTGCTGGTGAGGTGCTGCTGGACGGCGAGCCGCTGGCCGCCGGCGTCGGCGACCGCCCGAGGGGACAGCAGTCGAAGGTCCGCATGGTCTTCCAGAACCCGGCGGCTTCCCTGAACCCACGGCTGCCGATCGGCAGCGTCCTCGTGCGGTCGATCCGGAAGTCACGCGGCATCGGCAAGGCGGAGGCGCGGGGCATCGCCGTTGAACTGCTGGAGTCGGTCGGCCTGGACGGCGGCTACATGGACCGCCGGCCCCGGGAGTTGAGCGGCGGCCAGCAGCAGCGCGTTGCCCTGGCGGCGGCCTTCGCCGCCGACCCGGAGTTGATCATCGCGGACGAGGCGGTCTCCGCCCTGGACGTGTCCGTGCAGGCGCAGGTGCTGATCCTGATCGCCGAACGACAGCGCCGCGAAGGCACCGCCTTTATGTTCATCACGCATGACCTCGGCGTCGTGCGGTACATCTCGGACGACATCCTCGTGCTGTACGGGGGCCACGTGGTGGAGACCGGCCCGGCGGAGGCGGTCCTGCGCCCGCCCTGGTCGCCGTACACGGAGGCGCTGCTCTCAGCGGCGCCGGTGCCGGACCCGGACGCCGAGCCCAGCCGCATCCGCCTGGAGGGGGCGGTGCCCACGTTGCGGCAGCCGTTCGCCGGCTGCCCGTTCGCAGGCCGCTGCCCCCGGAACCTGGGCGACCTCTGCAACAACACGCCGCCACCGATGCGGGTGGACTCGGCAGACCCGCGACACCAGATCCTGTGTCACATCCCTCTGGAGGAACTCGCCGCAGACCAGCGCGCAGCGATGCGGGGCCGGTCAGCGGTCGGGGAAACGCCGCGCGGGAGGTAGATTCACGCAGGCTTCACCAAACGGGCCCCAATCAGCCCTCCCGCCCGACTGCGCGGGCACGGACGCCCTGCCGATGATTCAAGCAACGGCAGGGCGTTCGTATTGCACAGAGCGGGCGGGCTATGGCCTCAGCATCACAGCTCCCGGCACTCCCGGCGGCGAAGATCCGGGCACTCTCGTTCGTGTCTGACCCGAACCCGTCCATCGAGGACCTGCTGGGGATCGTGCATTCCGACCCCGCGCTGACCGCCGGCATCCTCCGGGCGGCAAACTCCGCCGCCTCCGCGCCGGTCGACCGGATCAAGTCCGCCCAGACCGCCGTGGTCCGCATCGGCGCCGCCGAGACCCGGCGCATCGTGCTGGGGATTGCGCTGTCCGGCTCCTTCGGCAACCTCCAGCGCTCCGGCATCAACGAGGACGAACTCTGGCGTCACCTGGTGGCCACCGCCGTCCTGGCGGACGCCATCGCGTACGGCTCCGTGGAGCACTCCTCCGCGTTCACGGCGGGCCTCCTGCACGACATCGGGCGGCTGGCGATGGCCGCCCAGTGGCCAGACCAGTACTCCACTGTGGTGCAGCTCGCACGGCGCGGCATCCCCTCCCAGGAGGCGGAGCGCATGTGCTTCGGCTTCGACCACGTGCAGCACGGCGCTGCCATCGGCGATGCATGGGGCTTCCCTGAAGAGATCGTGGAGACCATCGCGAACCATCACGGACCGAGCCACCGCGGCCTCTCGTGGGCCGTGATCCGCGCGCGCGAACTCGCCGGCTCGCTCGGCATCAGCGACGGGCTCGTCCCGGCCGTGCCGCTCGAGGAGGACAGCGAGGCGTCCATGCTGCCCGTGATCGAGGACCTGGGTGGTGAGTCCGCCGTCCTCGAACGCGTCGGGTGGTACAGCGGGGCACTGAGCGCCGCCTAGCCTCGGATAGCGCCACCTGCCGTCCTCGGGCGTGCCAGCACCCGCACCGGGCTACAATCGCGGGCGATGGCGAAGCTGTACCTGGAGTCGTGGGCACCGGGGTTCGGCTCGCCGGTCGAAGCCGATCAGTCACTTCCCCCCAGCGAGGTCGACGTCGACCCGACCGTCGAGGTCAACGGGGCCTGGGAACCACTCCCGGGCCTCGATGATGGCGCGCGCTCAATTGCGTTCGTGGACGGCATCCGCCGCATCGATGCGCGCCTCACCCTCTTCGATGACGACGACCCGGCGAACGGCCCGATCCCGGGCGTCTGCGCCTCCTACGCCGTGGGCGCCACCGTCTGGCACCGGGAAGCCATCCCCTACTCCACCTTCGAGCACGTCGTCGTGCGTCGCCTGGCGGTCCTCGGACGCGGACGCATCGAGCAGGTGCCGCACGTGCCCGGCCTGGACTACCTGACCGAGGCGACCGAGGGCGAAGACGACGCCCAGTTGACCGCGCACGTCCAGACGCGGATGCGCCAGGCGGAGGGCGCGTGCGCCACGGACCTCGCCCGCGAGGGGCACTTCGTGGTGGCGGACGGCCCGATCAATGAGTTCGCGCCGCACCATGTCATCGGTTATGTAAAGACGCACCATCGTTCGTACCTCGCCCCCCCGGAGGCCGCGTGTGTCGGTCGCCTCCAGCCGGGCGAGCGCACCCCGTTGTTCCGCATCAACCCGCTCGGGAAGTTCCAGCGCTACTCCTGGTACGTTCGCCTCGCCACCGTGCCCTTCGGCCACGCCTGGAGCGGGGTCGTGCGGTGCGAGTCCGCGTTCGCCCTCGGGCGCGAGGAGGCGCGCGTGATAGCCGACCGCACCGCCGCGATCCTCCCGCTGGTGGCGCCGCCGCTGCACATTGACCCACGCGCGCCGCAGAACCTGGTGCCGATCGCGGCGCTAGAGAAGCACCTCCGCCATCAACTCGGCGATGCCGCCCTGGTGGAGCGCGCCCTGCGGGCCGCGCTCCACGCGCAGACCACCCTGCCCGTCCCACGCCCGGAAGCGACCCGCCGATGACCCTGCCACCATTCGAGCCTCGACCCTCCGCGGAAGGTGGGCGCGTCGGCCGCGTCGCCGGCGTCGGCCAGACCACCTCGCAGGAGTTCCGCGTGGTGCTGGACGGCGACCGTTACCTGGCCGTGGACGACCTCGTGGTCGTGCGGACGGAGGTGCCGGAGGCCGGCACCGTCTCCACCTACGGCATCGTCACGGAGAGCGAAGCCACGTACGAGGGCGCCACGTTCGACTCGGACGTCCACCGCATCGGCGACGGCGGCTTCCAGCCGGCGGAACGGGTGCGCTCGGCGCGTGTCGCCGTCACGCGCGTCGACCCCGAGATCTGGGTCGCCGCCGGCCCCGGCGAGGTGGTGGAGCGCGCCCGCGGCCTGGACCGGCAGCGCGCCCTCTACGTCGACACGATCGACCCGCAGAAGCGGCTCGCGGTCGGCGTGGGCCGGGACGGTGACGAGATCGAGGTCGACCTCGACTACTTCGATGGCACCAAGGGCGGCCATATGTCGATCTCCGGCGTGAGCGGCGTCGCCACCAAAACCACGTTCGCGTTCTTCTTCCTGCGCATGCTCACCGGCCTGCCGAACCTGGACCCGCGCGCCACCGCGAACCTCCGCGCCCTCGTCTTCAACGTGAAGGGCGAGGACCTGCTGTGGCTCGACCGTCCGAGCACGAAGTTCAGCGAAGAGGACGCCGCAACCTGGCAGCGCCTGGGCGTGGAGCCGACCCCCTTCCGCCTGGCCACGCCGTCCCGTGACGGCCGTGGTGGCTCGCGCCCGCGCGACCTCGGCGCCGGCTCCGGCCCCACCGTCGCGTACTGGGCGCCCCCCGCGAAGGCCTCGCGCGACGCGGTGCTGCCGGATGTCAGCGGACGGCAGGAAGGGATCGAGGCGTTTTACTGGACGCCGGAAGAGTTCATTAAGGAGGGACTGCTGCAGTTCGTGTTCACGGACGCCAGCGACCAGCGCAACCAGATCCCGTTCGTGGAGGAGCGCGTCCGCACGCAGCTCCAGCGCTGGATGCAGCCCGTGGAGGGTGAGCCCGGCGCGGTGACCCTCGTCGACCCCTCGGGCGCCGTGCACTCCGCGCAGGGCGAGGTGATCCGGGACATGGACAGCCTGGTCACCGTGCTCGGGATGCTACTGGAGCCGGAGGGCGACGACTCGGACGGGCACCCGCACCCCGCATGGGCAGGGCGCGTGCAGCCGGGGACGATCTCCGCGTTCATGCGCCGCCTCCAGTCCGCCTCCAGCGACCTGCGCCTGGGCCGCCTCGTGCGGGCCGGCGTCAGCCGCCGCATCGACCGCTCCGCCGCGACGGTGACGGTGGTCGCGATCCAGGCGATGCACGACCTCGCGCAGCGCTTCGTCGTCGGCGCGCTGTTGCAGGAGACCTTCCGCGAGAAGGAACTGACCGGGCAGAGCCACCCGCTGTCGGTGGTCGTGCTGGACGAGTTGAACAAGTACGCCCCGAGGGAGAGCGCGAGCCCGCTGAAGGAGATGCTCGTCGACATCGCGCAGCGCGGCCGGTCACTGGGCGTGCTCCTGATCGGCGCGCAGCAGAGCGCATCCCGCGTGGCGCCGGACGTGCTGGAGAACGCCTCGATCCGCGTCGCGGGCCGCCTGGACGCCGCAGAGTCGGAGCGCGCGGAGTTCGGCTGGATGCTCCCCTCCACGAAGGCGCGCGCGCGGCTGCTGAAGCCGGGCACGATGGTCCTGAGCCAGCCCGCCGTGCCCGTGCCCGTGGTCTTCTCCTTCCCCCGCGTCCCGTGGGCCACCCGCCGAGACGAGGTCCGCCCCGAGGGCGACCCGTTCAAGGGGCTGTAGCCGCGTGCGCATCCTCCACACCTCTGACTGGCACATCGGCAAGCGCATCGGGCGGTACGACCGCACCGACGAGTTCGCCGAGGCGCTGGACCAGGTGATCGCGATCGCGGAGGAGCGCGAGGTCGATTTGGTCGTCGTCTCGGGCGACCTCTTCGACCGCGCCTCGCCGCCAACGGAGGCGCTGGGCATGGGCATGGAGGCGCTGCGTCGCCTCGCGGACGACGGCCGCCGGCCGGTCGTCGCCATCGCCGGCAACCACGACTCGCCCGAGCTGTTCGAGGTGCTGGCGCCCTATCTGCGTCCCCTCGGCGTGCACCTCGTCGGCCAGATCCGCGCGCCGGAACTGGGCGGCCTCATCGACATCGACACGGCGAACGGGCGCGCGGTCGTCGCCTGCTTCCCGTTCCTGCGCGAGGGACGCGTGGTCGACTTCATGCAGGGTGTCGGCGACTGGTACGGCGCGTACCAGGACCGCGTGGGCGCGATCTTCGGCGCCTACGGCCGCGCCCTCGAGCCGCATATGCGTGACGCCGTCACGGTCATGACCGCCCACGTCACCGTACCGGGCGTCACGATCGGCGGGCGCAACCTGGGCCGAGGCGAGCGCGAGTTGCACCTCGGCGAGTCGTATATGGCCTCCGCCGCCGCGCTCTCGCCGGTGGCTCAGTACACGGCGCTCGGCCACATCCACGCGCCGCAGCCGGTGCCGGGCGCGCCGGCTCCCGCGCACTACGCCGGCTCCCTACTGCCACTCGATTTCGGCGAGGCGGGCGAAGAGAAGCGGGTGCTGCTGGTGACGGCGGAACCGCGCGGCCTCGCGCAGGTCGAGAGCATCCCGATCATCGCCGGGCGCCCCCTGCTCCACGTGGAGGGGACGTGGGACGAGATCGTGGCCCGCCGCGACGAACTGAACGAGGGCTACCTGGACCTGGTCGTCTCCACGGACGGGCCCGACCCCTCGCTCGCGGCGCGGGCGGCGGACCTCTTCCGGTTCGTGGTGAAGGTGCGCGCCGTCTACCCGGACCAGCGTCAGCCCCGCCAGTCCCGCGCCGGCCGCCCGTGGCGCGACCTGTACGGAGAGTTCCACCAGGAGAAGCGGAACGTCCCGGCTCCAGACGCGCTCCTCGCCGCCTTCGACGAGGTGCACGACGCCGTGCTCGACGAGGTCATCGATGCGCCCGCTTGACCTGACGCTGGAGGGGTTCCGCTCCTACGCCGACCGCGCGCGGTTCGACTGGCGCGGCCGCCGCCTCGTCGGCATCGTCGGCCCGATTGGCAGCGGCAAGTCGACGATCCTGGATGGCATCGCGTTCGCGCTGTACGGCAAGACGCCGGCGATCACGCGCGGCACGCACGCCCTCATCCACCAGCAGCGCGACGCGGCACAGGTGCAGATGACCTTCCGCGTGGAGGGTGGCACCTGGCAGGTGACGCGCGCGATCCGCCGCAAGGGCGCCGGCCAGCACCTCCTCGCCCCGTTCGACGAGGCGTCCAACACGGCCGACCAGGGCCGTGCCGTCACCGGCGAGCGTGCCGTGAACGAGCGGATCGAGCGGCTGCTGGGGCTGGACTTCTCCGCCTTCCAGCGCTCGATCCTGCTCGCGCAGGGGCGATTCCAGGAGTTCCTGCAGGCAACACCTACCGACCGCGACAAGGTGCTGCGCGGCGTCTTCGGCCTCGACCGGATTGAGGCGATGCACGCGGTCGCGCGCGAACGGGAGCGCGAGGCTCGCGCCGACGCCGACCACGCGGCGCGGCAGATCGCCGCGCTCACCGAGGCGCGCGAACGCATCGCCCAGGCGGAGGCCGCGCTCGCGGCGGAACGTGCGCGCCACGCCGCCCTGGAAGCCCTGCGCCCGCGCGTCGAGGCCGTCCACACGGAAGCAAACGCGGCGAAGCAGCAGCACGACGCGGCGACCGCAGAACTCGGCCGCCTCGCGGACCTCGCGAAGCGGCTCCCACGCGCCGACCAGAGCGAAGCGACGATCGCAGCGTTCGAGGCCGGCGACGGCGCGGCGTCCGAGGCGACGAAAGGCGCGACGACCGCCGCGAAGGCGCTGCAGGCGGCCCGCAAACGGCTGGAGCAGGTGGTCGCCGAGACCGGCACGCGTGAACAACTCGCCGAGGCGCAGAGCGCCCTCGATGCGCTCGCGCTCGCCCGCACCGCCGCTGAACGAGAGACGCGCCGGGTTGCGACCGCCACGACGGACGCGGAAGCAAAGCAGACCGCCGCCGCGGAGGCGAAGACGCAGCAGAAGGCGCTGGCCCGCGCGGAAACCACCGCGCGCAAGGCGAGCGAGGCGGCGGTCACCGCACACGCGGCGGCGCGGGCCTCGCTCGACGC
>JAUXUW010000221.1 GCA_030684635.1 Dehalococcoidia bacterium
CGGCGCAAGCACCGACGACATCGACGGCTGCCACGGTCGTCGCAACGACGCCCGCGCCGGCAAACGCCTCAGCTCTCAGGCTCACCGGGTTCGGTGCGCTCGACGCCGACTGGGACGCTCGCCACACGATGGTGCGCACGCCGGGCGCGACCCCAGGTGCGGCATATGACCCGCTCACCGACTGGTCCAGCCGCTTCGATGGCGTCGAGCACACCCAGGGACGCGTGGTCGGGTTCGGCATGAACTGGCTGGAGCCCGGAGTGGAATGGAGGGTGGCCCGCGACGAGGTGCTCGCGCTGCTCCCGCCGGACGCCGTGCTCGTCGAGGAGGGGCCGTGCAGCGAGGGGAAGCACTTCCTGTTCCACAGCGCGACCCTGGGCGAGGCCTTCGATGCGGGCGACGCGCTTCAGACCAGTGATGGGGACAGGATCGGCAGCGGCGGCTACGTCGTGGTGGGGCTGTACTCGTTCGATGGACCGTTCACGGGGGACATCGACACGGCCATCGTCATGATCGGCAGCGAGCACCTGAACCCGAACGGCTGCTAACTTCCTGATCGCGGCATATCCGTAGTGGGAACCGCTATCCGCAGTATCGGATATCGCTGCGATCGGTAGTCCAGGTAGGAAGGGACTACCGGCAGATCGTGGCGATCTGCGGTCGTTGCGCCCCTCGGACAGCCGGCCGAAGGCAGCTCGCTAAATCTTGGTCGTCCAGGCGAGGTTCTAGACTGTCGAAGCGACTTCTTCGCGCTGACCGGGGTCGCCGGTAGCTTTGGACGTGCGCACCCTCACGGGATTTAGCCCGACCCCGAACCGTCAGCCCGTCACTTCGACCCAGCGTCGCGCGCCGAGAACACCTGCCCTCGACACACGGTCGGATTGCCGCCTCCGCGGTGTCCCTTACCGACTGCACTTCCGGATTTTTGTCCTGGGTCACGACTCCAGGCGCTTTGGCTGTACGTGACACGCGGAGAAACTCCACATATACATTTTACCCGATCGCGGGCCGAACTCAGCTGTTTCGTGGCCGAAATCCAACGCAAAGTGTCCGTGCGACAATGTTCCGACCTCCCTAAGAAGCTGGCTTCCCTGCTTGTCCCCCGTCCACCTCGAAGACCTTGAGCCCGCATTCCGTCGCTTCGAGCATTACCTCGGCGAGGGCAACATTGCTCGTCTAACGCAGCAGTACCGAGACCTGCGAGAGCAAGTCGCCGCCGAGCCGTGGCGGAGCATCCTCTTGGTCGACGCGCACCCGCTCGCGGTGGGGTTCGCGGCTCGCCAGCGCTGGCTGCAGGGTGAGCGACCGGCTGCGCGTGAGCTGTATGGACTCGCGAACCTGGCGGAGGCCTGGCAGCGTGTCGTAGAGGCGTGCCCCATCGTGGAGGAGCGTGACCTCCCTCGAAGGCGACTTCTGGTCCCGGACTGCCTACCGGTGATCCAGGAGATTCTTCTCGCCGCGCACTTCCTTCGGGCGGGCTTCCCCGTGGACCCGATCTGCCTTCACAGCAGTGGGAACCCTGACCTCGTTGTGACGTGCGACGACTCGCAGGTCTCGATCGAAATCAAGACGATCGAGCAGGGAACGGGCATGAAGATCCATGCGCGCGCATTCCGCAGCCTCGCTCTCGAAGTGTTCGGACTCATCCGAGAGGCTGAGGGGTCGTTCGTCGCCACGCTGCGGTGTCCCGAACGTTTGAAAGCAGAGGATGTCGCGAAAGTCGCGGCCAGATTTGCCGGCATCCTCTCAGCAAAGCTTCAGGTCATGAACGCACCGGCTGGCGAGTATCGGATCGATGTAGAGCGACTAGGGAGCACGGTCACCAAAGAGCACGCACTTGCTCGCTATGGGTGGGAGCTGACCAGGCAGCCGCTGCATCCACCTCATGCCGCCTTCTGGGATATCGGCCCGCTTCGCGACGACGCTGTCGCGTTTTCGGAGCACATCGAGTTCGGTGTGCTGTTGGCGCGCAGTGAGCAGGCGGACGCCGTCGGGGACGCGATCCGATCGCGTATCAGGGGCGCCGCTAGACAGCTCGCTCCGGGTCGGCCGGGCATCGTCAACATTCACCTCCGCGAGGAGACGCCCTGGGCGGACGAGGCTTTGCGACGTCGTGTCGAGCAGATCGTTCACGAGGCGTGCAGTTGGGCACCCTCTCTCGCGCCGAATCTCGTGATGTTGTCTAGCGCCCCGGGGCTTCGGACGGAGAACGATATCGTGGATACTGGGGCCTCGGCGTACTACGTCCCCTTCGACTCCAAGCGAGAGCCACTGTCCGAACGACTCGTGCATAGCCTGGTCGCTCGACCGCCCGACGAGGACTGATTCACGGTCCGGCGAGGCTCCCACGGGAAATCGCTAGGGCGCGCCCGCTCGCCTGCCTAGAACCGCAGTCAGTTTTGCGTGCGCTTGATGTGGAGGGCGCGCCTGAATGGATGACCGAGACGAAGTTGATCGCCTGATCTTCGCGATCGAGCAAATCGCGTTGTGTGCTGAGTTGATTCGAGATGGGTCGGCCGGTAAGGCACGCGCAGCGCTGATCCTTCTCGACAGTCTCGTCGATGGGATGACCTATCGCC
This sequence comes from Dehalococcoidia bacterium, assembly GCA_030684635.1. Taxonomy (GTDB): domain Bacteria; phylum Chloroflexota; class Dehalococcoidia; order UBA2979; family UBA2979; genus W-Chloroflexi-9. The sequence goes on from JAUXUW010000221.1 coordinate 2,580, forward strand.
GACTCGACCTCCTCTACACCGCTTCGACCGCGGGGTGGACACGTGGCACGGGCCGTACTTATCCCAAGTCCGTGCGCAACACTGCGCGGATGAGCCTTCCCACTCGTATCCAGTTGGTGAGCGAAACCACTGGCTACGAGCCGTACCTGTCCCAGAACTCACCGCTCTTGGAACCCGACGAGGCCGAAGTGCTCGCCGTCGCGCACGAGTACAGGAACAGCGCGTACCACCAAGACACACACAATGAGGCAGTTGTCGGCGACATCGCGGCGGCCCTGCTTCTTGTGGCGGGCAGGATGGTCGTTCGTTCCCAATCCAAGTGGTCCGTGAGCGCGTCTCGTAGCCAAGTGACTCAGCTCGCCGTGTTCGGCGTCGAAATCGAGGGCGGGATGATTCCTCTCCGTGAGGCTGCGGAAACGGCGGTGGCCTCGATCATCAATGGCGTGACGAACGATGTCCTCCAAGTGCGTGAGCGGCTCGCTGACGACCTGGAGTCAAGGTTGGAGGAGTTGCGACAAACCCTGGAGTTCGTGAAACCGGGCCGTGGCGACCTCGATGAAATGGTCAGGAACTATCGCGGAGCGGAGCTCTTCGGGTCCGACGACGAATTGATTCGCCGCCAGAGTGAACTATGGGAGTTAGTCTCGACTCGGACGGCGGACGGCGACACCACTGTCACCCGTGAGGCCATTCGCGAAGCCCAAGCCAGTGTCTTCGCTCGCATGGAGGAGTTGCAGGCGCGGGTGCCGTCGCTGAGCGTCGAGACAAGCCTCGCTGAAGTGGAGGCCGCCGCGACGACGGTGCGCGCGGCAGGCTCTGCAGCCTCAATGTGGATGGCCTATCGGGAAGCGGACAAGAACCTGACCGAGCTCGAGAGGCTCTCGACCACGGCCGCGCTGGACCTGGATGACGCTATCAACCAGGAGAGCGACCGACGCCGTGGCAAGTAGTGCCTTGGGAGTCGCCAGGCCAAAAGCCGAACGGGGGGCTCGCCCGGAAATCGTTAGGTCAGCAGGATGGCAAGACGGTGCCCTCGCCCGCTGCGGGCGGGGGCGACCTCGAAAGCGCGAAGGACTGTGCGCCGAGATCGTAGGTGGCGGCGATTGTGCTTCTACGACGCCGACAGCGGCCCCACGGTGAGAATCTGCGCCCGAGTGCTCCAAACGTGTAGTGCAGGGCTCTCGAGTCACCGAGTGAGAACCGTGAGCTCCGTAGCAAACGCTAGGGTTCTCGTGCTAATCAAGGCCGAGAAAGCGCTCGGGCGACCTACTCTTACGCGGTCACTGAACGTTCATGCCGATGTTCGTACAGTGGTGAGGAAAGAACCGGGCTACTTCTTCTACTTTGAGGTTCCTCTCCTCGATTAGCGGTCGCTGTCACTGCGGCTCCCCTCCCCTGCTCACAGAGCATTTCTGGATCACTCGGATGCTCGTGATCTCACACGGATCGCGGATCACGACGTCCTAATACATCGGTCCCTACCACTCGCAGTCATCACCAGGCATATGGGCGGGAGACATGCGACTAGGTGCAGCCTCGCCTGACTTGTTCTGGTGCGTCAGCCTCCAGGTCGTCGGTCGCGGGAGGTGCTGGTAAGAGAAGGTGTCAGTGCCGACCTGACCCGGCGTATCCTTCGATCAGCCCACCGACTCGCCGTGGAGGTTGCATGAGACGCGCAGTTGTTCTGGTCTTGTTTGGCCTGCTCAGCCTCGGAGTCACTGCGTGCGCCGATGACGATTCCTCATCGGCTCCCAGCGCCGAGGCCGAGGTCCGTGAAGTCAGCGTGATGATGCGCGACATCGCCTTCGAGCCGACGGCCATCGAGGTCGCCCGTGGGGAGACCGTGCGTCTGAACTTCGAGAATGGCGGCGCACTACCGCACGACTTCAGTATCGACTCGATGCCGATGGGCCGAATGGAGATGACCGGCGGCATGACTAGCAACGGTCACGGCGGCCACGGCTCCGAGTCCGCGATGCACATGGCGCTCGCTACGGGCGAACACGGCATGATCGAGTTCGAGGCCACTGAGCCGGGCGAGTACGTCTTCTACTGCAACGAGCCGGGCCACCGAGACGCCGGGATGCACGGCATCCTGCGCGTGAGCTGACGAGGAGTCCTTCCATGCAGCTGTTGCTGTCCTCACCTGACATCACCTGTGAGCACTGCATCGCGACGATCGAGCGGGTCGCGGGGGAGACGGACGGCGTCGCCTTCGTCTCCGGCGACCCGGACCGGCGGACGTTCGTCGTTGAGGTCTCGGGAGGCGCCGCCCTCGACCAGTTCGGTGCGGCCCTCGCCGCTGAGGGATATCCGCTCGGGGACGTCGCATCGGAGCAACCGGACGCACATGGCTCGAAGTCCCTGGACTGGGCTCCCGGCGCCTACCGAGTGGAGCGGACCGACGTCGGCGCGAACGTGAACTATGACTGCTACTGCGGGTGCGACGCAGGCTTCGCACTTGACCGGTCGCAGGGTGATCAGGCGACCGAGTCGTGCTGCTGCGGCAACCACATCCTGGTCGGCGTTGACGCTGGAGGCCGAATCGCGGGGAAGCTGGACGACCCAAGCGCGTATCGGATCGACGTCCAGACGGTGGCCATGCCGTGGGGGCAGCCCGTGGAGGTCGCGCTCGCGATCCCGAACGACGGGTAGCCGCCGAGGATGCCGAGCCACGAACACGGCCCCGGAACTGCGCCCCGCACCGCGCTCGAAGAGACGCTCGGGGCAGGGCGCGCTCGGTACCTCGCCTTCGTCCGCGGGCGCATCTCTGACCCCGACCTTGCCGAGGACATCCTCCAGGGTGCGATCCTACGGGCCCTCCGTTCGGCCCCGGAGATCGACGACGAGGAACGGCTCGCGGCGTGGTTCTACCGCGTCCTCCGGAACGCGATCATCGACGCCTACCGCCGGCGCGGGGTGTCCGCCCGCCGCGTCGGTAGCCTCGCCCCGGACTTCGACCTGGCTGACCCGAGCGAGACAGACGAGCGCACCCTCTGTGAGTGCTTCAGGGCGCTGCTGCCGACGATTCGCCCCGAGTACGCCGCCGTCCTCGCTGCCGTTGACCTGGACGACGTCCCGCTGACGGTCGCTGCCGAGCGCCTGGGGATCTCCACCAACAACCTCAACGTCCGCCGGCACCGCGCTCGCAAGGCGCTCCGGGAGTCCCTTGAGGCGACGTGTCGGATCTGCGCCGACCACGGATGTCTCGACTGCACCTGCGAGACCGCCCCGGTGCTGTAATCAGGTTGGCGCGGCTGCGTCTGTAGAGGTGACACCGGTTCCTCGAAAGGAGCAGACGCATGCCAGCGGGACACGACCACTCGCAGCACGACCATTCTCAGCACGGCCGCTCCGCGCCAGAGCCCATGACCCATGGGACGACGGAGCATGACGGACACGCCCCCGGTGGGCCCGCGCCCGTCGCTGGCGCACTGGCTCCGCGTGCAGAGCACGGGGGGCACGGAGGGCACGCTTCCGGGTCGAGCCATCCATCCGCATCGCAACACGAGCCGGCGCACTCATCCCACGCCGGCCACCAGGGACACGACAAGCACGCCGGTCACGATCCGGAGGCGTTCCGGCGCCTGTTCTGGCTGTCGCTCGTCCTGACCATCCCCACAGTCGTGTTCAGCGACATGATCCAGCACTGGTTCGGGTACTCCCTCTCGTGGGTGCCCGGCCATGCCCTCGTCGCACCTGTCCTCGGAACTGTGGTCTTCCTGTACGGCGGCCGCGTGTTCTTGAGGGGTGGCCTTGACGAAGTCCGGCTCCGCCAGCCGGGGATGATGCTGCTCATCTCGCTCGCCATCACGGTCGCGTTTGCCTCGTCGGTGGCCTTCGAGTTCGGGTGGGTGGACCTCGACTTCTGGTGGGAACTCGCTGCGCTCGTGACGGTGATGTTGCTCGGTCACTGGCAGGAGATGCGTGCGCTCGGTCTCACCCGGGGCGCCCTTGCTGCCCTCGCCGAGCTGCTGCCAGACGACGCCGAGCTGGTCGACGGTGACGTGACGCGCATCGTCGGGATCGCGGAGCTGCGTGCCGGGGACATCGTGCTTGTGCGCCCCGGCGCGCGTGTGCCCGCGGACGGGACTGTCGAGGCAGGCCAGGCAGACTTCGACGAGTCGATGCTCACCGGCGAATCGCGCCCCGTGCTCCGCCAGCAGGGCGAACGGGTCGCCGCCGCCACCGTCGCCCTCGGTTCCTCAGTGCGGGTGCGGGTGGATGCGGTCGGTGACGATACGGCGCTCGCCGGCATCCAGCGGCTCGTCGCGCAGGCGCAGCAGTCCCGTTCCCGCGCCCAGGCAATCGCCGACCGTGCGGCCGCGCTGCTCTTCTGGGTAGCGATCGGTGCAGGGCTTGCGACCTTCGCCGTGTGGTCGCTCCTGGGCGATCTCGACGAGGCGATCGCCCGGACGGTGACGGTGCTGGTCATCGCCTGCCCGCATGCCCTTGGACTGGCTATTCCTCTGGTGATCGCGATCTCGACCGAGGTCTCAGCGCGCAACGGCATCCTGGTGAAGGACCGGTTGGCGCTGGAGCGCACGCGGAACCTCGACGTGGTGCTGTTCGACAAGACTGGCACGCTGACGCTGGGCCGTCCGAAGGTCACCGGCCTCTGGGCGGCAGACGGCGATGAGGAGCGATTGCTGCGCCTCGCCGGGTCGGTCGAGGCGGAGTCTGAGCACCCCCTAGCCCGTGCCATCGTCGACCGCGCCCGTGAGGATGTGGTTCTCTCGCCGGTCTCGTCGTTCGTGGCCGACCCGGGACGCGGGGTCAGGGGCGTGGTCGAAGATGTTGAGGTCGAAGTCGTCGGCCCGCGCCGGCTGCGTGAGCGGAATCTCGACGTACCGGGTGCAGGCGCTGCCGTGACGAGCCCCTGGCAGGAGCGCGGCGCGACCGTGCTGTACCTGCTGCGTGACGGTCAGGTCGCAGGCGCACTCGCGCTTGAAGACCAGGCGCGGCCGGAGTCGCGGGAGGCCGTCGAGGCGCTCCACGCCCTTGGCGTCCGCGTCGCGATGGTGACGGGCGATGCCCGCAGCGTCGCGGAGGCGGTCGCACGTGACCTCGGTATCGATGAAGTCTTCGCCGAGGTGCTGCCGGAGCACAAGGCTGAACAGGTTGTGGCGCTGCAGCAGCGTGGGCTGCGCGTGGCGATGGTCGGGGACGGTGTGAATGACGCCCCGGCGCTCGCCCAGGCGGATGTCGGACTGGCGATCGGCGCAGGGACGGACGTTGCGATCGAATCGGCCGGGGTGGTGCTGGCCTCGGACGACCCGCGGTCGGTGGTAGGGGTCATCCGCCTGTCGGCGGCGTCCTACCGGAAAATGGTGCAGAACCTCGTCTGGGCTACTGGCTACAACGTCATCGCGATCCCGCTCGCGGCCGGCGTCCTGGCCTGGGCGGGGTTTGTGATGCCCCCGGCGCTGGGGGCGGTGTTCATGAGCCTCTCGACGATCATTGTCGCCGTGAACGCGCAACTGCTGCGGAGGGTTGACCTCCGCGCTGGGTTCACTTCCTGAGCAGGGACTCGTGGCCCGGCGGACGGGTGACGTTCGTCGGGCCGCGGGTGCTGAGAGTCGTGGATGATGGGCATCACAGGTGAAGGAGGCCTCCGATGTGGCACTGGCATGGCGAATGGAACTCAGGAGAGTGGCTGTCTATGAGCATCATGATGCTCATCGTCTGGTTACCGCTCCTCCTGCTGATCGGCCTGGCGTTTCGCTCGTTCTTCACGCCGGGTGCGCGCAGTAGTCCGTCCGCCGAGGAAGAGGCGCGTCGGGCGTATGCCCGCGGTGACATCGACCGCGACCGCTTCCAACAGATCATGCAGGACCTTCGCGAACACCGGTCAACCGGCTAGCGGATGGCATCACCGAGTCACCAGATTCGGGCGACACGGACGGCCGCGGCGACCGTCCTCGCGGTAGCCACCCTCGTGCTGCTCGCATGCGTAGGGACGGGCGACGCCGCGCGCAGTGGAGCAACCGAGGCTGACATCATCGCCGCGGGCGAATCGGTGTACACCGCGAACTGCGCAACCTGCCACGGCGAGCAGGGTGAGGGACAGCCGAACTGGCAGTCGCGAGGCACTGACGGCATCCTGCCTGCCCCACCTCACGACACGTCGGGGCACACCTGGCACCATCCAGACGCTGTGCTCATCGAGATCATCACGGTCGGGGGACAGGCGGCCTACGGCGGCTCTGGCCTCGTCTCAGGGATGCCAGCCTTCGGAGGGTCGCTGGCCGAACAAGAGATCACCGCTGTGTTGGCATACATCAAATCGCTCTGGGAGGAGGAGGAACGAACGTACCAGTCGTCATTGCCCTGACCAGCGGCTTCCGCGAGCGACCGCAACTGTGAGCCCACGTGCGCACGAATTGGGCCGAGCGCGCGTGCGCCTACTAGGCAGCCCCGGCTCAGTTCGAATTCCGTACCGGCGCATGCCGTTGGTGTCCCTCACACTCGGAGCGTCACGGACCTGGTTCGAGCCCCCCGCTCATGCCGATGTTCGTGCAATGGTAGTAACCGCCTGATTCGCTGAGGCGACCTACGGTACCGGCCCCTGGTCTCCACCTCAGCCATCGCGCTCGCTCGTCCGTGAGTCAGGCCGAGCGGCCCGGTACCAGGTGCAGGTCCGCATCGCCGACCGCGGTTGCGAGGTCACGCTCCAGCGTGTGGCTCGCCCCGCACGCCCTATCACCTCTCCCGGCCGCCCCACGTTGCGCTGCGGGCGACGGTGGCGCGGCGCGTGGGCGCGCGCAGCGCTCGGGAGGGGGTGGACGGCTCGGATCTGGGTGATCCCTACCCACACGCAAGGGTGTTTGGGTAAACTCGGTGCCGCGGGAGGTTCCCGCTCAGCTTCACGACACCCTCAGGAGTGGTCTGTCACATGAAGTCGATGCACCCCCACCGCCCCATGTTGATCGCTGCCGCGGCCACGGCATTACTGGCCATGCTCGCGGTAGCCCCCGGCTCCTGGGGCACGGCGCTCGCCCAGACCGCAGGGACGCCCACCCCAGTGGCGACCACGGCGCCAGATGGGTCTGTCACGACCACGACGACGCTGCCCGGTGGGGGGACCCGCACGGAGACGGTGAAGCCCAGCGGGGAGACGGTCACGGTGACGGCGCTGCCGGGCGGGAACACCACCACGGTGGTGGAGGTTCCCAACCAGGGCGTAGTGACGGTCGTCCAGGCGCCCGGTGAGCCTGTCCAGATCGCGGTCGCACCCGCCAACCCGAACACCGACACGTCCCTCCAGGTAGAGGTGCTGAGCGCCTCGCTCGCTGTCCCCGCCGGCACCCTGAGCCCGGGTGAGGTCATCAGCATCGTCGAGCAGTCGTTCGCGTTTGCGATCGTGCTCGGCATCGAAGACGCGAGCCGCGCCGACACGGGGAGCATAGTGTCGGAGATTTCCGCGACCGGCGACCTCGCCACCGCGTTTCAGGCCCTGCAGGCGGAGCCTGGCTCGATCACCGCGGTCCGGGTCTTCGAGATGACCGTGCAGAAGCCCAGTGGGGCCACCGGAACCCTTACAAAGCCCATCCTGATGACCTGGGACTTCTCGCCGGAGGACTTCGCCGCCGCCGGTGGCAACTTTGCCAACCTCCTGATGATCGGCTACGACGAAGCGACGCAGAAGTGGAAGCCCGCCACACAGGTGGAGACCACCTCGACCGCCGCGACGTTCGAGGTAGCGAACTACGCGCTGTGGGCGTTCGCAGTCCGCAACGCTCCCGTTCTTGCTGCGCCGGTGCCGGCGAACACGGGCGGCGGCCCGGGTGCAGACAGCAGTGCGCCGGGTGGTGGCACGGTCGGAATGGCCGCCGCTGTCCTCGGCCTCGCGGTCCTTGCTGGTACGGCACACCGTCTGACCCGCCGGCGCGTGTAACGCGCAGGACGTCCGTCGAACACTGAGCCACGCGTCTGGGCCACAGCCCGGACGCGTGGCTCAACCGCGATCCCCCTCACTTCCCCCACCGTCCCACGTCACGCTGCGGGCGACGGTGGCGCGGGCGAGGGTGCGCGCGGCGGTCGGCGTGAGGCGGCCGGCGGGCATTGCCTGCAGTTCGTAGACGATGCCGCCGTGCTCCCACCGGACGTAGAGGATCGCGGAGCCGGAGCCGGTCGTGCCCTCGAACCCCGCGACGCGGATGCCCTCGACCGTCCAGTCGATGCGGGTCGTGCCTTCCGGGATCTGGAGGAAGGGGGTGACGGCCCGCGCCTGGCTGAGTAGGAAGAGCGTCCCGCCGTCGCCGACGACGTAGGTGACCCGGGGCGCGCCGGCCGGCGTGTCGAGGGTGACCGAAGAGACCTCCAGGCCGCGCACGGTGCTGCACGGCGGCATCGGCTCGAAGTCCAGTGCCGCCCGCGCCGCTGTGGATCGCTCGATGGCGGTCGGGGTCATCGGAATGTCGGCGCAGCGCGGCTCGGCCGGGGTGCAGCTCGCCAGCGCCACGGCGGCGAGCATCAGCAGCGGTGCGCCGAGGTGCGAGCGGAGCGCCGGTCTCATCGTCCTCCGAGGTTGCGCGCGCGACATCCGGTGAGCCCCCATGCCTTCTCGATCGGCGCGCGTTCAGGCGCGGCCGGGTGTCGGGCCGCGCCGGCGGGCGAGCCACGCCAGCGGGCGTAGGACGGCGTCCGCGAGCCAGGTGGTCACGGCGCCGGAGTGATCGCCTGCGCCCGAGTCCATCATCCTCGCCATGAGCCACCAGACGTGCTGCGAGCGCATCAGGACCCGAAGCAGGGGGCGCGGCCACGCGTGCAGGATTGCCGCGATGCGGGCCGCACGCTGCAGGGAGGGCGCGAGTTCGCGGTCAAGCGCGTGCTGGTACGCCTCCAGGTCGCCGGCGCCACCGTCCAGGTACCGGGCGACGACGGGCGCGAGCAGGTGTGCGGATGCGAGCGCGCTGTAGATGCCCTCGCCGAGAAGTGCCTCGACGAGCCCGGCCGCGTCACCGACCAGAGCGGCCCCGCCGGACGCGACCCGGCGGCCAGGCCCCCAGAGCGGGAGCCGGTGGCCGCGCAGGTCCTGCAGGCTGTTGATGTCCCAGCCGAACAGGGTGCAGAAGCGCGCCAGTTCGTCGCGGAGTTCGGGCCCGGCGTCCTCCAGCCCGCCGACGCCCACGTTGATGTGGTCGCCCTTCGGGAAGAGCCAGCCGTAGCCCCCGGCCAGCATCGCGAACGAGACCAGCACGCGCCCGCGCAGCCACCCGGGAGTGCCGTCCGGGCACGGAAGGTTGCCCTCCAGCGCGACGCCATGCTCAGCGGGCGAGGCGAAGCCGAGCGCCCGGCTGACCACGCCGTTCGCGCCGTCCGCGCCCACGACGACGTAGGAGGTGTAGACGATGTCGCTGTCTTGATCGCCGGGGCTCACGTCGTCGAGATTCACGGTGACCTCGAACGCCCCGTCCTCGCGACGGCGGACGTGGGTGACCCGCTGTCCCTCGCGCACGTCGACGCCGGCGGCGCGGGCCT
>JAUXUW010000225.1 GCA_030684635.1 Dehalococcoidia bacterium
TGAACGCTCAGCGGAACCTGAGCACCACCAACACCAAGATGGGGAAGACGCTGGAGCAGTTGTCCAGCGGCCTCCGCATCAACCGTGCCGCGGACGACGCGGCCGGCCTGGCCATCAGCGAGAAGATGCGCGCCCAGGTGCGCGGTCTTCAGCAGGGCCAGCGGAACGCCCAGGACGGCGTGTCCATGCTCCAGACCGCTGAAGGCGCGCTGGACGAGGTCCACTCCATCCTGCAGCGCGTCCGCGAGCTGTCGGTGCAATCCGGTAACAGCACGCTGTCCTCGTCCGACCGCCAGGCGATCGGTGAGGAACTGGTGGCGCTGCGGACTGAGATCGACAACATCGGCACGCGCACCCGCTTCAACGGGCTGAGCCTGCTGGACGGTTCGCTCTCCGTCTCGCTGGACGCGGGCGCGTCGACCGCCGACACCGTGACGGCCGTGGAGAACGGCGCGACCGTCTCGGTCGCCTCGATCGACGTGGGGAACGCTGAGGGCGGCAAGACCTACACGCTGTCGAACTCGGGCGCGGTGCTGACCGCGACGACGACGGCGGGCGGGTTCACCCGTGCGGAGACGTTCACGGTCCAGGACATGGGCGCGAACGGCACGCAGGCGGTCACGTTCGAGGAGCTCGGCGTCACGCTGAACCTCTCTCACGACGCGAACGCCGGCAACGTGACGGGTTCCGCGATCGCGACGGCCTTCGACACGAAGACCGCCGTGACCACGGCGTCCAGCTCCGCCACCTTCCGCGTGGGCTCCGAGGTTGGAGACAACATCTCCGTCTCGTTCGACGACATGTCGTCCAGCGCCCTGGGCAACGGCTCGAAGCTGGACACCCTGATCGCGAACAACAACGCGGTGTCGACGACGACCGAGGCGGACACGCTGCTGGCCTCGGTGGACACGGCGATCCAGCAGGTGTCGACGTACCGGGCGAAGCTCGGTGCCCGTCAGAACCAGCTGGAGACGGCGATCAACTCGCTGGGCGTGTCGGTCGAGAACATGAGCGCATCCGAGTCCCGGATCCGGGACGCGGACATCGCGAAGGTGTCCTCGGAGATGGTGACTC
>JAUXUW010000230.1 GCA_030684635.1 Dehalococcoidia bacterium
CAGGCGGGCTGCGGCGGCAACGGCGACCGTTGTGCCTGTCTTCACCTGGTGCCGCGCGAGGGGTCCCCGCAGTCGGACCGTCATCCGGCGGTCGTGGCCGTGACCCATCGGTCGGCCCTGGCAACCTGACCGCCGGGCAGCGTCTCGCCCTCTCCCGGAGGACTGCATGCATCCGTTTCGAGCAGTGATGTTCATCACATCGGCGACGGGCTCGCGACCGAGCGAGGCGATCTGTTCAGGTTCTGAGTTTCGCGCTCCGATATTCCGCTCTCGATGCGCCGACCGCGACTTGGCAATGGCTCCGTGAGCGCACACTGCTCCGCCCACGACTGACTGATTACTCCTTCGCGTGCCGATACCGAGACCGAGCGCGAGTAGCCTGCTCGGGCACAGCACGATCGTGATCACGGCCGACATCTACGGACACCTGCTCGACGAGTCGAACGCGGCGGCCGGCAAGGCACTCGCACAGACCCTGTTCGGGGCACGGTGATGAGCAGGACTACCTTCGTTGGCTCCCGGTTGGCTCCCGGAGCCATTTCCGTTCTTTGTTCCCTCCGTCACAATCAACCAGAAAGCCCTGTATTTACTTGGTGCCGGGGGAGGGGGTCGAACCCTCACGGTGTTGCCACCCGCGGGGTTTAAGCCCGCTGCGTCTGCCATTTCGCCACCCCGGCACGAGGCACCTCGCGCGACCTCGATTCTAGGCGGTCGGCGCGCGAAGGACGTGTCCGCCGCGGGTGTCCGAGGCGGTCCGCCGCCCGCCCACGCGCCTGCGAAACGGGTAGGATGCGCGCGAAGCCGAGCGATCGTGCGCGCCCGGCAGAGCGCGGAGGCAAGTCATGGCGATCCTCGTTGTCCTGGTCGGGCTGCTGGCGGCGGTGGCTGCCGGAGCAGTGCTCCTGTTCACCGTTGGCACGGTCGCAGCCGTCGTCGGGGTGATCGCCATCCTCGCGCTGGTCGGGGTAGCGCTGTTTGTCGTGCACACGATCCGCACCATCGCCCTCGCCGCGCTCGGCATCGTGCTGGTGGCGGCGCTCGGCTTCGGCGGCCTGAGCGCGTACCAGTTGTACAGCGGCCTCGCGGACTTCGACGGCCCCGCCGACCCGGCGGACCCGGCCGCCCTCGCCTCCGCGACGGCGAAGATGGACGCCGCAAAGGCGGAGGCCGGCTTCCGCGTCGAACTGACCCAGGAGGAACTGGGCGCCGTCCTGCAGGACGCGCTCGTGTCCGCGGAGGACAACCCGATCCGCCGCGTCGACCTGACGGTCGTCGATGGTGAGGACGGCGACCCGGGCGTCATCGACTTCGCCGTCACGTTCAAGAACGGCTCGCTGTCCGGTGACGGACGCGTGGGCGCGAAGCTTGACGCGGGCGAACTCCAGATCGAGGTGCACAAGGTCTCCCTCGGCCGCCTCTCGCTGCCGGGTGTCGCCACGGGCGCGATGGAGGAATTGATCAAGACCGTGCTCGACCTGAACGAGCGGCTGGCCGAGTCGCGCGCGGACGTGCAGGCGGTGGAGATCGGTGGCGGGCGCGTGCTGGTGGTGGGCACCACCGGTGGCGGTGCGGTGCTGACCTCCGGATCGTTGCTCTCCGCGATCGCGCAGAACGCGGAGAGCCTCGCGGGGGCCGTTACGCCGCCGGCGGAGACGGTGGCGGCCGGCAGCGTGAACGGCACGACCGCCGAGGGTGCGCGCTACGTCGTCGCGCTCGGCGACTCGCTCGCCGCGAACGTCGGCGTGGGCGCCGCGTCCCAGGGCTACGTCTCCCGCTTCCACCGAGAGGTGTCGGAGCGCGATGGCGCGACCTATGGGCTTCGGAACTTCGGCATCTCGGGTGAAACGTCCGGCTCGCTGATCCGCAGCGGACAACTGGAGGAGGCGCTGTCCTTCATCCGCGCGAACGACGTGGCGTACGTCACCATCGACATCGGGGCGAACGACCTGCTTGGCCACCTCGGGTCGGGCGACTGCTCGGAGAGCCTCCAGGCGTCGGCCTGCCAGGCACGCCTGCAACCGACGCTACAGACGTACCGCGCGAACCTCGACCGCATCCTGCGCGACCTGGACGGCGCGGCGGACGGCGCGACGGTGGTGTTCCTGACGACGTACAACCCGTTCTCGCTCGGCTTCGGCGGCGACCTCACGCTGGAGGTGGCCTCCAACGAGGCGACCGTGGCGCTGAACGCGGTCGCGCAGGAGGTGGCGGGGACCTACGGCGTGCGGGTCGCGGACGGCGCCACGCCGCTCCGAGGCACCGCCGCCGCGACCACGCTGATGCTCCAATCGCCGCCGGACATCCACCCGAACGCGATCGGCTACTCGCTGCTGGCGCAGGCACTGCTCGACGCCCTGCCGTAGAAGGCGACGCCGGGCGCTCGTGGCGGCATCTGCTCGTAGACTGGGTGGATGCTGTTCTCCACGAGCGTCCACGAGCCGATCCGCCAGGGGCAGGTGACCCTCACCCTCCGCCGCTGGAAGAGACCGCAGGCGAAGGCCGGCGGCCGCTATCGCCTGCACACCCACGGCGTGATCGAGGTCATGGACGTGCGCGTGGTCGCGCGCGAAGACGTGACGCCCGCGGACGCCTGGGCCGCCGGCTTCGACTCGCCTGATGAGGCGCTCGCCGGCATTGAGCGCTTCGAGGGGGACCTGTATCGCGTCGAGTTCCGCTACCTGGGCGACCTGCCGGACGACCGCGCGGCGCTGGCGGCGGACGACGACATCGAAGAGGGCGAGCAGGAGGAGATCCTCGCGCGCCTCGCGAAGATGGACGGCGGCGGACGTGGCGAGTGGACGCTGGACCTGCTCCGCCTGATCGGCGCGAACGAGGGCGTGCGCGCGGAGAACCTGGCGAAGCGCGTCGGGCGCGAGACGGTGCGCTTCAAGGCGGACGTGCGCCGGCTGAAGGCGCTCGGGCTCACCGAGAGCCTGGAGGTGGGCTACCGCCTCAGCCCTCGTGGCGTCGCGCTGCTCCGCTCGCTCGGGCCGGTCGAGGCGTAAGCGCATGGCCACCGAGGAACGCGAGGCGCGGATGCGCGCGGTGCTGGAGCGCCGCCAGTTCGACCTGCAGGTCGTTATCGACCATGTCCACGACCCGCATAACGCCGCCGCGATCCTGCGCTCGGCGGACGGCTTCGGTCTCCACACCGTGAACCTGCTGTACGCGCGCGAAGAGTTCCCGGAGATCTCCAACCCGGTCTCCGCGTACACGAAGAAATGGCTGGAGATCCGCCGCTTCGAGGATGCCAGCACGCTGGTCTCCACGCTGCACGCGGACGGCATGCGCGTCTACGCGACGAACCTGGCCGGGGACGCGCTCGATTTCCGCGAGGTCGACTGGACGCAGCCCTCGGCGGTGGTCTTCGGGAACGAGCACCGGGGCTGCACGCCGGAAGTGATCGAGCGCGCGGACGCGAATGTGGTCATCCCCATGCAGGGCTTCGCGCAGTCGTTCAACGTCTCGGTCTCGGCCGCGATCATCCTCGCGGAGGCGCACCGCCAGCGCGCCGCCGCCGGCCTGCTGGCCCTCGTCTGGAGCGAGCGCCGCGAGGCGATCCTGCGCGATTGGCTGCGTCGCGACCTGTACCGCGGCCACGAATAGCGTCACCCGGCCCCTCCCGTATCTGTCGCGCCCGCGGCGGCTGTCACACATCTGTGACGGCTACTGCTGGATACGGAGAGAATGCCTTAGTGCCGTCTGTCCGAGCCTCGGGCCGGCGCGAGGTGGTCAGGAGGATCAGATGACGACCGAACAGCCCATGGTGAGCAAGATCCTGCAGGGCGCCACGCACATCCTCCACCGGGCGCCAGCGCCGGATGCCAGCAGCGAGGTGGTTCCCGGTGGCGAATCGAGCATCGCGCCGCACGACTCCGGCTGGGCGGAGTTGCTGAGCCGCGACGCCACCGTCCGGTATGGCCGTGGCCACCTGATGATCTGGCCGGGCGTGAAACCGGACCCGACGGCGAACGGCGCCGCCCGGGTGGACCCGGACGCTGTGTTCCCGGTGGGCGACCAGGCCCCGGGGCTTCGAGGGGAACTCCGTTCGTTCACGGCTGACGGGGACCTGCTCCCGCCCTCGGGCGGGCCGTTCAGCATTCGACCGGAGCTCGACAATGGCGCGGTCTACCCGGTCGTGATCCCGGGGCCAATCGTGATCGAGCAAAACGGTGCGCTGCCGCTGCGCTGGATGGACGGCGAACTCCCGTCCGCCATGCGTGAGATGGGCGGCGAGTAAGGCGGCGCACCTCGTACCGCCCGCAGACAACGGAACGGCGGCGCTCACGCGCCGCCGTTCCTGTGTGTGCTGGAGGCCACGGCGGGAATCGAACCCGCGATGGAGGTTTTGCAGACCTCTGCCTTGCCACTTGGCTACGTGGCCCCGGGGCGAGGGCGTTGCCCTCGGGAAGATCATGGAGCGGAAGACGAGGGTCGAACTCGCGACCTCCTCCTTGGCAAGGAGGCGCTCTGCCACTGAGCTACTTCCGCGTGGCTACCGACTGCCGGTCGGCCGGCCTGACTCGAACGATACCGGATGATGGTGCCCAGGATGAGACTTGAACTCATACGCCCTTACGGACACTGCCCCCTCAAGACAGCGCGTCTGCCGATTCCGCCACCTGGGCTCCGATACGAGTGGCAGGAGTGGAGGGACTCGAACCCCCGGCCAGCGGTTTTGGAGACCGCTGCTCTACCAACTGAGCTACACTCCTACGCGAAGCCCCAGTGTAGCAACGGGTTTCCGCATGGGGAAAGCGTCATCCGCCCCCTCCTCCGACCCGCCGGTTCCGCCTGTCACCACGAGGTTACCCCCGGCGTGCGGCCGATTACGGCGTCGATCAGCGGCGGCACGTTCCCGCAGATCCCGTCCACGCCGGCCCGCCACACCCGCTCGATGTCCGACTCCGCGTCCACCGTCCACGTGTAGACGGCCAGGCCCCGCCGGTGCGCCTGCCGCACTGAAGCGGCGCTCACGAGCGGATGGTTGAGGCTGATCGCGGCGAAGCCGGCGCGGACGCACGCCTCCACCGGGTCACCTCGCTCCCCGAACCGCTCGAGGCTGCCCGGGGAGACGTTCAGGCCGAACGGCACCTCCGGCAGCACCGCGCGACACGCCCGGCCGATGGTGGGGTCGAAGGACCAGATCCAGCACCACTCGCTGGCTCGCGCGTCCGTCACCGCCCGCGCGACGGCGGCCTCCACGCCTCGCTGCTTTACCTCGATCACGAGGATCGCGCCCCGCCCCGCCACGCGCGCCAGCGCCTCGGCGAGCGTGGGGACGCCTTGGGGCTCCGCGCCGGCCGGCTTCGGGAGCAGGCGCACGGCACGCAACTCCTCCAGCGAGAGTGTGGTCGCGTCGCGCGGGTCGCCGGCGACACGCGCCAGGCCGGCATCGTGGAGGAGCACCGGGACGCCCTCGCGGGTGGCGCGCACATCGATCTCGATGGCGTCGACGCCGTCCGCGATCGCGGCGTCGATGCCGGCGAGCGTGTTCTCCGGCATCGTGCCCATGTTCGTGCGGTGGGAGATGACCAGCGGGCGAGAGATAGCGTCCACGAGGCCTCCTGAGGGCTAGCGGCGGCGGTCGAGGCGGCGAAGCAGGGCGGCGGGCATGACTCGGAGTGCGAAGGCGACCCAGCGCACGAGGGACGGCGACCAGGCGACGGACGCGCCTCGGTCGAGTGCACCGACGACGTCGTCGGCAACCGCCTCGGGGGTGGTCGCGAAGGGGAGGGGGCGCAGCCCGGCCGTCATGCGGGTGCGCACGAAGCCGGGACGGACGACGAGGACGCGGGCGCCCGTGCCCCGGAGCGCCTCCGCCAGCCCGCGCGCGAAGAAGTCGAGACCGGCCTTCGCTGCGCCATAGACATAATTCGACCGCCGAGGCCGGGACGCGGCAACCGAGGACAGCACGACGAGGGTGCCGTGGCCCTGCGCGGCGAGCGCCTGTGCCGCGTGCAGGCCGGCGGAGACGCCACCGGTGAAGTTCGTGCTCGCCGCCGCGGCCCCGCTCGCCGGGTTCGCCTCGTACGTCCGCTGGTCGTCGAGCACCGCGAACGCCAGCACGACAACATCGACCCCGCCGGCCGCAAACGCCGCGTCGATGGCCGGGCTGTGCGAGGCGGGGTCCAGGGCGTCGAAGGGGCGCGTGTGCACCTCGGCAGGGCGGAGGGCCTCGGCTGCGGCGTGCATCGCCGCTTCGTCGCGGCCGGCGAGCCAGACGTGGCGCGCGCCCCGGCCCACGAGGGCGCGCGCGATCGCGAGGCCGATCTCGGAGGTGCCACCGAGCACCAGCACGCCGCGCGTCCGGCCCAGCGCGTCCGTCATCCGTGCCTTCCGGAGAGATTGAGGCGTCGGTCCAGGTCGGAGGTCATGCGCCCCTCGGGATCGAGGCGGTTCCGTACCGCCTGCCACTCGGCGAGGCGCGGGTACATCGCCGGCACCACGTCCGCGCGCATCCTCGCATCCTTCGCCAGGTAGATGCGCCCCCCGGCGGCTGCCACCAGGTCGTCGCAGCCGTCGAGCAGCGGGCCGAGCACCTCCGGCCGCGCGGCGGGGAGGTCGAGCGTGAGCGTCCACCCGCGCTGCGGGAAGGACAGCGGGCCGCCCTCGCTCGCGCCGAAGCGCTTGAGGACGGCCAGCGCCACCGGCACCGGGCCGGCAGCGACGCGGCGGACGACCTCGTGCAGCGTCGCCTCCGCGCCGAACGGCACGATGAACTGATACTGCAGGAACCCGTGCGGCCCGTACAGCCGGGGCCACGCGTCCAGCACGTCCAGCGGGAACAGGTACGCCTCGATGTGGCGGATCGAGGCGTTCGGCGCGCGCTGCGCGAGCGCGTACCGCGCCTCGTTGAGCGCGCGCACGGTCACGCGGTTCACGACCGAGACGGGTAGCGGTGGTACCCCGAGTTGACGCGCGCGCCGCGGCGCGAGCGGACGGGCGAGGGCGCGCGGTGGGAGCACCTCGAGCGGCGCGGGGTCGGCATGCTCCACGATGCCGCGGCCGAGGCTCGCGCAGCCGCCGGTAAGGTCGAGCCACGCCACGGACCAGCGGTGCGCCGCGTCCGCCGAGGCGAGCGCGTGCATGGTGCCGTCCAGGTCCGTCGTGACCTGCGCGCGTGCGACCACGTATGTGCTCGCGATGCGCTCCAGGCGCAGCGTCGCCTCGGTGACCACACCCGTCAGCCCCATCCCGCCGAGGGTGGTGTGGAACGCCTCGGCGTCCTCGGAGCGCGAGAGGTGGTGTGCGGTGCCGTCCGGTGTGAGCAGGGTGAGCGAGTTGACGTGCGCGCCGAAGGAGCCGTCGCGGTGGTGCGACTTGCCGTGCACATCCGCCGCGATCGCGCCGCCGACCGTGACGTGCGCCGTGCCGGGCAGGACGGGGAGCATCCAGCCTCGCGGCATGAGCAGCCGGAGCAACGCGCCGAGGCGCGCCCCTGACGGCGCGGTGACGGTGCCGGCCTCAGCATCGAGGCGGACGGCGCCGGTGAGGGCGGCGAGCGCGAGCACGTCGCCGCCCGCCACCTGCGCGGCGTCGCCGTAGGACCGGCCGAGGCCGCGGGCGATCACGCGTCGTCGTTCGGCGGTGACGAGGGCAGTACGTACCGCCTCGGGCGTGCCGGTGCGCACGAGGCGAGCGCCGGCCGGGGCGGTGCCACCCCAGCCGTGCAGTACGCGCCAGTCGGGGTGGGGGATCACGGGTTCACCGGGTCTTCACCGGCCGTCGGGTGCGCCCCGTGATCGCCGCGACGATAATGGACGAGGAGTAGGTGCCGAATGTCTGACCGTCCTTCGACCGAAATCGCGATGCGTAGCGTGCCGTGCAACCTCTGCGGTTCGGACGACACGCGCACGATCCACGAGTCCACCGGAGAGGGGCGGATCGTACGCTGCCGCCGCTGCCAGTTGACCTATGTGAGCCCCCGGATCGCGTGGGATCCCATCGCACAGTACGAGAGTGACGAGTACCACGAGAAGGGTGAGCTCGCGACGGGGCGTCCCGGTTACACCTCCTACTCCAGCGACCGCCCGGTGCTGTCGCCGTACTTCGGCCGGATCGCGGCGGAGATCGCGCGCGTGAAGCCGGGCGGCAAAGTGCTCGAGATCGGCGCCGCGAGCGGCTTCTTCCTGGAGCAGGCGCGCGCGCATGGTCTGGACCCTGCGGGGATCGAGCCGTCCCGCGCCTGTCAGCGGATCATCCGCGAGGAACTCGGCATCCCCGTGCTCGCCGGCTCGATGGAGGAGGCGGCGATCGAGCCCGGCACCTTCGACGCCGTCGCGCTCTTCCAGACGATCGAGCACTTCGACGACCCGCTTGCCGGTCTGCAGAAGATGGCGAGCGCCCTGAAGCCGGGCGGTCTGATCGTGATCACCACGCCCAACCAGGCCGGGTGGTTCGCGCGCATCGCCCGCCGCCGGTGGTACGAGTACAAGCCGAAGGAACATCTCTACTACTTCACCCCGCGCACCCTCGCGCGGATGCTGGAGGCGGCCGGCTTCGAGCGCATCGAGGCGAAGATCGACCCCAACCGTTACCCGGTGGCGTTCCTGATCGAACGGATCTCTCGCTACTACCCCGTGGCGCGCCCGGTGATGCGCGTGCTCGACCGGCTGCTGCCGCAGTCGCTGCAGGAACGCCTCTACCTCCCCGTGCACTACGGCTCTATGAAGGTGACCGCGCGACGGGCCGGGATGGCGTGACGTCCGAAGCGGCCCGGCTGATCGCCGAGCGCGGCATCACGCTGATCTCGTTCGACCTGGACGACACCCTCGTTGATAGCGACGGCGCCGCCCCGGTGCGGCTGGACGCCGCCGCACGCCGCGCGTCCGAGGTGATCCCGGGCCTCGCCGCCGACCTGCTTATGGACGCGCGATCACGCGCGCTCGCTGCCGACCCGGTCGTGCAGGGGCGCCTCCAGGTGTTCTTCGGAACGCTCGGCGTGGAGTTCGATAGCGAGCCCGCGCGGGCGATCCGCGCGGCCTACAACGAGCTCCTGCCTGCGGTGCTGGAATGGACCGAAGGCGCGCCGGAACTGCTGGTGCGCCTGCGCGGGCGCTACCGCCTCGCGATCGTCACGAACGGCCCGACGACCATCCAGCGGCCGAAAGTCGACAAGTTCCGGCTGTCCGAACTCGTCGATCACGTCGTCGTGTCGGGCGAGGTCGGCGTGGACAAGCCAGACCCGGCGATCTTCCAGCATCTGCTCCGGGAGGCGGGGACGGTCGCCGAGCGTGCCGTCCACGTCGGCGACTCGCTGCAGTCGGACATCGCTGGGGCGAACGCCGCTGGGATCGGCGCCATCTGGTTCCCCCCACACCACCGCACGCCCGAACGCCTGGTGGAGGGTGGCCCGAGGCCGGACGCGATCCTGCGCGCGCTCTCCGAACTGGCCGACCTCTAGCCCTCGCGCGCCGCGTCCATGATCGGCGTGACCGCAGCTCGTAGGGCGGCTCGCAGCGTCGGATCGTCCAGCGCCCGCGCGAGTGAGCCCGCCATGAAGCCCACGGGGTTCCCAGCGTCGTAGTGGTCGCCCTGGCAGGTGCGCGCGAAGACCGGCTCGCGCGCCGCCAGGAGCGCGATCGCGTCGGTGATGTGCACCTCGCCGCCGACGCCTGGCGGCGTGGCGCGCAACGCGTCGAAGATGCCCGGCTCCAGCAGATAGCGGCCGGTGATGCCCAGGGCGGACGGGGCGGTGTAGCGCGCGCCCGGCTTCTCATCGACCGCGCGCAGGCGCACCGTGCCGTCCTCCACCGCTTCGCCTTCCACCAGCCCGTAGCGGTCATACGCCTCCGGCGTCACCTGCCGTACCGCGATCACGCTGCCACCGCCCAGGCGGGCGGCGGTCGCGGCCAGTTCCGGGCCGGGCGAGGCCGGGGTGAACAGGATGTCGGGGAGGATGAGGAGGAAGCGCGCGCCCTCCACCAGTGGCTCGGACAGGAGCGTGGCCGGGCCGGTGCCGTCCGCGCGTTCCTGCACCGCGAAGACCACCTCCGCCCGCCCCTGGATCGCGCGGATCGAGGCGAGACGGGGCTCATGGCGCTCCGCCTCGGTCAGGGGTGCGAAGTGCTCGCGCATCATCGGGAGCGATCGAGGAGATGCGACGATCACGACGCGTCGCGCGCCGCACGCGACGGCTTCTTCCACGGCGTGCTGGATCAGCGGCCGGTCCGCGACCGTCAGGAACTCCTTCGGGAGCGCCCGCGTGGCGGGAAGCATCCGGGTGCCGCGCCCGCCGGCGATGATGACGACGTGTTCAATGGCAGGCGTGCCGGCCACGGCGATTCCTTTACGGAGGTTCAACGGACGGCGAGCCGAGCGGGTGAGCAGTTGGTGCCCTGAGTCGGTATCGTAACCTCGTGAACCCAGAGGCACCCACCATCCCCGCGGGCACGCCCTCGTGATCATCACCCGCGCACCGGTCCGCATCGGGCTGGCCGGAGGCGGTACTGATCTGCCCGCGTTCTACGAGCAGGCGGGCGGTCGCGTGCTCAACGCCGCGATCAACCGCTACGTGTACGTGGTGCTCAGCGCCAACCGTCGTGGCGGTATCCAGCTCACCTCCTCGGACTTCTCCGCCTTCCTGAACTTCGACCCGGGCGCCGACCTGGACTCGGCGGGCGATTCGCTCGGCCTCGTGCGCGCCGTCCTCGCCGAGTTCGGCGTGTCCGAGGGCGTGGACGTGTTCACCGCCTCCGAGACGCCGCCCGGCACCGGCCTCGGCTCCTCCAGCGCGACCGCGGTGGCGCTGGTGAAGGCGGTGTCGACATTCCTCGGGCAGCAACTGACGGACCACGAAGTCGCGGAGCGCGCCTGCCATATCGAACTTGAACGACTGCACTCGCCGATCGGGAAGCAGGACCAGTACGCGGCGGCATTCGGCGGCTTCAACGTGCTGGAGTTCACCCGGGCGGGTGCCGTCTCCGTGCACCCTCTGGACATTGCACCGGAGACGGTCGGTGCCCTCGAGCGCCGCCTGCACCTCTATTTCACCGGCGTGCAGCGCGAGGCGAACCGCATCCTTCGCACCCAGTCTGACAACGCACGCGAAAAGGCGACCGCCGACTCCATGGCCGGGTTGATCGAACTCGCCGCGCTCACCGAGGCAGCGCTGCTGCGCGACGACCTGGATGAGGTGGGGCGGCTGCTGCGCGTGGGTTGGGAGAAGAAGCGCGGGCTGGCCTCCGGCATCTCGACCGACCAGATCGATGGGTGGATCGCGCATGCTCTGGCCAATGGGTCGCTCGGCGCGAAACTGACCGGGGCCGGCGGCGGCGGCTACCTCCTGGCGATGGCGGCGGAGGGTGAGGAGGAGCGGCTACGCGCGGCGATGCTAGAGGCCGGGCTGAAACCGCTGGACTACCGGTTCGACTGGTCGGGCGCTCGGGTGCTGATGAACAGCGAGCGGCGCGCCTGGGTGCCCGTTTGATGAACCGCGTCCTCGGCCACCCGTGGTTCGGCCTGCTCCGCGACGCTCTCAGCGTCTACGTGATGAACGTGCTGGTCTTCGGTTTCGCAGACAACTACCGGACGTGGGAGGTGCTCGTGCTCGCGGGCATCGCCGCGATCCTGCAGACCGGCTGGTTCGTGGTGGCGGACGTGTACGACACGTCCCATCCCCGGGTTGCGCGCCCGCCCCTCGCGCACCTCGTGCGAGGCCTGACGTGGGTGCTGCTGACCTACCTCGCGACGCACTTCATCACCAACGGCGAGCCGGAGCGCCGGACGATCGTGTTCGGGTGGAGCGCGACCGTGGTGGCGATCGCGCTCATCTACGCCGTGCGAGCCGTCGCGCTGGTCTCGCTGCAGAGGAAGGGAGAGTTTCGCGAGCGCCTCCTGATCGTGGGCGCCAACCTACAGGCGGAGACGGTGGCGGAGCAGATCGCAGCGCAGCGCACGCATGCGCTGGATGTGGTGGGTGTGCTAGACGAGTTCAGCGCGCGCTCCAGCCGCATCGGCCCGCTGCAGGTGCTCGGTGACCCGCTCGAACTCGAAGCGATCGTGGAGCGGTATCACGTGACCAGCGTGGTCGTGCTGGCGACGGCCGTGTCCTGGGAGGCGCAGGAGCACGTGATGCAGGTCGCCGCGCAGCGCCCGGGCCTGCGCGTCTTCATGGTCGCCGGCGTACACGACCTCCTCTCCTCCGAGGTGGTCCCGGCGCGCGATGGGATGCCCTCGCTGGTGCGGCTTCGCCCGGCGCAGCTTCGTCGGAGCGAGGCGGTCGTGAAGCGCGCCATGGACATCGCGATCGCGCTGGCGCTGCTGCCCGGCCTGGCGTTGATGCTGGTGCTGGTGCGTCTCGGTGGTGGCAGCGGGGTCACTCGCATCGTGGAGGTGCTCGGGCGGGACGGACGCACGGTGCGCATGCGACTGCTCGCGCCCGGTGCGCCGGGCAGCCTGCGGAGCCGCCTGGCCGCCGGGCGTGCGGGCAAGTTGCCGGCGCTCCCCGGGGTGCTCCGGGGTGACCTGAGCATCGTCGGGCCCCGGCCGCTGCCCGCCTCCTCTGCGGGCACGCGCGACCCGTGGCGGCGACGGCTGCTGCTGATGTCGCCGGGCCTGACCGGCCCGTGGGATCTCGCGCGGTCGGAGGTCGAGTCCGGCCTGCTGGACGACCTGGCCTACATCCGCACGTACACCGTATGGGCGGACATCCGGCTGATGCTGCGGTCGTTGCGTCGTACCGTCATGAGGGAATCCGCCGTCCCGGCGATGCGCGAACTGCCCGGCACACCGCGCGTCCACGGCGGATAGGACGAGGAGCACTCCACTGCGTATCGAGGACTTCATCGCCGGTGCCCGTACCGGCCTCGACCACATCAACGTGGCGCTGACGAGGCGCGTGGCGAAGGAGTTCGTCACCGCCGCGGAGCGTGGTGCGAACGTGTACGTGGTTGGAAATGGCGGCTCCGCGGCGATGGCGAGCCATTTCACCAACGACCTGATGAAGGGTGCCGGCGTCTCCGGTCAGCCGGCGATCCGCGCGTTCTGCCTGAATGACAACGTCCCGTTGCTGACCGCGTGGTCGAACGATGATGCCTTCGAGGTCGCGATCCAGCGCCAGGTGGAAGACCTCGGGCGGGCCGGCGACCTCCTGGTCGTGATCAGCACCAGCGGCCGGTCGCCGAACCTGGTGAACGCGGCCCGCGCCGGGCGCGAGCGGGGCATGCGCGTGATCGCCATGACCTGTCGCGCGCCCAGCCCGCTGTCCGCGCTGGCAGACGACTGGCTACCCGTCGAGACCGACTCGGTACCCCTCGCGGAGGCGCTCTTTGACCTCCTGTGCCACGCGATGGCGTGGGACGCGAAGGCGATCCGGGAGGGCGAGGATCCGCGCTAGGCCCTCGTCACTACCGCGCGGGGACGGTGCGGTTCACGCCCGGCCGAATGCGGTAGATCCGCTCCACGAAGTACGGATTGTCCAACTGGATCTCCCGGACGACCTCGAAGTCTCGTTCCAGCAAGATCGCCGGGATCAACTGGTCCAGTTTGCCCTGGCCGTTCTGTCGGATCACGATCCAGCGGACATGCGCGGCCGGATCGGCAATCGCGTCCTCCCACGTGGGTGACACCTGGGAGATGCCTTCGTGGATCACCTGGTCCAGGTGCAGGTGGATCGCCGGCAGCATCTGCGCGTGGTCGCGGAACGCCATCAGCACGTCTCCCCCGTCGTACACCTCATCGAAGGCGCGCGCCGTCGCCTCGAAGTGCCGGTAGCCCGACTGCGTCGCGTCACGCACGGTGATGACGGGCTGCGGCGACAGCATGAACATGCCGAACTGCAGCCCGAGGGCGGCCTGTGCCGCCAGCGCCGGCAGCCGCCCGAACGACCCCAGCACGCCGATGGCGACCGCCGCCGCCGGGATGGCGATCACGCCGTAGCGGGCGTTCAGGAGCGTGTATCCCTCGTACACCCGGTCGTGCCTCAGCACCGAGCCGCCGCTGTAGATCGAGTAGAAGAAAAACGCAACCGACACCGCCGGTAGCAGCATCGCGATCCACACGACAGGACGC
>JAUXUW010000232.1 GCA_030684635.1 Dehalococcoidia bacterium
CGAACCCGCGCGCGGGCACGACGCCCGCGAGCCGCTCCTACAGGTCGTCCAGGTCCACCGGCTCGTCGCGCAGGGCGTCGTAGATGGACGCCTGCCGCTCGGAGAGGGCCGCCGGCTCGCCGTGGCCCCGGACCACCGTCGCGACGGGGCGCTCACCGGCGCCGGGCGGGAGCACGAGCGCGTACGCCTCCCAGGCCGGGGAGAGGTAGTAGTCCCGCACCCAGGAGGCGAGCGCGAGCCGGTCCGGCGGGACGTGCGGGGCGCCCTCCACCAGCGGATCGAGAGGACGGACGGCGTCGGGGTCATAGCCGGGCGTATCGAACGGCCCCTCGACAACGATCCCCTGGAGCGAGCGCTGCCCGAAGGGGGCGTGGACAACGTCGCCCGTCTCGACATCGCGGCCCGCGGGGACGGCGTAGGAGAACGTGAGGTAGGTGGCGCGGCCCGCGTTCACCGCGACCTTCACATACCGGATGCGTGGTGTGCCGCGCAGCATCGTCATGCCCCCGATGATAGGCGTGAGCCCGGGCAGGTTTCCGCCCGCGCGGCGCGCTCCCGGCAAACGCGAAGACGCCGGGCAGGTGCCCGGCGTCTTCAGTGCAGTCAATGTCGCGCCATACGCCTCGGAGGCTACTTCGCGGAGCGGCGCGGCGCTTCCTTGACCCGGGCGGCGCGGCCGGTGCGGCCACGAAGGTAGAACAGGTTGGCGCGGCGGACGCGACCGCGGCGGGTGACCGTCACGGAGTCCACGCGCGGGCTGTTCCACGGGAACGTGCGCTCCACGCCCACCCCTGAGGCGATGCGACGGACGGTGAAGGAGCCGGCAGCGCCCTCGCGGACGCGGATCACCACACCCTCGAACGGCTGGAGGCGCTCGCGCTCACCCTCGACCACGCGGGCCATCACGCGGATGGTGTCGCCGGGGCCGAACTCGGGCAGCGCGGCGAGGTTCGCCGGGCGCGGCTGGGTCAGTTCACCAAGATCTACGGTCATGGGCGGGTCCCATCGGGAGTGATGCTGGGAGGAGGCGCAGCCGTCTGACCGCGCGAAGGGAAAGTGTAGCCCGCCCGCTCGGCTAGCGTCGAGCCTCCAGCAGCGCCGCCAGCCGGGGCACGACCGGGGCCGGACGGAGGTCCACCGAGGCCAGTTCGGCGGCCTCGAACCACCGGAACTCCAGGCCGAACTCTCGGGCCGTGCCGGCCAGTTCCGCCCCGAAGAAGACCGGCTGCTCCTCGAACCGCGGCGGCACCGTGGCCGCGATGTAGACGCCGATCTCGTGGTGGCGGGCGATGCGTCCCTCCCCCGGGCCGTCGAAGGCGGCGCGGAACTCGAAGAAGTTCTCGATCACCCACAGGATCTCGCCCGGACGCACGCGCATCCCGGCCTCCTCCTGCATCTCCCGCCGGGCCGCGTCCGCCAGCGCCTCGCCCACCCTCAGGCGTCCGCCCGGGAGCGACCAGATCTCGTCCCCGACCGTCCGATGCAGCAGCACCCGCCCCCGAGAGCACGCCACCACGGCCACCCGCGCCTGGAAGATGACGCCGTCCACCTCGCGCTGCGCGAAGCCCGGGTCGGCCACACCGCCGGAGGCCTCCGCCAGCCAGGCGCGCTCCTTCGCGGTCAGTTGCGCCTGCTCCAGGAGGTCGGGACGCCGCGCCTGCGTGCGCAGCAGCCGCTCGCGCCGGCGCCACTTCTCCACCTCGCCGTGGTGGCCGGAGAGCAGGACATCCGGTACTGGCCAGTTTCGAAATTCGGCGGGGCGGGTGAACTGCGGGTACTCCAGCAGTGCGCCCTCGAAGGACTCCTCCTCCAGCGACCCCTCCCCGCCGAGCACGCCCGGCACGCGGCGCGCCACGGCGTCGATCAGGAGCATCGCGGGAATCTCGCCGCCGGAGACGACGAAGTCGCCGATGGAGACCTCCAGGTCGACGGCGTGCTGCAGCACACGCTCGTCCACCCCTTCGTAGCGACCACAGAGCAGCAGCAGCCGCGGGTGCGAGGAGAGTTCGTCCACCAACGCACGGTCCAGGCGGCGGCCCTGGGGCGACATGAAGACCACGTACGGCGCCGGCTCCGCCAGCGGCCGGATCGCCT
>JAUXUW010000233.1 GCA_030684635.1 Dehalococcoidia bacterium
CCCGCCCGCCCCTATTCCGCTCGCCCTGAACCTGTCGAAGGGCGTGCCGGCCTCCCTCGCCTTCAGGCCGCGCACCGGAACACCTCGTGCCTCCCGTCCGTCCGAGGCTTCCGCGAGGCGAGTGGCGCGCGCACCGCGACAAGCACGAAGGGCGGCAGCCGCGAGGAGGGGGTGCAACCGGCCGTACACCGCCCCTTCGCTAGTCGGGTACGTTCATCCGGCGATCCGGAACCTAGGTCTCTGCGCGTTGTTACGGGCGTGGACGGGCGAGATCGCGCGCTGCCCGTGCTTGTGCGTCTAGGCGGCTGTCCGCATCTGCCTTCACAGCCCACCAAGAGGGAGATTGCCCCCGGATCCTCTGAAAGAAATGCGGCTCATCCGCACCCTCGCCTGAACAGCGCAGTGTGTAGATCTCTTCTGTGGCGCGCGTCATGCCCGGCATCTGCTCTCGCCTAGTCGGTATTGGGCGCCATTCGTTCTGGTACGCCTCGTAGCGGAGTTCCACGTTGGGATGCTGCTCGCACATCCACTTCGTATCGCCCCAGTGGTTCGGCTCTGCGCTGTATGGGAAACGCTTGAAGCTGATCCCCTCCATGCGCTCCTCGATGGGTTGAGTTGTATTAGGCGGGAGGATCGCTGGCGGCTGCGCTTCAGGACCATGACTGATTGCCGCGATCTGTCGGAGGAGCGCATCCTGCACCTCTTGTAGAGGGCGAATCACGATAGCCGAGTGTGCCATGTGACCGATGTAGAGAAGGAGCGGGCCAAACCCAAGCGTGAACACAGCACCAGCCAGGACCGTAACGATTACCACAGTTGCATCGTGTGATCCGACGCTCCTGTAGACCATGTAGGCCGCAAACATGCCCGGGAGAATAGCGTTCCGGGTGCCCTCCCAGAAGTGAAGATGTGGCTTGGTTCGCGCCCATGCGTAGGCGTGATGCTCACCCATGCCACACCCCTTTCAAGCACGGCAAGTCTACCCAATCGATAGACAGTCGATGCCGAGCCGCAGTATTGAGCGGCGCGTCAGAACGTCATCGCAAACCCCATCGAGCCATAACGGCACGCTCGCGTATCCTGAGATCCTCGTGAAGTACCACCTCGTCACACTCGGCTGCGCCAAGAACACCGTTGACTCCATGCGGCTCGAGGCAGCGCTGCGCGGCGGCCGCCACCTGGCGGTCGAAGAGCCGGACGAAGCCGACCTGATCCTCGTCAACACCTGCGGCTTCATCGACGCCGCCAAAGACGAGTCGATCGAGACCGTCCGTGACCTGGATGCGAACCGTCGCCCCGGCCAGCAACTCGTCGTCGTCGGCTGTCTGACCCAGATCGCGGAGGCCGAGGTCAAACGCGCCGTCCCCGGCATCGACGCCACGTTCGGCGCCGAGCAGTGGGACGCCATCGCCGCCTCCGTTGGCGCCGCCAGCGAGACGTACGACATCCCTGCCGCGGCCCTCCCGATCCTGGGTCAGCCCAGCGCCTACCTGAAGATCTCGGACGGCTGTGATCGCCCCTGCACCTTCTGCATCATCCCCACGATCAAAGGCCGCATGCACTCCGGCCCCAACCGGCAACTGATCGCGGAGGCGCGCATGTTCGCAGCCGCCGGCGCGAAGGAGCTCGTGCTCGTCGCGCAGGACCTCACCGCCTACGGCGAGGACGAGGGCGAGCGCGACGGCCTCGCCGCGCTGCTCGAGGAACTCTCCGCCGCGGTCCCGGACGTCCCGTGGCTGCGCCTGATGTACGCGTACCCGGGCAAGGTCACCCCCCGCCTCGCCGAGACGATCGCGGCGCTGCCGAACGTGGTGCCGTACCTGGACATGCCCCTGCAGCACGGCTCCGACGCCGTGCTCCGGCGGATGAAGCGCCCCACCCTCGCGAAGGCGCGGCGCAGCCTCGAGGTGATGCGGAACGCAGTGCCGGATGTCGTCCTGCGCACCACCTTCATCGTCGGCTTCCCCGGCGAGACCGAGTCGGAGTTCAGGCAGCTGCTCCGATTCGCCGAAGAAGAGGCGTTCGACCACCTCGGCGCATTCACCTACTCGCCGCAGCCGGGCACCCCGGCCAGCGACATGCCGGGCCAGGTCCCCGAGGAAGTGAAGCAGGAGCGCTACGGCCGGCTGATGGAACTCGGCCAGCGCATCTCGCTCGCCTCCAACCGCGCGATGGTCGGTCGCGAGGTCGATGTCCTCGTCGAGTCCCGGGAGCCCTCGACCTCCCAGACCGGCGAGCCCGTCGTCGTCGGCCGCACCTACCGCGACGCCCCCGAGGTCGATGGCCTCGCCTTCCTGAAGGGCACCTACCCCATGGGCGCCCTCGTCCGCGCCCGCGTCGACGGCGCGCTCCCCTACGACCTCCTCTGCTCCCCCGTCTCGGTCCCCGTCCGAGCCTAACCCGGGGTCCCTGTCTCGGGAGCCTGAGCGCGCTCCGCCACCGGCCCACATCGACGGCTCGCTCTTGCTTCGGCTGATCGAGCAGGCTGACGGGTGCCTTCAAGACGCGGCGAATCAGCCCCGGTTGAGCGCTCGGGCTCGGCATCGGTCAGCCCCGGTTGGGGCGGGGGTTGGTCTGCCGGCCGGTTCGGAAGCGGGGGCGAAGGCCTCGATGGGGGTGCAACCCCCATCGCATCTCATCCCCTCTCCCACGGGGGAGAGAGGCAGCCCCCCGGCGTAGCCGGGATATCCGGCAGGGGTGAGGGGCCGGGCGCGGAGCGCCCGCTTCAGGCAGCGCCGGCACCGGCGCGATATCAAGACTCGGTCAGGGGGAGGGCCACCGCACCTCGCGCCTCCGTAGCGGGGCGAAAGCCGCGATGGGGGTGCAACCCCCATCGCATCACATCCCCCCTCTCCCACCGGGAGAGGGGCCGGGGTGAGGGGCGGGCGCGAAGCGCCCGCTTCAGCCCGCGTCGGCACGCGCGATCCATCTCGGGATCCGCCGGGCTGAGGGCCCGCCGGGCGCTCAGGGACAGAGCAGCCCGCAACTTCCGGGCAGCCCGCCCGAATCCCCGAGGTGAGGCGGACTCCTCGAGCTTCCGGAGCAGGGGCAAAGCCGCGATGGGGGTGCAACCCCCATCGCATCTCATCCCCCTC
>JAUXUW010000234.1 GCA_030684635.1 Dehalococcoidia bacterium
CTGCCGGCGCTGCCGGCGCTCTGGGAGACCGAATACGGGCGCTGGCTCCTGATCAAGCTTGCCCTGATCTCGCCAATGCTGGGTGTCGCGTTCCTGAACCGCCGCGCCGTGAACGCCCTGGGGAAGTCACCGTCCCGGGGAGCGCTGGACGTGGCGGCGGCGCGCGTCCGCCGCCTCGTGCCGTTCGAGGTGCTCCTGGGGGCGGTGGTGCTGTTCAGCGTGGGCGTGCTTGGGCAGGTGCCCACGCCTCGCGGCGCCGTGGCGGTGGAGGCGTCCGCTGCTCCGGCGCAGGTGTTCAACCGCGTCCAGCAGGCGGGCGACTTGAACGTGCACCTGCAGGTGACGCCGGCGGTGGTGGGGCAAAACGCGCTGCGCATCCACGTCTACGGCGCGTCCGGCGCCACCATCGGCGGGATCGATCGCGTGGAGGTCACCTTCTCGCGCGCCGGGGCGCTGGGTGGTGAGCAGGTGCAGGCGGCGTCGCTGGGACAGGGGATCTACACCGCGGAGGGCAGTTTCCTGAGTCTGGCGCTGACCTGGCAGGTTACCGTCGACGTGATTCGCCCGGGCCACGATGACGCACGCCTCGCGTTCTCCGTGCCGATCGGCAGCGGCACGGCCACGGACCCGGCCCGCGTGGCGCTCGGCTCGCCCGCCCCGCAACTGACCACACGCATCCTCGGCGCGCTGCTCGCCCTCATGGCGGGCGCCGGCCTCGCGCTCGGCTGGCGCCACCACCCGAGGTACTCGGCGGCCACGCAGACCGCCGGCTGGGTGCTCATCCTGGGCGCGGTGTGGGTCGGCACAACCGGCGGTGGCGGTGCGGTGCTGTCGAACCCGACGCCGGGCGATGAGGCATCGATCGATCGAGGAGAGTCGCTCTTCCTCCAACAGTGCGTGTCCTGTCACGGTCTCGGCGGCCGCGGCGACGGCCCGGAGGCGGCCGGCCTCGTGCCGCCCCCCGCGGACCTGCGGCTGCACGTGCCGCTGCACCCGGACACTGAGACGTACCTGTTCATCACGGACGGCGTCCCCGGCACAGTGATGCAGGCCTGGGAGGAGATCCTCACCGAGGCGGAGCGGTGGGACCTGGTGAACTATCTGATCGCGGAGTTTGGCGCGCCGGCCAGCACGCCCTGACGCCCCACGACGCCGGGGTCGAGGCCCGCCTCCACGGCTGCCTCGAAGAGGCTCCGCACGGTGGCAACGTCGCGGGCCTGGAAGATCGCCGCGCGCAGCGGTCGCACGTCCGTCCGCCCGGCGATGTACATGCTGGCCTGCTTCTTGACCTGCATCAGCGCCTCGCGCGGCGGCATGGATGCCTCGATCAGATCGAGGTGCTCGCGCCCGATCGCGGCCTCGCGCTGGGCGCGCGTCTCCAGGTCGAGCGTTTCGTGCGTCGCGTCGAACACCCACGGCCGGCCGAGGGCCCCTCGACCGATCATGACGCCCGCGCAGCCGGTCGCCGCCATCATCTCGTGCGCCTCCGGGAGTGAGCGGATGTCGCCGTTGCCGGTGACGGGGATGCTGACCGCCTGCACCACGTCCGCGATCACCTCCCACGGCGCACGGCCGGTGTAGCGCTGGGAGCGCGTCCGCGGGTGCACGGTGATCGCGTCCACGCCCTCGCCCTCCGCCATCCGCGCGATCTCCACGGCGTTCAGGTGCTCCTCGCTCCAGCCGCCGCGGATCTTGATCGTCAGCGGCACGTCCAGGGCGGCACGAAGCGCGCGGAGGATCCCGGCGGTGGCGCGCGCATCGCGCATCAACGCGGCGCCCTTCCCCTTCTTCGTCACCTTCGGGGCGGGGCAGCCCATGTTGATGTCGATGATGCTCGCGCCCGCCTCCACCAGCCGGAGCGCCGCCGGGACCAGCGTCTCCACGTTCCCGCCGAGGAGTTGCATGGCGACGACGCCGTCCTCCTGGTCGAGCCGCGACATCGCGATGGTGCGAGTGTTGTCGTGGACGAGCCCGTCCGCGTCGATCTCTTCGTTGGTGGTAAAGCCGCTGCCGCACTGCACGGCGATCCGGCGGAAGGGCGTGTTCGTGTAACTGGCCATGGGGGCCAGGCGCACGGGTGCCTCGCGGATCAGGGTCGCCATGTCGAGCCGGGTCATGCCTCGAAGTATGGCAGGACGGGCAGTGCTGGCGGAAGCCGCGAACGAGGGAGGCCCCGCCGTTGCCGGCGAGGCCTCCCGTGAGTCCGTGAGTGCGGGTCGAGGGTTAGTCGACCGTCAGGACCAGCGTGCCCGTGGCGGACAGGCTGCCGCCCGTGCCGTTCACGATGCACGTCTCCGCGTCCACCTGCTTGCCTGGGAGGCCGTTGATGCCGTCCTCCGCGGTGCGAGAGAGCTGGCGGTAGGCTTCCACCAGCAGCTGCATGCCGTACATACCGGAGTGGTTGAACGACAGGCCGCCACCGTTGGTGTTGATCGGGATGCCGGAGCCGCCCGGGCCCGCGGCGCCACCGGCGAACAGGCTGGGGCCCTCACCGCGCTTGGTGAGGCCGAGCATCTCCGCAGTGATGCCCACGGTGACGGTGAAGGAGTCGTAGATCATGGCCATTTCCATGTCTTCCGGCCCCATGCCCGCCATCTTGTAGGCGCGCCCACCGGACGCCGCGGCCGAGGTGGCCGTGTAGTCCTTCATCTCCAGCATCGTCGCGTGGCCGATCGCCTCGCCGGCGCCGGCGATCCACACTGGCGGGGTGCGGAACGACTTGGCCGCCGCGGCCGAGGCCACGATCACGGCGCCGCCGTGGTCCGTGACCAGGCAGCAGTCCAGGATGTTCAGCGGCCAGGAGATGATGCGCGAGTTGAGCACGTCGTCCACGCTGATCGGGCCACCGTTGGGGTTCGTCTCCTTGGAGTGCATCACGGCGCGCGGGTTGAGCATGGCCCACTTACGGGTGCTCACCGCGATCTCCGCGAAGTCTTCCTTGGTGGAGCCCCACTGGTGCATGTGTCGCGTGAGCGCGTGCGAGTACTGCGACGGCGCGCCCATCACGCCGTACGGCGTCATGAACTGCGCGTCCGGGCCCAGCGCGTCGCCGCCGGGGCCGCCGGCGGCACCGCGCGGGAACGAGCGGCGGCTGTAGCCAGCCTGACCGTTCACGACCACGCCGATGTCCAGCATGCCCGCGTTCACCGCAGCCAGCATGTGGGCGACGTGGATCTGGAACGAGCAGCCACCCACCTGAGTGGTGTCCACCCACTTCGGCACAATGCCGAGGTACTCCGCGTAGGAGTTGGCGCCGCCCGGGTTGGCGATGCCTTCGATGTCCTTCGTGGTGATACCCGCTTCGCGGCAGACGTTATGAATCGCCTCGATGCCGAGCATCATGTCGGTCTTCGGGTTCGAGAGGTACCCGATCTCGTCTGCTTCCGCCGCGGCGACGATGGCCGCGGCCTTTGAGGGGTTACTGGGCAATGAAGTCCTCCTCTGCCTAGCCGACCACGCGCCAGTACGGCACGGAGACGTCGTCGCTCGCCTTGTCCCACTCGATGCGGCACAGGGCGCCGATCTTCTTCATGATCTCTTCCGGCTGCGCGGGATCCACGCCCCGGAGGACCGTGAAGACGCGGTCGCCTTCGCGCAGGTCGATGTAGGCCGTCACGAACGGCGCCTCCTCGGCCCAGCCGCCGCTCGCGCGGTGCTGCACGGCGAAGGTGTGCAGGTAGCCCTCCCCCGTGGCCTCGATCCACTCGATCGAGCGGGAGCCACAGTTCGGGCACACGATGCGCGGGTAGAAGTGCACGCGGCTACATGCCGTGCAGCGGGGGAGCTTGAGCTTCCCCTCCTTGGCGCCGTCCCAGTACGGCTTGCTGACGAACGGGTCAGGGATCGGGATGGGCTTGTTGTAGTCGGGCAAATCGACACCCCCTCCTCGCGTCGCCGTGAGTCACTTCGGCGACCGGTGCTGGCTGGCTGCACGGGGGCGCGTGCCCGCGGGCGCGCGGAAGGTACGCCTGCGCCGCGCGAGGCGTCAACGAATGTTGTTGAACTCATCCACGATCTCGGAAGGGACGGGAGCGGGCGACGCTCAGGACGCGGCGCGCGCAGCGGCGGGGGAGTCGTACTTGGCACCGTCAGCGACATAATCCGAATGGCGGGCGGCGCGCAGATGTTCGATCGCGCCGCTCAGGAAGTCGCCGCATGGGCGACAGATGAGTCCCATCCGGAGGCCGGCGGCCCGCGGTTCGATCGACCAGCGCTGGTGCGCCAGGAAGACCACGCTGCCCTCGACGCGCTCGAACTGGGCCACCTCCGTGGTGAGGGGCTGCTGGCAGCAGTCGCAGGCGCGGGTGGTGATCATGGCCGGTCTCCACGGGCAGCACGGGCGAGTTCCCCGGCTGCGGCGTCCACGTACTCCGCGCATGGGCGGCAGAGCACCAGTTCGGACGGGTGCTCGTCCGGGACGAAGCGCGGATCCGACTGGGTGCCCGCCACCAGGCTGCCGGGCGTCAAGGTGACGCCGAAGACCTCGCGGCCTAGCTGCCCATCACACGCATCGCACCTGATCACGACTGCCATGCTTCATCTTCGGCAGGATCGCGGCACTCCCGAAGGGGGCTGCGATGGGAAGGCGACATGACAGGACGGGCCGCCCTCGGCGGCCCGTCCTGGCTGGTCAGAGTGACCGACTATCGGCGGTAGTTGTTGGACGGACGGCCGCCACCGTTACCACCCCCACGGGGACCCGGGCGGTAGCCGCGGGGAGCAGGACGGGAGCCGCCGCCGGGGCGGC
>JAUXUW010000236.1 GCA_030684635.1 Dehalococcoidia bacterium
CCCGCCCCCCCCCCCCCCCGGCGCACCAGCGCCGCTACAGCCTCACAAGTCTCGATGAAGTCCCGCAGACACCGAAGCGTACCGATCGGCTCCGCACTAGCCGCACGCTCACCCCAGCGGCGCAGCCGACCCCACCACCGCCTCCACCTCGATCTCCACGAGGTGCTCGCGACGGATGAGCCCGGAGACCTCCACCATCGTCATCGCCGGGCGCACGTCCCCGAAGCGCTCGCGCAGCGCCACCGCGATCTGCTCCCAGCGGCCGATCTCGGTCATGAAGATCCGCACCGCGACCACGTCGCCGACGCTCGTCCCTGCCGCGGCCAGCGCCGCCTCCATCGTGTCGAGGGCGAGACGTGCCTGGGACAGCGCGCCCGGCGGCACATGGCCCTCCGGCGTCGTGCCGGTGCAGCCGCTCACCCACACCCGGTCCCCCACGCGCACCGCGCGCGAGTAGCCGATGAGGTCTTCCCACGGGCCGCCCGAGGACACGCGCAACCGCGCCGGTGTCCCCTCGGTCATCGCTCCTGCTCCTCGAACGCCTCCGCGTCGAACAGGCCGCGCTGCGGCGCCCGTCCCACGTCGATGCCGAGGTGCGCGTAGCCCAGGCGCGTGAGTACGCGGCCGCGCGGCGTGCGCAGCAGGAAGCCCAGCTTCAGCAGGTACGGCTCGTACACGTCCATGATCGTGTCGGACTCCTCGGACACCGCGGCGGCGAGCGTCTCGAGGCCCACCGGGCCGCCGTCGAAGCGGTCGGCCATCAGCGACAGCAGGTCGCGGTCCATCTGGTCCAGGCCGAGTTCGTCGATCTGCAACTGCTGCAGCGCCAGGTCGGCGACCTCGCTCGTGATCACGCCGTCCGCGCGCACCTCCGCGTAGTCGCGCACGCGGCGCAGCAGCCGGTTGGCGACGCGCGCCGTGCCGCGCGAGCGACGCGCGATCTCGGCGATGCCGTCCGGCTGGATGCGGCAGCCGAGCACCTGCGCGGAGCGCGTCACGATCTGCTGCAGCGCCGGCTCGTCGTAGAAGTCCATGCGGTAGGCGGCGCCGAAGCGATCGCGCAGCGGCTGCGACACGAGGGCGAAGCGAGTGGTCGCGCCCACGAGCGTGAAGCGGTTCAACTTCAGCCGGACGTCACGCGCCTTCGGCCCCTTGCCGAGGATGATGTCGACGGAGAAGTCCTCCATCGCCGGGTACAGGACCTCCTCCACGGGCAACGACAGCCGGTGGATCTCGTCGATGAAGAGGACGTCGCCGGCCTGCAGACTGGTGAGGAGCGAGGCGAGGTCGCCGGCACGCTCCAGCGCGGGGCCGCTCGTGATGCGGATCGAGACGCCCATCTCCGCCGCGACGATCATCGCGAGCGTCGTCTTGCCGAGGCCGGGCGGGCCGTGGAACAGCAGGTGGTCGAGCGGCTCGCCGCGCTTCTGCGCCGCCTCGATCGAGATGCGCAGGTTCTCCTTGATCCGCTCCTGCCCGAAGTACTGCTCCAGGCGGCGCGGGCGCAGCGATGACTCCAGGGGGGCGTCTTCCTCCTGTTGCGTCGGGGCCAGGGGGCCGTCTCGGTCGACCATGCTCGCATCCTACCTCGAACGTCCGTTCGAGGTCGAGACGAGCCGGCAGCGCGCCGTCAGCGGGCCCCCGGCGACGGCTCAGTGCACCCCCACCACCATCGCGTCGAGGGGGTGCGCGGCGTCGAAGACGGCGACCGCCACGCGACGGCCCGTCACCATCTCCGCCCCGTCGATCGCGCGCGAGACCGGCACCCCCACGACCACCGAGGTCAGCGACGACGCGAACCGGAGCGTCGCCGTGTGGCCGCCGGCATCGAAGTCCACCACCGTCGCGCTGTCCATGACGAACACCGTCACACCTCCCCGAGCGTCAGGTGCATCTCCCACCGCGCCCGCGGCGATCGCGCGAGGTCGAGGCGAACCGCCTGCACCCGGAACGCCGCGCCATCCAGCCCGAGCGCCGTGTCCGTGACCTCCACCACGTCCCCGGCCTCCTGCGCCATGTGCGGCGCGGCGCGCAACCACGCGCGCTCGATCCCGCGCGCGCTCTGTCGCAGCCGCGAGGTCGCCCGCCCCTCGGCCTGCGCATCGAGGTAGAGCGTGCGGTCGACCACCACCGCGAGCCCGCCCCCGGCGGCGATGCCGTCCGCATCGATCGCCTGGCCCAGCACGCCGTCGCCGAAGACGCGCACCCAGCCCTCGTCCGCGGTCACCTGCACCACGCCCGCCGCGACGAGGGGATGCGCGGTCCCGTACGCCTCGGTCACCGCATCGTCCGGCTCCGGCTCGGTGAGCGTCAGCGTCCACCCGCGCGCCCGCAGCGCGTCCGGCGTCTTCGCGAGCAGCCGTGCGAGGGCGGTCGCCGCGCTCTCGCCGGCGCGGAGCGTGAACGCGGGCTGGTGCGCGAGAGCCGTGCCGGACGCGCCCGACACCGCCAGCACCACCCCGGCCCGCCTCGCCAGCGCGGCGGCGATCTCCGTCACATACGCCTCGCCCGCCGCCCACGTCCGCTGCGAGGGCGCACGCCACCGCGCGAGGCGGCCCCACGCACCCTCCGCCTCCACCTCCACGAACGCGCGCCCGCCCTCGCGCGTGCGCCGCACCGAGGTGATCCACAGCACGCGCCCGGCGGCCGTCGCCGCGCCGCTGCCGGTGATCGCGCCCGGCTCGAACCACACCTCGCCGCCGGGCGAGAGCGCCAGCGACGCAACGCCGAGGGCGTACCGGCCATCGTCGTTGCGCAGGCGCAGCCGCAGCCGTTCGGCCGGCGCGCCATCGGCGCCGCCCGCCTCGTAGCGCGCCTCGACCACGTCGTCACCGAGGAGCGCCTGCCCCTCCGCCATCTCCGCGTGCCAGACGCCATCCGGCGCGCCGAGGTACGCGTGCACCCCGCCCGCCGCCAGTGCGAGACCGTGCGCCGAGGCGTGCGCGAACGGCGCCGGCTCGCGCCACACGCCCGTCTCCCACGCCGTCCCCACCACCGCCGTCGCCATCAACACCTGGTCGAAAGCGCCCGTCCCGGACGCCGTGCCGTCGTACGACTCCACCAGGGCCACGCGCGGGCCACCGGCGACCGCCGCGCCCGTGACGAGGTACGTCACGCCCGTGCCGGGGGACGCCGTCGCGA
This sequence comes from Dehalococcoidia bacterium, assembly GCA_030684635.1. Lineage (GTDB taxonomy): Bacteria > Chloroflexota > Dehalococcoidia > UBA2979 > UBA2979 > W-Chloroflexi-9. Next base: position 3,142 of record JAUXUW010000236.1, read on the forward strand.
CCGGCTGCAGCACCGACCACGCCCCGGGCGGCCCGCCGGCGCCCGACCCCAGGCGCACCGTCCACGCGCCAGCGTTGGCGTCGTCGTCCTCGCCGCTCACCGCCACGGCCCAGTCGCCGGAGTCCGTCATCGCCAGGCCGCTCACGGCCGCCAGTGATCGCGTCCACGCCGCCGCCGAGGTCCACGACCCGGTGCCGCTGCGCCGCACCTCGTACACCACGCCACCGGCCGCCCAGACCACCGCCGCCGTCCCGTCGCTCCGCACGCCGCACGCGACCGCCGTCACCGCGCTGCCAGCCGTTGCCACCGTCGAGGGCGACCCGAACGTCGCGCCGCTGTCCGTGCTCTCGCGCACCTCGACCGCCACGCCACCGACCGCCACCGTCGCGAGCAGCGCCCGCGTCCCCGCCGCGCCGAGGCCAAGGCGGGCCGCCGCTACCACCGTGCCCACCGCCGTCCAGTCGTCGAAGTCCGCGCTCGCCGAGGGCGTCTCAACACGCTGATGGGAGAGCGCACCCGTCGCAGGGTCGATGCGCGCGCGCAGCAGCGCGCCGTCCGCCGGCACCGCCGCCGCACACGGCCCGTCCGGTTCCTCGCCCTCGACCCAGCGCTCGAAGCGCAGGCGTGGCACGCCCAGGTCGCGGTCGAATAGCCGCACCACCAGGTGCGGCGTGACGCTGGGCGCGCGCTGCGCAGCGAGCAGCGCCGAGAAGATCGACAGCACCGCCGTCAGCCCTCCAGCGTGCGGCCACCGAGGCCGGCGACCGCCGCCACGTACAGGCGACGCGACTTCAGCCGGCGCTCCCGGCCGTGCTTCGCCAGCGCGCGCGAGAACGCGGCGAGCCGCTCCTGTCCCCACGTGTGGTAGCGCCGCCAGGTGTCGTCGCCACCCGCGTTCACGCGGTTCGTGGCGTAGGAGGCCCACTCGATCGCCGCGTACGCCGCCGCCCCCGTCGCGACGAGGTCCTGCAACGGCTCCGGCAGCGTCGTCCCCTCCGCGTCCAGCGTGTGCAGCGCGGAGTACCGCACCAGCACGTCGTCGTCCGTGGCCGGCACGCCGTCCACCAGCAGCGTCAGCGTCTCCCCCCACGACGAGAACGGCACGAACGACGCGGGGTAGCGGCCCATCGGCCACTCCACCGCCTCGATCGCCACGCGGTCGCCGAGGCCCGCGAGCGACAGGTCGCGCGACGCACCGGCCGCCGTCAGCGTCGCCGTCGCCTCGCGCGGTGCGGCGAGCGAGAGGTCGTGCACCGCCCGCTCGATGTGCCGGTCCAGCGTCTCGTCCGGCCACCGCTCCGACTCCGGGTCGGTGTCGCGGAGGTCCACGCGCACCCTCGTGCGCATCGTCTCCAGGTCCATCGTCGTCACCCCCGCTCCCCGCGTCCTGCGCCACGCGCCCCGCGCGCTCAGGACACGCTCGCCCACACATCCAGGTCCAGAGTGGGCGTGTCGCCCTCCAGCGCCGTCACCGCCAGGAACACCGTCGCCCCGCGCGCCTCCGTCCGCAGGCGGTACCGCCCGCTCGCGGTGAAGAACGCGGACTCGCCGCGGAACCACGACTCCGCGACGGGGTCGAGGAACAGCGGCGTCACCTCCAGCAGCGGGTCGGCGCCGCCGAGCGTCACGTCCAGGTCGAAGTCCACGGCGAGGAACCCCGCCGCGTCCACCCCGTCCGAGGTGGACGCCGGGTCGCCTGCGTCCACCTCGGTCACGCCGCTGCGATGCAGCACCGTGGCCGCCTGCTCGACCACCGCGCCCTTCGGCACGCCGTTCGCGTCGATGCGCACGTCCGCCATCGCGCTACGCCCCCGCCGGCCGCACGCCCACCAGGCGCGCCAGCTTGCTCTCGTTGAACAGCGCCAGCGCGCAGTACCACTTCACGCGGATGCGCGTCGCGTCCTTCGTCTCCAGCGCGCCGATGCGGTCCACGGTCAGCCCGCCCGGCCCCGTCAGGCCCGCCACCGCGCCCTCCCCGAACTGCAGCGCGTAGACCGTCGAGCAGTCCTCACTTGCGCCCACCGTCTGGTCGTCCGCGATCGTGTCGCACACCCCGATCGGGATGCCGTCGTAGTACGCGACCATCCGTCCGAGCGCGTCCCGGTCCTGCTCGATCACCCCGCTCCCCGTCGCGCGGCCCAGCGCGTTCAGCGCCCGACGCGTCCGGCGCGACATCAGCAGCAGGTCCGGCTTCCCGCCGCGCACCCGGTCGATCACCTCGTCCAGCGCGGACAGCGTCAGCGGCCCGCCGTCGTCGCCCAGCCCCACCGTCTGCCCCGCCGCGCACAGCCGGTCGAGGCCGTCGAACGAGTCGGCGTCCGCGACGGTGCTGCCGTTGATGAACGTGTCGTCGAAGGCGCGCTGCACCGCCTTCGCCTTCAGCGCGACGATCGCCGCCTCCAGGTCCTGCACGTTGCTCCTCGTGCGTGCCAGGTAGTGGTCGATGTCCGCGTCCCCGCCCAGGATCTTCAGCGTCGCGGTCGCCTGCGTGAACGTCGGCGTGTCCTCGTCCCACGTCTCGCCCACCGCATAGAACCCCGCCGTCGCCGGCGCGTTCTCCCGGTTGTACGTCAGCCCGTTCCCCACGATCTCGATGAACGGCAGCCGCTGCAGCACCGGCGACTCCACGATCGCCGTCTCAATCACCCCCTCCAGCAGCACATCGTTGGAGAGTTTCGCCCCCTCCGCCAGCGTCAGCGCCATCCGCGCACCCCCTTCCCGTGCCAGCCACCGTAGGCAGTCGTCCGAGGTCGTCAGAGGGGTGCTTGGCAGCATGTGTCAGGGAACGCTGGACCTGGTCCGTAGAATCAGGTCGGAGGCGAGCAATGGCCAGATCGCAAACGAAACGTGGACGCCGGGACGCTGCACTCGACCTCATTGACCCTTTCCTCGCTGACTGGCGCCCTCCCGGGCGTTCCAAAAACGCCTCCTTCCGCGACTGGGCCGTTGGGCAACTCCTCTGGGAGTACGGCTTGTCCAAGGAAGATGTACGCGCCGTAACGAGGATTGATGGGGGCGGCGACAAGGGAATCGACGGCTGGCATATCGACCCAGATGCGTCGGAGCCGTTCCTGCTGCTTGTCCAATCGAAGGACACCGAGGCTGAGGTCGAGGACCTCCTGAAGCTCCGGCACGGTTTCGAGATGCTGTTCGACCCAGAAGGAAGAAGGAGCGCGAACACAGAAGCGCAAGAGCGGGCCTCGGAGCTTGAGCGATTGAAGCTCGAGAACCTCGAAGTCCGGTTTCGTCTGGTCACCTCCGACATCGCGAATTTCGAAAGCGACCTTCGAGGGCTTGCGAAACGCTATCCAAGTGTCCAGGTGGGTGAGTACACCTACCCCTGCACCTACGACGTATATGACGTTGAGCGGCTCGCACGTGAGATCCGGGTCATCGACGAAGAACCGATCACGGCTACGTTCGAGCTCAGCGCTGCGGACTACTTCGAACACCGCACCGCGGGAGGCTACCGAACGGTGACCGCGACCGTACCCGCTGATCAGTTGGTGGGGTTGTTCGATCAGTACCGAACGAACCTGTTCAGGCACAATCCCCGCTACTACCTAAGCCCAACAACTACACCAAACAAGGAGATGCGCGAGAAGCTCGAAAGCGAAGATCGAGTCAACTTCTTCCTGTTCAACAATGGGGTAACCGCAGTCTCTCAGGGTGTGTCCAAGCCGACCGGTCGTCGCGGCGTAGACACGATCAAGATCACCGCCAACAACTTCCAGATCGTCAATGGGTGCCAGACGACCGTGACACTCCACAGTGTCAGCCGACGCCAAAATCTGTCCGGCGTTCGCGTGCTGCTTCGGATCCTCGAGGCATCCAACTACGACGCGATGGCCAGGCAGATTGCCCGGGCCAGCAACACGCAGAACCGGATGAAGGAGTCCGACCTGAAGTCGACGGATGACCTTCAGAAGCGGTTGCACGGAGAGTTCCAGTTACTAAGGCCAGCGTGGTTCTTCGAGTACAAGCGCGGAGTTTGGGCGACCGAGTACAAGCGGAAGGATGCCCGCGAGCCATTCGAAGGAGATGGCGAGGTGAGGAAGCTGGCCAAGGAAGATGCCGCACAGGCATGCCTCGCTTTCCTCGGGCAACCGACCGAAGCCGCCGAGAGTGCAGGCGCCATCTTCTCGTCGGACGACCGATACGAAAGAGTCTTCCCCGAGCGCGTCCGCGCGGAGCAGATCCTCTTCGCCCATCAGCTCTATCGCCTCGCCGAGGCCTACACAGCAACACGGCGCGGCAAACACTCATGGGCCGACTATCTTCGTTTCCCACTCGTGGCCTGCGTGTCACGCCTGATTCACGAGATCACGGGGACTCCCCCTGATGGCCAGGGTCATCTGGTCTATTTCAGCGCGGCGGACTCGGAGAAACTCCGAAACACGGCGACGGAATGGGCACCGGGGATTATCGAGAAGGCCTTCGAAGCACTTTCGACCGAAGTCGAGAAGCGACTGCACACGGAGGAGATCGGACCACGGTCGCTCGTGCGCCAACGTGGCTGGTGGGAGGAACCGTACGGAGATCTGAAGAGCCGGTTCCTCGGACAGATCGAGTATGAGCGCGAGCTTGGCGACGAAGCGCGGCGCCAGGGAGTCGAGACTAGACTGGGCTTCACTGCCAAGTTTCCACTCCCCATCCGCGACTAGGAGCCCACCCATGCCCACCTACCGCATCACCCGCCTCTGGTCAGTCGCCGGCTACCTGACCACGGACGTCGAAGCGCCGTCCGAGGAGGCGGCGCTGGCGGTGGAAGATGCACGGTGGGAAGCGGAGGGCGCCGTCGCATCCCTCCCGCCCGCGCTCCGTCGCCGCCTCGAAGAGGTGTTCGAGGAGATCGACGCCGTCGAGGAACTCCCGACGCCCGCTCGCACCTAACCCCCTCCCCCTCCCCCTGCCCCTCCCCCTGCCCCTCGCCCCCTCCGTCTGCCAACGGTCACCCCGGCCGTGGGACGTTCGTATCGGGACGGTGCCGGGCCATCCGGTACGCTAGAGCGGTACGCACGGGCAGCCGCCCGATGGACAGGGAGAGTCATGACCAGCGACCAGGACATCAGCATCGATGGCCTCATCAGCGCGCTCCGAGCGCTCGAAACGGGCACCGTCCCCGTCCTCACCGCCACTATTGACCTCGGCGTCGGCGGCGACGGCCGGCCCGTCGCCCTCCGCATGCTCGGCCAGGCCGTGCGCGAGGCGATCGACCGAGGACACCCGGACCCGAGCCACGCCACCCGGCGCTCGCTGGACGAAGACGCTGCCGCGCTGGAAGAAGCCGTGGAACGCGCCACCGCACACGGCGCCGCCGGCCTGATCTACGCCGGCGCCGCGGAGGACGGCGTGCTGTTCACGCTCGAAGCCCCCGTCGCGCCTCGCAACGCCGTCGACATCGGCGATCGGCCCGCGCTGTTCGAGATCGTGCGCACGCGCTACCTGTCCGGCCGCCCCGCCGTGCTGGTCTCCGCCAGCCTGCGCGAGGTTGAACTGAGCCGCGTCCGCTACGCGGTCGTGGAGGACACGGACGCCATCTCACCGTCCTCCCGGCTGGAGAAGCACCAGCAGCGCACCAAGCGCGAGGGCAAGGGCTCCATCGACGGCGCGGGCGGACACGCCATGAACCGCGTGGAGCAGCAGGTGGAGGCGCACCGTGCCATCTTCGCCGCGGACGCCGCGCAGGAGATCGCGCAGTTTGCCGCGCCGGGCGAAATGATCATCCTCGCCGGCGTGGACGAGGCGCGCTCCGCGATCCTCGGGCGGCTCTCCGAGCCGCTGCGCGCGGCCGTGGTCGAGGCCCCGGCGCTCGACCCCACGCAGGACGAGCGCTCCCGCTCGACCCACCTCACGGGCCTCGTGGTGACCGAGCAACAGCGCCTGGGCGACCTCGCCGCCGCCGCCTGGTTCTCCGGCGAGCACGGCGAGCGGGCGATGGGCGGCATCAAGGCCGGGCTCGCCGCCTGCGAGCAGGGCCGCCTCGGCACGCTCATCCTGCACGAGGATGCCGTGGACCACTTCGGCACCGCCGTGGATGCGCGCTCCTACAGCCCGGAGCACGACCCGATCGAAATCGAGGCGCTGTTGCTGGCCGCCCTGGACCAGGCCGCCGAGATCATCATCACCCGCGACCCTCGGGCGCTGACCCAGCACCAGGGCGTCCTGGGCATCGCCCGCTACTAACGCGCGAGGCAGGACACGGGGCTCGGCGTGACGCCTACCATGGCGCCGCTCCGAGCCCCCTGCCCGTCGCCTGCACCGATGTCCACATCCTCGACGGCGGTAGCCCCCGCCCGTCGCGGCGAGCGCTCGGGCAAAGCCTCGATGGGGTGGAACCCCATCGAATCTCATCCCCCTCCCCGCGCAGGGGAGGGGCAGGGAAGGGGCCGCCCCCCTCGCCTGCACCGACGTCACGTCCTCGACGGCGGCAGCCCCCGCCCGTCGCGGCGAGCGACCCCCCGCCGTAGCCGTGACACTCGAGTTTCGCGGGATGGCCCGCCGCTCGCCTGTACCGACGTCCACATCCCCGACGGCGGCAGCCCCCGCCCGTCGCGGCGAGCGACCCGGGGCGAAGCCTCGATGGGGTGGAACCCCATCGAATCTCATCCCCTCCCCGCGCAGGCGAGGGGCAGGGGAGGGGCCGCCCCCCGCAGTATCGAGGGCCCACCGGGAGCACCGCGCCAACCCCCTGCCCGTCGCGGCGAGCGACCTCCTGCCCGTCGCGGCGAGCGACTTGGTACTGCACCCTCGATTTCGTTATGCTCCCCGCCACGCATCGCGCCGCCCTCGATGGACGCGCGAGAGGGAGAGCATCGATGGCTACCGTCACCGCCGACTACCAGGACCGCAAGCGCGTCGTCTTCCACACGCGCGGCCGAGAGTTCACCAACGTCCGTGAACTCGCCGCGGACGGCGGCCCGACCGACTTCTCCTCGGTCGAACTGCTGCTGATCGCCCTCGGCAACTGCACCCTGGGCGCGCTGCTCAACCACCAGCTGCTGAAGGACGAAGAGGTCACCCGCGCCTACGCCACCCTGGACGCGAAGATGGCCCAGTTCCCCACCCGCGTCGAGCACATCGACGTCGCGATCGAACTCGAGGTCACCGACCCCGCGCTCATGGAGCATTACGCCTCGTTGGAGGTAGACTCCTGCACCTGCCCCCTCTGCAACACGCTCGAGGGCAAGATCACCACGTCGCTGAAGATGAACGTCTCAGCGGCTCCGGTCCACTAGACAGGCTCCAACGGCTCCCGCCCGAATGAGCGGCCGCAGACGGCCCCGGCATGCCGGGGCCGTCTGCCTGTCCGCACGCTATGCGAGCATGCGCTGCTGCAGCCCGCGCGTGATCTTCTCCACCGGCGTCAGGCCAGAGGTCGCCAGCCCCGCGCCACGCGCCGGCGCACCCACTGGGAACCCCTTGCCGCGTTCCGTCTCCATCCGCTCCCGGATCCGCGCCACCGTCCGACGCGCGGCCTCCACCGCCGCGTCCACCTCCTCCAGCGTCTCCCCCCGCACGAGGTCAGGCGGCAGCTCCGGCTCCGACGCCAGCAGTGCCTCGCGGTAGCGCTCCACCGCCTGGCGCGTGAGGGTGCGCTGCTGCGCCAGCTCGCGCTGTGTCTGCGCCAGCGCCTGCTCCATCTCGCCGCCGCCGTCCAGGTCGGCCGCCGCCAGCGCCTCCAACTCCGCCTGCACCTCGTCCGGCAGGCCGTAGCCGTCGTCGTCCGTCCGCAGGTCGTCCTCGAACGTCCCGCCCGGGCCGTCCGCGAACGCGTCGTCCGCCATCTCCGCGTCCGCGCCGTCCGGCGCGACCACCACCTCCGCTACTCGCCGAGCCATCCGCGTGCTCCTTCCCCCGCCGCACGGCTATCCATGCGGTACCCCGGACGGTAGAACGCTTGTTCTATGATGTCGATGGTGAGGTGACGCTCGTCGTGCAGGCAATGAGGGCGGCGCGAATCACCCCTGAGAGAGACGCCGAGTCTTGTGCCCGGTGTCATGATGGATCTGGCCGGCAGCGACCGGCCGCCGCCCCCGTGAAGGCCCGAGGAGCCTTCCAGCGGGCGGGCCGCATTCATCTCCCTCGCGTGCCCGAATGAGGGCCTGGAGATGGGCGGTGGTCTGGATCAGGCGTCCTGCTACTCCTCGAAGCAATTCGAATCTGAGGAGGTTAGCCATGGACCGATGGGAGTATCGCGTCGCCTACGTCGACACGCGCGGGCGCATCAGCGCGGACGGGGTGGAGTTCCTTCGCAAGAGCGGAGAGCACCGCACCTCGTTCCTCGCCCGCTACCTGACGGCGCTCGGCAAGGAAGGGTGGTCGCTGTCCGGCATCCAGCACCTGGGCCGGCCGGAGACCTCGTACTTCGTCATGCAACGGCCACTGCCCGAGGGGGCGACGGCCGAGGCTGAACAGACACCAGACGACTAGCGCCGCCCCGCCCTCACCGGGGGACGGAGCGGTGAACGCCTGACCCGCACCCGGCCGGTCGCTGCCCGGCTTCCCCGATCCGCGGACCGCGTCCCCTCGCAGCCCCCGCACCGCCCCCGCTGGCTACACTCGGGCGATGTCCTCCCACCGCCTCCTCATCCGCGACATGCACCGCGACGATGTCGCCGCCGTCCGTCGCATCGAGAGCGAGGCGTACGAGGACGCATGGCCCTCCCGCGTGTTCGAGAGCGAACTGGAGAACGCCTTCGCCCAGTACCGCGTCCTCGCCGACCACGAGGAACGCGACCCGCCCGGCAGCCCGATGACCGCGCTCGCCCGGCGGATCATGCCGGAGCCCCGCGACCGCATCCTCGCCTTCATGGGGGTGTGGTACATGATCGACCAGCTGCACCTCGTCACCATCGCCGTCGACCCGCGCGAGCAGGGCCGCGGCTTCGGCCACGCGCTGATGCTGGACTGCTTCGCGCTCGCGAACGCGGCGGAACTGAACGAGATCGTGCTCGAGGTCCGCGTCAGCAACGAGCGCGCCCAGCGGCTGTACGACCACTTCGGCTTCCGCCGCGCCGGCACGCTGAAGGACTACTACAAGGACAACCACGAGGACGCGTACGTCATGCTCTCCGGCCCGCTGAACGCGCCCACCGCCATCGAACGCCTCGCGCGGCTCCGCGCGGAGCACGCCGAGCGCTACGGCGACGCGTTCGAGGTCTGAGGCCCGGCGGCGGGAGGCACAGGAGCCGCCGGTGGCGCCGGCGGGATCCGCACGCGCAGGATGAACAGCGCCAGCCCGATCATCGGCGAGAACGCGCATACCGCAAACACCACCGAGTACGACGTGGCGCCCGCAAGCACACCCAGGCCGATGCTGCCGATCACCTGCCCCACGTCCCACGCCATCGTGAACGTCGCCATCCCCGACCCCAGCGAGGCGGAGGGGGTGCGGTCCACGACCAGCGCCACGATCGCCGTCTGCGTCCCCGCCAGACCCAGGCCAATGAACAGCGCGGCCGCCAGCATCCACGTCTGGCTGTGCGCCGTGGAGAGCAGCGTCAGGCCGACCACGCCGAAGCACAGCGCCGGGATCACCACCGCGCCTCGGCCGAAGCGGTCGGAGACCGCCCCCGCAAGGGCACGCGCCGCTAGCTGCGCGATCGCGACGAAGGAGTAGAACAGGCCGGCGTTGCCCAGCCCGCGCTCCTCCGCGAACAGCGGCAGGAAGGCGTTGATCGCGCCCCACGGCGTAGTCATCGCCAGGAACACCACCGCGGGCAGCAGCGCCGTGGGCGAGAAGATCGGCGGGCGCGGCCTCCGCTCACCCGGCGCCAGCGCCGCCACTGCGGCGTTCGCCGTCCCCGGCCCCGCCAGCGACCCGAACAGCAGCGCGAGTGCCG
>JAUXUW010000239.1 GCA_030684635.1 Dehalococcoidia bacterium
AGGCGAGCGGCGGCGTCTCCGCAGCGAGCCGCGCGATCGCATCCGCCTCCATCCGGTACGGCAGCCACTCCGCCTGGTGGGCCATCCCGTGCGCCTCGTAGAACGCGCGCGCCGGGTTCCAGTCGAGCACGGAGAGGTCCAGGCGCGGCCATCCACGCTCGTGCGCGACGCGGGCGAGCGCGGCCAGCAGCGCGTGCCCCGCGCGGCCACCGCGCGCCTCCGGGACAACGTAGAGGTCTTCGACGTACAGCCCGGCCCGCCCCTCCCACGTGGAGTAGTGCGGGAAGAACAGCGCGAAGCCAACCGGCGCGCCGTCCTGCTCCGCGATCAACGCCTCGAACAGCCGCCGGTCACCGAAGCCGTCACGGAGGATGTCTGCCTCGGTGACGTGCACCTGCTCCAACGGTTCGTGCTCGAACTCCGCGAGGCCGCGGATGAACGCGACGATGCTCGGGGCGTCCTCCGGCCGCGCGAAGCGGACCGTGGTGGCGGTAGTGGTCATGCGCGCCCTCTCGTGTGGCCCACCGAGGATACGGAGGCAGGTGCTACCGTGGCACGTCTGACGGGACGGACCGCCCCATGAATCGCCTCGCGCGCGAGACGAGCCCCTACCTCCTCCAGCACGCCGAGAACCCCGTGGACTGGTATCCGTGGGGCGAGGAGGCGTTCGCGCGCGCCCGCGCGGAGGACCGCCCGATCCTGCTCTCCGTGGGCTACTCCGCCTGCCACTGGTGCCACGTGATGGCGCATGAGTCGTTCGAGAACCCCGCGATCGCGGCACAGATGAACGAGTCGTTCGTGAACAACAAGGTCGACCGGGAAGAGCGCCCGGATGTCGACTCGGTCTACATGACGTTCACGCAGGCCCTCACCGGGCAGGGCGGCTGGCCGATGACGGTGTTCCTGACGCCCGACCTGCGGCCGATCTACGCCGGCACCTACTTCCCGCCGGACGACCGCTACGGACGTCCCGGCTTCCCGCGCCTGCTGCAGAGCGTCGCCGCCGCGTGGCGCGACAACCGCGAGGGGGTGCTGGCCTCGGCGGAGCGCATCACCTCCCAGTTGCGCGAGGCGACCGACCGCGCAAACGACGGTGCCGGGGCGGTCTCCGCAGAGGTCACGACGAGCGTGGTGCAGATGCTCCGGTCGCTCTTCGACGTCGAGTGGGGCGGCTTCGGCCACGCGCCGAAGTTCCCCAGCCCGCACAACCTCGAGTTCCTGCTGATGCACGACGCCCGCACCGGGAACGCCGGCGAGAGCATGAGCGCGACGGAGATGGTGCTGCACACCTGCCGGCAGATGTGGGCGGGCGGGATGTACGACCACCTGGGCGGCGGCTTCGCCCGCTACTCCGTGGATGCGATGTGGCTCGTCCCGCACTTCGAGAAGATGCTCTACGACAACGCCTCGCTCGCCCGCCTCTACCTCCACGCCTACCAGGTGAGCGGCGACGAGACGTTCGCGACGGTGGCGCGCGAGACGCTCGACTACCTCGAGCGGGAGATGCGCGACGCCGCCGGCGGGTTCACTGCGGCGCAGGACGCCGACTCCGAGGGGATCGAGGGCAAGTTCTTCGTCTGGACGCCCGAGGAGGTCGACGCCGTGCTCGGCGCCGACGACGGCGCGCTCGCGCGGGCGGTCTACGCCGTCACCCCCGAGGGAAACTTCGAAGACCCGCACCACCCGGAGTTCGGCCGCCGCACCGTCCTCAGCCGCCCGCGTCCGCTCGCAGACGTGGCGAGCGACCTCGGCCTCTCCGTCGCGGCGGTGGAGGCGCGCCTGCCCGGCATCCGCGCCCGGCTGCTGGAGGCGCGGGAGCAGCGCACCCGGCCCGGCCTGGACGACAAGGTGCTGACGTCATGGAACGGCCTCGTGCTCGGCGCGTTCGCGGAGGCCGCGCGCATCCTCGACGAGCCGGCGCGGCTGGAGGTCGCGCGCGGGATCGCGTCCTTCCTGAAGGGCACGATGTGGCGCGAGGGCCGGCTGCTGCACGCCTACAAGGCGGGCGTGGCGAAGGTGGACGGGCTGCTGGAGGACTACGCGTACGTTGGCCTCGGGCTGGTCGACCTGTACCGCGCCACCGGCGAGCGGGCGCACCTGGACTGGGCCGTCGAACTGTTCGAGGCGGCGCGGGCGCGCTTCCATGACGACGAGGGCGGCGGCTTCTTCGAAGCGCCGCTCGATGGCGAGGCGCTGCTGCTCCGCCAGAAGCCGTACTTCGACTCGCCCACGCCCGGCGGCAATGGGGCGATGGCGCTGCTGGCGTTCTGGCTCGGGCGGTACTTCGCCCGCGACGACTGGGAGGGCGTGACGCTGGAGGTCGTGAGCGGCGTGGCCGGACAACTGGAGCGTGCCGCCACCGGGTTCGGCTCCGTCCTCCAGGCCGTCGAACTCCTCCTGGCCGAGCGTCGGGAGATCGCGATCAGCGGTACGCCCCAGGCGCGCGCCCCATTCGAGCGCGAGGTCGCGGCACGCTACCTTCCCGCGGTGCTCCTCGCGCCGGGCGAGGAGGGCGCGCTGCCCGTGCTTGAGGGGCGCTCTGTGACCGGCGCGTACGTGTGCCGCAATTTCGTCTGTGACCTGCCCGCGACGACCCTGGAGGCGCTCCGTGAGCAGCTCGACCGCTGACCCGCAGGCCACGCCGCCGGGTGGCAAGCCGAAGCCGTGGGAGGCGCTGCGCTACCGCGACTACCGCGTGCACTGGCTTGCCACATTCTGTTACGTGGTCGGCTTCTGGCTGCGGTTCCTGACGCTTTCCCAGTGGCTGTTCGACACCACCGGCTCGGCAGCGCAACTGGGACTGATCGGCCTCGTGCAGTTGTTCGTGCAGATCCCCGCCCTGTTGTGGGGCGGCACCGTCGCGGACCACTTCGACCGCAAGCGGGTGCTGTTCATCGTGAACATGATCACGATGTCCGTGATCCTGGCCTGCGGCATCCTGGCCGCCAACGACCTCCTGCGGACGTGGCACGTCTACATCGCGGTGGCGATCACCGCCGCCACCCACACCATGGCGCAGCCTGCCCGGGGCGCGATGACGGCGGTGGTTGTCCCGGCGCGCCACATCATGCTCGCCGTCACCACCGACCGCGCCACGCAGAACGTCGCGATGATCTTCGCGCCGTTGTTGTTTGCGGGCGTGGCGGAGGCGTTCGGCCTCACCACCTCGTTCTTCATCGCCGCGGCGGTCATCCTGCCTGCCGCGCTGCTGCCGATGGCGATCCACGCACGCGGCCGCGCCGAAAACGCCTCCGAAGGGTCGACGCTGGAGCGCGTGATCGAAGGCTTCCGCTTCGTCCGCCGTCACCCGATCCTGCCTGGCCTGTTCCTGCTGGACAGCGGCATCACCGTGGTCTCCTTCTACCGCGAGATCATGCCGGTGCTGGCGCGTGGCCTGTTCCGAGGCGGCGCGGGCGCCGTGGGCGTGCTGAGCGCGGCGAATAGCGCGGGCGCCGTGTTTGGCTCGTTCGCGGCGATCGCGTTTGCCGGCTACCGGGCGAAGGGCATGCTGGTCCTGTACGCCTCGCTCGCATATGCGATGGTGCTCTTCGGCTTCGGGAGCGTGCCGAACCTGGCGCTGGGTGCGCTCATGATCGCGCTCCTGGGCGGCACGGATGCGGTGACGGTGGCGGTGCGCGAGACGACCGTGCAACTGACCACGCCGGACCATATGCGCGGCCGCGCTTACTCCTTCATGATCCTCACCGCGCAGACCGCCAACAACATCGGCACGATCTGGGTGGGCTTCTGGTCCGCCTCGATCGGGGCGCCGAGCACGATGCAGATGGGGGCGGGGATCGCGATCGTGGCGACGCTCATCATCTGGCGGGTCTGGCGGCCGATCCGCGAGTACCGCTACCCATGACCCGGGAGCCACGACTCGTCGCCGGGGATCCCGCACACGCTGCCGCGGAACCGTTAGAGTGACGCCTGAGCCAGAGAGGCTGGCCGGGTGTCCGACCGCGACCGACTGATCGAGGCCTTTACGACGGGCGCCCTGGTGCGCCCGTCGCCTGACCACATGGCCTTCATCGACGTGATCCGAGGCGTGGCCCACGCCTGCGGCGTGACCGTGCCGCTGAACGACCACGTCCGATCGGTCGCCGCCCACCTCGTGGGCGCCGACCACATCATCCTGCTGCTCGCGGACGGCCTGGGGATCGAGTCGGTGGACGCGATGCCGCGCGGCTCCTGGATCCGGCAGCACACGCTGCGCTCGATCCACGCCCCGTTCCCCTCCACCACGACGAGCGCGGTGACCTCGATCGCGACGGCGCAGTACCCCTCCACGCACGCGGTCACGGGGTGGTGGGTGCATGTCCCCTCGCTGCAGGCGCCAGCGACGGTGTTCGCGCACGACCGCGCGACGGACGGCGTATCGCTCGACCGGCTGGGCGTCACCGTGCGCGACCTGTGCCCCGCCGAGCCGATGCTGCCGCTGATGACGCGCAGCGCCGCGCTGGTGCTCCCCGCCGACATCGTGGAGTCACCGTTCACCTGCTACATGGCCGGCACGGCGGAGCGCATCGGCTACGGGCGGCTGACCGAGGCCGCGCAGATCATCGCGCGCCGGATCATGGACGCGGACGGCCCCACCTTCACCTACTGGTACACCTCCTCGCCCGACCGGGAGGCGCACGAGCACGGGGCCGCCGGCGCCGCCTCGCGGGACGCCTCCGACCGGCTCGACCGCGTGCTGGAGCGGCTCAGCGGGGAACTCGCGGAACTGGGACGGACGTACCGGATCATCGGCACGGCGGACCACGGCCACCTCCAGATGCAGCCGCACCTTGAACTGGAGGAGGACGACCCGCTGCTGGATGACCTGACCGCGCCTCCGGCCGGCGACATGCGCGTCCAGTTCTGGCACGTCAGCCGCGGGCGAGAATCCTCCTTCGCGGCCGGGTTCCGGCAGCGCTTTGGCCGCTGGTTCGTCCTGCTCACCGCCGCTGAGTTCGAGGAGATCGGGCTGCTGGGCGCCGACCCGTGGAGCACGCCCACACGCGACCGCGTCGGTCAGTATGTGAGCATCTCGATGGGCACCGCGACGCTGCGCTTCGCCGGACTGCGGGGGCAGGCGGGCTACCGGCGGATGCGCTCCGGGCACTCCGGCCTGAGCCCCGCGGAGATGCTGGTGCCCCTGATCATCGCGGGCGAGGCGCCGGCGCCTGCGTTCGACGCCTGACGTGGCGGCAGCGGTCGACTGACCGGCCTCAGGACAAGCAGACGGGGCGGCCTGGCGGCCGCCCCGTCGTGTGTACCAGGCTGACGCCTACTTCTTCGCGGCGGCCCGCTTCGCGGGGGCCTTCTCGGTCGCCTCGAAGGCGGCGCAGACCGTGTCCGTGATGAGCCGGGTCACCACGTACGGGTCCATGTTCGCATTCGGGCGGCGGTCCTCGATGTAACCACGCTTCGCCACGCCGACCTGCCACGGGATGCGGATCGAGGCGGCGCGGTTGGAGACGCCGTAGGAGAACTTGTTCCACGGGGCGGTCTCGTGGCGGCCGGTCAGGCGGCGCTCGATGCCGTCGCCGTAGTTGGCGACGTGCAGCGCCGCCTTCTCGCCCAGCGCCTTGCAGGCGCGGTCGATGTACGACCAGGCGTCAGCGGCGTCGCGGGTCTCGGTCGTGGAGAAGTTGGTGTGAGCGCCGGCACCGTTCCAGTCGCCCGCGACGGGCTTCGGGTTCAGGGTCGCCGTCACGCCGAAGTCTTCCGCGATGCGGTAGAGCAGCCAGCGCGCCATCCACATGTGGTCGGAGCACTCCACCGGCCCCAGCGGGCCAATCTGGAACTCCCACTGTGCGGGCATGACCTCCGCGTTGGTGCCGGCGATCATGAGGCCCGCGGCGATGCAGGCGTCCGAGTGCGCCTCCACGATCTCGCGGCCGAAGATCTCGTCCGCGCCGACGCCGCAGTAGTAGCCGAACTGCGGGGCCGGGAAGCCGTTGTCTGGCCAGCCCAGCGGGCGGATGCCCTCAAAGAACGTGTACTCCTGCTCGATGCCGAACCAGGTGTCGTGCTTCGCGTACTTCTTCGCGGTGGCGACCAGCGCGGCGCGCTTGTTGGTCGGGTGCGGCTTGTTCGTGCCGGGGAGCAGGACCTCGCACAGCACGAGCTTGTTCGCGCCGCCGCGGATCGGGTCAGGGCACATGAAGACGGGGTTCAGGACGCAGTCAGACGACTCGCCACCGGCCTGGTTGGTGCTCGAACCGTCGAAGCCCCAGATGCCCGGCTGCTCGTTGTCCGCCAGGATCTTGGTCTTGGAGCGCATCTTCTGCGTCGGCTCCGCGCCGTCGATCCAGATGTATTCGGCCTTGTACGGCATACCCTCGTGCGCCCCTTCCGCCTACCGCGCTGGCCCAACGCCGGCGCGGAACTCCTCGAATCTCGATGTCACAGTATGCACGGTACGTTTCAGACGTATTTCACGCGCGCCCCCGGCCCCCTCGACTCGCCCGGTTTGCCCGACCGGGATCCCCGGCGGACACTGCGATCCCACTGTTTCCGAGGTCATATGCGCGTCAATCCACGATCGCTGGCCCTGTTCGCCCTGATCCTCGCCGCGCTCTCGGTGCTGGTCGGCCTCGGCACATGGCAAGTGCAGCGCCACCTCTGGAAAGACGGCGTGGTCGACGAGCGCCACGCGCGCACCGACGGGGAGCCGCTCGACTCGGCCGCCGCCAGCACGCTCACCGCCCCGGAGATCGACTTCCACCGGGTGGCGCTGGAGGGCGACTGGGACTGGTCGCACACG
>JAUXUW010000178.1 GCA_030684635.1 Dehalococcoidia bacterium
CCCCTGCCGAGGGCCTCGGGATGCCCTCGCTCCGCGTTGCGGAACGGGCGGTGGCTCATCGAGGCGTGGTTGAACCGAGGTGGCGGTTCGACAGGCTCTCCGCGAACGGATGGGAAGGGCCGTGCGTGCGAGGGTCGTCACCACCTGTCGAGGGCCTTCGCGATGCCCTCGCTCCGCGTTGCGGAACGGGCGGTGGCTCATCGAGGCGTGGTCGAACCGAGGCGGCGGTTCGACAGGCTCACCGCGAACGGAAGGGCAGAGCGGTGCGGGCGAGCGTCGTTGCGCTGTTCCCGCCGTCGCGGCGAGCGACCGACTGACCTAGCGACGCTCGCGGCGACGATCTCGCCGGCGGCGGTTGTGCTCAATGCGCTCCGAGGTGGGCGCGATCACGGCGGGGCCGGGCGGCGGGGGCGGCGCCTTCGGCTTTGGGCCCCAGCGCTTCATGGAGCCCTCGACCAGTCGCGCGGTGATGCGCATGGTCAGGAAGGCGATCGAAAACATGAACAGGGTGAGCGAGATGGCCTCAAACAGGGTCGGGTTCTCGCCGCGGATCTGCGTGACGTAGAAGAAGATCGCGACACCGATGGAGATCGCGGCGGAGGACTTCCAGGACTGGTTCATGCCGCGATTCTAGGGGGTGGCCCGTTAGCCGCCCAGTTCCGCCGCCAGCCATGCCGACAGCGCCTCGATGAAGGCGTCCCGCCGTTCCGCCTGGTCGCCGGCGTGATACGCGATCACGCGCTCCTTCAGCGCCTGCGGGTCCTCGTCCTCCGGCACATGGAAGATCTCGATCGGGTCGCACGCGATCTGCTGATCCTCGCCCACCTCGAATGCCGGGTTCACGGGCATCCCGAGGTGCGCGGCGGCGGCCGGCCAGGTGGCGTCGACGGTCATCCATTCGTCGCGGACACGCTCGTGCTGGATGCGCAGAAAGGTGTGGACGTCCGGCACCGGCCGCTCCGTGACCTGCGCGAGCAGGTGCGGTGGGAGCCACGGCGAGTTCTCAGGGGTGAACTCGTGGGTCACGAGGATCACCATCGTCGCGTAACCGAGCTCCTCGAGCAGCGCGGCGAGCAGGTAGTGCTTGCCGGAGCAGGTGCCCGTCCACTCGCGGATCACGGTCTCCGGCTGGCGGTCGGTGGCACGCCGGTACGGCATGTCCCGCACGAGACGGAACGCCACGTCGGCGGTTACCCGCTCGTCCTCGCCCAGGAGGCCTCGGCGGCGCGCTTCGTCTCGGAACAGGGGGATGAGGGCCATACGCGCCAGTCTACGAGACGCGACGGCTAGAAGATCTGCAGCGCCCCGCGGCCCTCGTGCGCGACGGCGGCGAGCGTGGCCGCGGCCTACCGAAGGTGGTCGAGGTCGTGGTACGCGACGTGGTTCAGCATCTCCGCGACGGTCGTGAGGCCGGCCACCGAATGCTCACCGGTGCGCGCGAGGTCGGCGGCCGTAAGAGCGCGGTACCGCTCAACGTCCGCGACGCGCAGCGCTTCGAACCGGTCGAGGAGCACCGCGACCGGCAGTTGGCGGAAGCCGGAGGCCTCCAGGCTGGCGGTCTCGTCCTCATTCATGAGCGTGGGGTGCTGTTCCGCGAGCATCGCCTCGACGCGTCGCCGCTGCATCGGCGCGCGGTCGAGCAGGTGCGCGAGGCAGTCGCGCACGCTCCATCCGCCGGGGTCACGCGCGTCGTTCACCACCGCCTCGTGCAGCCCGCCGAGCAGCGCGCGCAGCATCGC
>JAUXUW010000179.1 GCA_030684635.1 Dehalococcoidia bacterium
CCGGTCACGCCGGCGTCGCCGTGCAGGCGAACCCCGCCCGCGCCTACGCTTCGGAACCGTCCCTCGCGCACATCCTGGGCAGCATCGGCGCGCTCCCGCCAGAGGACGCGGCCGACCTCGTCGCGGCCGGCTACCACGTCGACGGCGTGATCGGCCTGACCGGCGTGGAGGGGCAGTACGAGGCAGCCCTCCGAGGCCAGCCAGGCCGCCGCCTCGTGCTCGCCGACCCGCAGGGCCGGGAGGTCGACCTGCTCGGCGAGGCCGCCGCCACGCCGGGCGCCGACCTCGCGCTCTCCATCGACATGCGCCTCCAGCGCGCCGCCGCCGCCGCGCTCGCCGAGGGCATCGAGCGGGGGCGTTCCGTCCTCAACCGTCCGGGGAGCGCCGGACGCCCCGTCGCGGTGTCCGGTGGCGCGGCGATCCTGATGGACGTCCGCACCGGCGAGTTGCTCGCGTCGGTCTCCCTGCCCTCCTACGACCCAAACCTGTTCAGCACCGGCACGCCGGATGAGGTCGCGAAGGTGCTCACAGACCCGGCGCGGCCGCTGGTCGACCGGACGTACATGGAACTGCGTTCGCCGGGCTCCGTCTTCAAGCCGCTCGTCGCCCTCGCCGCCCTCGAGGAGGGCATCGCAACGAAGGACACGCGCATCCTCAGCACGGGCGCGATCACCATCCGCGACCAGTTCAACCCAAACGTGGTGTACGTCTTCCGGGACTGGGCGGCGCACGGGAACGTGGACATGACCGCCGCCATCGCTCGCTCCTCGGACGTCTACTTCTACCTGCTCACCGGTGGCTACGACGCAGCGTGGGGCAGCCAGGCGCCGTTCGAAGGGATGGGTGCGGACACGCTCGCCGCCTGGGCGCGGCGTGCCGGCTTCGGGAAACCCACCGGGATCGACCTCCCGGGCGAGGCGGTGGGGCTCGTGCCGGACAGCGCGTGGAAAGAGCGTGAGATCGGGGAGCCGTGGTTGCTCGGCGACTCGTACACATTCGGCATCGGCCAGGGCTACCTCACCACCACCCCGCTGCAGATGGCGGTGCTCACCGCCGCCCTCGCCACCGGCGGCCGGCTCCTACAGCCAACGATCCTGCACGGCGCCACCGCCGCCGGCCGCTTCGCCACCACCACACCGCGCACCACCGGCACGCTGGACGCCTCCGCCGAGCACTTCGAGGTGATCCGTGAGGCAATGCTGGCGGCGGCGCTGCCGGCAGGCACCGCGTATACCGGCGTGCCCGCCGGCGTCCGCATCGGCGGGAAGACCGGTACGGCGGAGTTCGGGGTGCCGTACCCGGACGGCGAGTACGACACGCACGCCTGGTACATCGGCTTCGGCCCGTACGAGGACCCGGAGGTCGCCGTGGTGGTCTACCTGGAGTACGGCGTTGGCTCCACGCACGCCGGCCCCGTCGCGAAGGCGATCCTGGAGGCGTACTTCAGCACCGCAACCGCGCCGCCCGCGCCGGAACAGGTGGAGGCACAGTGATCACGCGCGCGATCCTCCAGCGGCTCACGCCTGACCCGTGGCTGCTGCTCGCCGTCGCCGCCCTCGTCACCGCGGGGTCGCTGATGGTGCGCACCGTCTACGTCCCCGTCTCGCCGCTCCCGTCCGAGTGGGTGAAGCAACTCGTCTACGCCTCCGTCGGCATCGCCGCGATGCTGGTGACGTCTCGCCTGGACCTGGGCTGGCTGAGACGGCTCGCCCCGCTGCTCTACGTCGGTTCGCTGGTGACGCTGGTGGTCGTGCTGGGCATCGGGTCGTCCGAGTACGGCGCGCGCCGGTGGATCGCCGTCGGCAGCGCCTTCACGGTCCAGCCATCCGAGTTCGCGAAGATCGCCGGGAGCCTCGCGCTCGCGGCATACGCCGCCGAGCGTGAGCCCACGCTCCGCACCGTCCTGACCGCGCTCGCGATCGCGGCGGTGCCGGTGGCCCTGGTGCTGGCCGAGCCTGACCTGGGGACATCGCTGGTGCTGCTCGCGTCGTGCGTGGCTGTGCTGGCGGCGTGGGGCGTCTCATGGCGCATCCTCGGCGGCTTCGCTGCCCTGGGGCTTGCCGTCCTGCCGATCGCGTTCGCCGTCGCCGTGCCCGACTACCAGCGCGAGCGGCTGGCCGTGTTCCTCGACCCCGGGCGCGACCCGCTCGGCTCCGGCTTCACGCTGCGACAGGTGGAGGTCGCCTTCGCCGCCGGGGGCGTGACCGGCCGGGGCTTCTCGGGCGAGGAATCGGCGCTACTGGGCGTGGCGCCACGGTCCTCCGATTTCGCGTTCGCCCAGGTCAGCGAGATCACCGGGCTCCTCGGGGCGCTCGTGGTGCTCGGCTGCTTCGCGCTGATCGCATGGCGCGGCTTCCAGGTCGCGGGGAGCGCGCCCGACCGGTTCGCCCGCCTGCTCGCGGTGGGCCTCACCTCCACGATCGTGCTGCAGGCGGCGATGCACGTGGCCGTGAACACGCGGCTCTTCCCGGCGACCGGGATCCCGCTGCCGTTCATCTCCCAGGGTGGCTCCGCCCTCGTGGCCGTGTTCATCGCGGCCGGGCTGCTGCAGGCGGTCGCCGCGCATCGCGCCCCCACCGCAACGCGCGGCGCATGGGACGAGCGCTGGGGATAGAACGCCGCGCTACCCGTCAAGACACCCGCAGACATGCGGAAGGGCCGCCCTCGCGGGCGGCCCTTCCGGTGTATCTCGAAGCGTCGAGGGCTACGGCGTCGCGACCGCGGCTTCCTCCGCAGGGGCCGTGCTCGTGGCCTCGCGGGCGAAGACGAACTCCCCGTCGACCCGGTCGATGCGGATGACATCGCCTTCCTCGTACGTGCCCTGGAGCATCGCGTCGGAGAGCGGGTCCTCCACCTGATTCTGGATGACACGGCGCAGCGGCCGGGCACCGAATACGGCGTCGAAGCCTTCCTGCCCGAGGTAGTCGAGCACGGCGTCCGTGACCGTCATCGACATCCCCTTGGTCTTGAGGTTGTCCCGCAGGTCGTTCAACTCCAGGTTCACGATCTCGCGGATGTGCTCCGGCTGCAGCGAGCGGAACACGACCGACTGGTCGATCCGGTTCAGGAATTCCGGGCGGAACACCCGCTTCATCTCATCCTCGACACGCAGGCGCATGCGCTTGTACGCGTCTTCCGCCGTCTTGACGTCGTCCGTGGCCGTCTGGAACCCCACGCGGGAGTCCTTCCGGATCAGGTCCGACCCCACGTTGGAGGTCATGATGATGATGGTGTTGCGGAAGTCCACCTTGCGGCCCTTGGCGTCGGACAGGTGTCCGTCGTCAAAGATCTGCAACAGCATGTTGAAGACGTCCGGGTGAGCCTTCTCGATCTCGTCGAGCAGGATCAGGCAGTACGACTTGCGCCGCACCAGGTCCGTCAGCTGGCCGCCGTCGTCGTAGCCCACGTAGCCCGGAGGCGAGCCGACCAGGCGCGACACCGTGTGCTTCTCCATGAACTCCGACATGTCGATCCGCACGATGTTGTCGCGCGAGCCGAACATGAACTCGCCCAGCATCTCGGCCATGTACGTCTTACCGACACCGGTGGGCCCGAGGAACATGAACACGCCAATCGGGCGCTTCGGATCCTTCAGGCCGGCGCTGGCGCGACGGACGGCACGGGCGACGGCCTCCACGGCCTCGGTCTGCCCGATCACCTTCTCCTTGAGGTACTGCTCCATCTCCAGCAGCCGCTTCGACTCCTCTGCCGCAATGCGCGACAGCGGGACGCCGGTCCACTGGGAGATGACGTCACGGATGTCGTCTTCGGTGACGATCGGCTGATCCGTGCCGCGCCGTTCCTCCACCTGCTGCTCGAGCTCTTCGAGCTGCGCCTGCAGGCGCACCTCTCGCTCGCGCAGTTCGGCGGCGTACTCGTACTGCTGGCTGGCGATCGACTGGTCCTTCTCGCGCCGGATCGCCTCCAGGCCGCTCTGGATCTCGCGGACCGAGGGCGGGGTGGCGTGCCGGCGGATGCGGACGCGGGCGGACGCCTCGTCGATGAGGTCGATCGCCTTGTCCGGCAGGAACCGGTCGGAGACGTAGCGCGAGGACAGCTCGGCTGCTGCGCGGATCGCCTCGTCAGAGATCTTCAGCTTGTGGTGCTCCTCGTACGGCGGCCGGACACCCTCCAGGATCTGGATGGTCTCCTCCACCGTCGGCTCGTCCACGCGCACGGGCTGGAAGCGGCGCTCCAGCGCCGCATCCCGCTCGATGTGCTTGCGGTACTCATCGAGGGTGGTCGCACCGATCGCCTGGATCTCGCCACGGGCCAGGGCCGGCTTCAGGATGTTCGCGGCGTCCACCGCGCCCTCCGCCGCACCGGCGCCCACCAGCATGTGCAGCTCATCAATGAAGAGCACGCAGTTGCTGGCGGACTTGATCTCCTCGATCACCTTCTTGAGGCGCTCTTCGAACTCGCCGCGGTATTTCGTGCCCGCGACCAGCAGGCCGATGTCCAGGGTGAGCATGCGCTTGCCCAGCAGCGTGTCCGGCACGTCGCCAGACACGATGCGGTGCGCGAGGCCCTCGGCGACGGCGGTCTTGCCGACGCCGGGCTCACCGATGAGCACCGGGTTGTTCTTGGTACGGCGCGACAGGATCTGCACGACGCGCTCGATCTCGCGCTCGCGTCCGACGATCGGGTCGAGTTGCCCGCTGCGGGCCATGGCCGTCAGGTCCACGCCCAGCTGGTCCAGCGTGGGGGTGCGCACGGAGCGCTGCCCGGCTGCGGCGGCGCTGCCGCCAGTACCGCTGCCCGCGGCGCCGCCCTGCGGC
Organism: Dehalococcoidia bacterium; assembly: GCA_030684635.1. Taxonomy (GTDB): domain Bacteria; phylum Chloroflexota; class Dehalococcoidia; order UBA2979; family UBA2979; genus W-Chloroflexi-9. The sequence continues at coordinate 4,779 of JAUXUW010000179.1, forward strand.
TGCGACTGGGCCAGGATGCGCTGCGTCTCCGCCCGCACCCGCTCCAGGTTCACGCCCAGGCTCTCCAGGACGCCGGCGGCAATGCCTTCGCCCTCCCGCACCAGGCCCAGGAGCAGGTGCTCCGTGCCGATGTAGGAGTGCTGCAGGCGGCGCGCCTCGTCCACGGCGAGTTCGATGACCTTCTTGGCGCGCGGAGTCAGGCCGATCTCACCGGACGACTGGCGGTCGCCACGTCCGATGATGAACTCGACCGCCGAGCGCACCTTGTTGAGCTCCACGCCCAGGTTGGCGAGGACCTTCGCGGCCACCCCGTCACCCTCGCGTACGAGCCCCAGGAGCAGGTGCTCCGTGCCGATGTAGGAGTGCTGC
>JAUXUW010000245.1 GCA_030684635.1 Dehalococcoidia bacterium
CAAACTTCGAGTAGTCCGCAAACCCCTTCAGGGCCAGGACCTTCGTGATCGCCGCCGTCAGCGACGTCTTCCCGTGGTCAACGTGGCCGATCGTCCCCACGTTCAGGTGAGGCTTCGTCCGCTCGAATACACCCTTGGCCATCGGGTCGCTTCTCCTACTGCCGCCGCCTGCGCGGCGGCCTGTTCAATTCGAGATGTTCATCGCCCCGCGGGGCGAATGGTGGTTGAGCTGGAGCCCCCAATGAGAGTTGAACTCATGACCTCATTCTTACCAAGAATGCGCTCTACCACTGAGCTATGGGGGCCTGGTGCACGGGACAGGATTCGAACCTGTGTAGCCGTCAGGCGGCGGTTTTACAGACCGCTGGAATTAGCCGCTCTCCCACCCGTGCGAGTTGCGTGTCCTTCCGGCGGTCGCTCTCCCCGCCCGGACTGGAGCCCGAGAGGGGATTCGAACCCACCAACCTTCCGATTACAAATCGGCTGCGCTGCCGTTGCGCCACTCGGGCCCGTGTCCGGCCGCCAGAGAACACAACCGCGCCCCCGCATCCGGGGCGCGGCAATCACGTCAGTATAGGAATCCCGGGGCGACACGATCAATGCCACGCCGATCGGGAGGCGGATGGACGGCCCGGATCGGGTCCCCTGAGGGTAATTACGCTACCGATCCGTTGCGTTATTCCGCCCGGCCTGCCTATCATCCGGACAAATCGCTACTACATCGTATCGGAATTGAGCCCGCCGTGGCCACCTCACCCCTCCCAACCGCCTCCCCGACCTCGTCCGAGGCGGCGCCGTACGCCCGCCGCTGGTGGGCGCTCGGCGTCCTCGCCCTCAGCCTGGTCCTCATCGGCCTCGACAACACGATCCTGAACGTGGCCCTGCCCACGCTGGTCCGGGAGGTCGAGGCGACCAACTCCCAGCTCCAGTGGATCATCGACTCTTACGTGCTGGTGTTCGCCGGCCTGCTGCTCACCGCCGGCAGCCTCGGTGACCGCTTCGGGCGCAAGGGCGCGCTGAACTTCGGGCTGTCGGTCTTCCTCGCCGGCGCGCTGGCGTCCGCGTTCGCGGACACGGCGAACCAGCTGATCGCCACCCGCGCGCTGATGGGCATCGGCGGCGCGTTCATCATGCCGTCCACGCTCTCCATCCTGACCAACATGTTCCCGCCCCACGAGCGTGGCCGCGCGATCGGGGTATGGGCGGGCATGGCCGGAGTGGGCATCCCGCTCGGCCCGCTGCTGGGCGGGTACCTGCTGGAGCACTTCCACTGGTCCTCGATCTTCTATGTAAACGTGCCGATCATCCTGGCCGCGCTCGCCCTCGGGCAGTGGCTGCTGCCCACCTCCCGTGACCCCGGCGCGCCGAGGGTGGACGTGCCCGGCGCGGTCCTGTCAATGGCGGGCCTGAGCGCCCTCATCTACGGCATCATCGAGGCGCCGCTGCACGGCTGGACGTCCGGCCCGACGCTCGCCGCGCTCGGCGCCGGGGTCGCGTTCCTCGCCGCGTTCGGGTGGTGGGAGACCCGCACGCGCGAGCCGATGCTGGACATGCGCTTCTTCGCCAACCCGCGCTTCAGCGCTGCGAACGCCTCGATCACGCTGGTGTTCTTCGCCATGTTCGGGTCGCTGCTCTCGCTCACCCAGTACCTGCAGTTCATCCTGGGCTACACCCCGTTCGAGGCCGGCATCCGCATGCTGCCGATGGCGCTGGGCCTGCTGGTCGGCGGCCCGCTGAGCGCCCGCCTGGACGAGCGCCTCGGCTCGAAGGTCGTCGTGACCGCCGGCTTGGTGGTCGTCGCGACCGGCCTGCTGATGCTGTCGCGGCTGGACACGGAGAGCGGCTACATCGGCGTGGTGGGGGCGCTGTTCGTGATGGCGACCGGCATGGGCCTGTCGATGGCGCCCTCCACCGAGGCGGTGATGGGCGCGATCCCGCGCTCGAAGGCGGGCGTCGGCTCGGCGATGAACGACACGACCCGGCAGGTCGGTGGCGCGCTGGGCGTCGCGATCATCGGGTCGATCATGGCCTCCGCCTATCGCTCGGACATCACCTCCGCTACCGCCGGGTTGCCGGCCGAGGCAGCCTCCGCCGCCACGGACTCGCTGGGCGCGGCGCTCCACATCGCGGCCGGCCTCGGTGCGGGCGGTGACGCGCTGGCGACGGCGGCGCGGATCGCTTTCGTCGACGCGATGGAGATGGGATTGACGGCGGGCGCGCTCGTCGCGCTGGGCGGGGCGGTCGTCGCCGCGGTCTTCCTCCCCGCGACCGGCGTGGACGCGGGCGAAGACTTCGCGGAGCCGGCCCGGGGCCGTCGCGGATGAGCGCTGACGAGCGGGACGGCGCGCCGAAGCGGGGCCGTCCGCGCGATGCGACCGCGGAAGCCGCCATCCTGCGCGCGTTCTTCGAGGTAGTCGCCGAGCAGGGCTACCCAGCAGCGACGATGGACGCCGTCGCGGAGCGCGCCGGCGTCGCGAAGACCACGATCTACCGCCGCTGGGCCTCCCGCGACGCGCTGATGATCGCCGCGCATGGACTACTCACCGATGAGAACCCGCCGCCGGACACGGGCACGCTGCGAGGCGACCTGCTCGGCATTGCGTCACTGCTGATCGAGAACCTCGGACGTCCGCCGCTCAGCCTGGTCGCCGCGGCGACGATCGGCGAGATGGCGCACAACCCGGACCTCGCCGCGCTGTTCCGCGCAGCGGTGGTGGAGCAGCGACTGGCGATGCTCACCGAGATCTTCGAGCGCGCGGTCGCCCGCGGCGAGATCGCACCCGGCGAGGACTGGCGGCTGCTCTCCGAGATGCTGGTGGGCGCGGTGATGTTCCGCGTGGTGGTGACGGGCGAGCGGGTGGACGCGCGCGTCGGCGCGACTCTCGTGGTCGCGCTGCTCCGTGCGATCGCGCCCCACGTGGACCTGACGCGGCCCCTCGGCGGCGCGGACGATCTGCTGGCGGAGTAGCTCCGCCTAGCCCCGCTTCACGCTCCAGCGGGTGCCTTCGGGGGAGTCTTCGAGGACGACGCCGAGCGCGCCGAGTTCGTCGCGGATGCGGTCGGAGAGGGCGAAGTCACGCTCGGCACGCGCGGCCCATTTCAGGCTTCTCGGAAACTCCGCTCAGCTTCGGGGCCGGGATCTCGCCGTGCGGTGTAGCCTGCGCCGGTTCCTTCTCGCTCATGGGGTGTGAGGTTATTCCATGCCGTTGCTCGATAGTCATTGGTGCAAGCTGACTCGGGCTCGTGAACACCTCGACACGCTGAATGAGGATATCGCCGCGTTCCTCCAACCGGACTCGTATTCCACCGTCATCGAAACAGACGAGAGAGGGGAGTTCGAGGGCAGGAAGCGCTCCATCTTGAGAAGGCGCGTCTTCTTTTCCAGGGAACCCGACGTGCTCCGCTGGGGAACGATGGTTGGCGATATCGTCGTCAACCTCCGGGCGGCCCTCGACCATGTCGTATACGCGATATCCGTCAGTCGAGATCAGTCTGTGTTCATCAACGACCGATCCACCGAGTTCCCGATCACGGATCAGCCGGACGCGTTCCACAACCCGAGGCGCAGGAACCCTCCCTATTACGAGATCAGAGGCCTCCCATCCGACGCGAAGGCGATTGTCGAAGGTTTGCAGCCTTATCACCGGCGGCAATTGGATGGCGTGAAATCCGACCGGCTCTGGCTCCTGCGGGAAATGTCGAACATCGATAAGCACCGCAGTCTGCACATCAGTACGTGGTCGGCGTTACACGTCCAATGGGACATCACCCACCTGTACCCCGGCACGGTGATCCATTCGAGTTGGGTGCGGGCTCCCGGCGTACTCGAGAGCGGCGCATCACTCGCCGAGATCGACCTTAGTTACAGCACGTACGGCCAGCCGAGCATGGAGATGAACCGAGTCTTTCAGTTCACAGTGGCGCTCGATGAGGCTCTCCCCACGGGGAACGAACCGATGCCCAACGTCTTGACCGACCTCTGGCACTACGTGTTCGGGGTTGTTTCCTGTCTCGATCCGTTCGTCCGGCGAGAATGACGCTTCCACAGTCCCTCCCCAGCGGCGGCCGAGGATGGAGCTTTCGGCTCTACATCAGAGGGATAGCGCCCGCCTAGCCTCGCTTCACGCTCCAGCGGGTGCCTTCGGGAGAGTCTTCGAGGACGACGCCGAGTGCGCCGAGTTCGTCGCGGATGCGGTCGGACAGGGCGAAGTCACGCTCCGCGCGCGCGGCCTTGCGGCGGTCGATCAGCGCCTGCACGGTGGAGTCCGCATCCGTCCCGCCACACACGACCTCCAGCCGCGCGGCGAGTTTCGACAGTGCGACGGCATCCAGGTTCGCGGTGGCGTCCGGCTCTTCGAGCGTGAGCCCAAGTACGCCCGCGAGGTCGCGGAGCGTGGCCTGCGCCGCCTCGGTCGACTCGCCGGCGTCGCGGGCGCGGTTGATGGCGCGCGCCAGGTCGAACAGGCCGGCGAGCGCCTGCGCGGTGCCCAGGTCGTCCTCCATCGCCTCGATGAAGCGGGTGCGGGCGGCTTCCGTGTCGATCGAGGAAGACGCGGCGCCGGTGCCGGGGCGGAGCGCGCCGGTGAGGCGTTCGACGCCGGCGACGGCCGCGGCCATCGCCTCGTCGGTGAGGTTGTTCGGGCTGCGGTAGTGGCTGCTCAGGACGAACAGGCGGATGGCGTCCGGGCTCCAACGGGCGAGCGCGTCCTCCACGTTCACCACGTTGCCGAGCGACTTCGACATCTTCTCGCCGTCACGCTGGACCATGCCGTTGTGCATCCAGATGCTGGCGAAGACGTCCGCGCGGCCGCCCGCGGCGGCCTCCGCCTGGGCGATCTCGTTCTCGTGGTGCGGGAAGATCAGGTCGAGCCCGCCGCCGTGGATATCGAACCGCTCACCGAGGTAACGCCGCGCCATCGCGGAGCACTCGATGTGCCAGCCGGGGCGGCCCGGGCCCCACGGCGAGTCCCACTTCGGCTCGCCGGGCTTCGCCGCCTTCCAGAGCGCGAAGTCCAGCGCGAACTCCTTGCCCTCAGACGGGTCGAAGCGCGTGCCCTGTCGCAGCTGGTCGATGTTGCGGTGGCTCAACTTCCCATAGTCGTCCTTCGCGCGGACGCGGTAGTAGACGTCGCCGGCCGGGGTCGCGTAGGCGAAGCCGTGCGCGATGATCTCCTCGATCATGGCGATGATGTTCGGGATCTCCTGCGTGACGCGCGGGCGCACGTCCGGGCGGATCATGCCGAGCAGCGCCTGCTCACGCTCCCACGCCTCGATGTTCGCGTTCGCGAGGTCGAGCGGGTCGATGCCCTGCTCCGCGCCGCGCTCGATCAACTTGTCGTCCACGTCCGTGTAGTTGGAGACGAACGTGACCTGGTTGCCGCGCCAGCGGAGGTAGCGCGCGAGCACGTCGTAGACCATGAGCGACATCGCGTGGCCCACGTGCGCGGCGGCGTACGGGGTGACGCCACAGACGTACAGGCCGACGCGCCCCGGGGTCTCCGGGACGAACTCCTGGACCTGGCCGGTCAGGGTGTTCATCAGCCTCATGTTGCCGTCCGTCCAATCTCTCCGACGGCTAGCGGGCGGGCTCCTGGTCCCGTTCCCGTTGCGCCTCCAGCGCGGCGGCGAGCCGCGACTCCAGATCTGCGATGCGCTGCTCCAGCGCCTCCATGCGGTCCCACTCCGGGTCCGGCAGGCGTTCCACCGTGTCGTTGCTGCGGTTGGTGTAGGCGATGATGTGGCCCGGCACGCCGACGACGGTGGCCCCCGGCGGCACGCTCTGCACCACCACCGAACCGGCGCCGATCTTCGCGCCCGCGCCGATGGTGACCGCGCCGATGATCTTCGCCCCGGCACCCACGAGCACGTCATCGCCCAGCGTGGGGTGGCGCTTCTCGCGCCGCGTGGAGGTGCCACCGAGCGTCACGCCCTGCAGCAGGTGGCAGCGGTCGCCGATGACGGCGGTCTCGCCGATCACGACGCCCATGCCGTGGTCGATGAACAACGACCGGCCGATACGTGCGCTCGGGTGGATCTCCACCCCGGTCATCGTGCGCGTCACCTGCGAGATGACGCGCGCGAGCAGCCGGAAGCCGCGCGCGTCCAGCGCGTGCGCGAGGCGGTGACTGATGAGAGCGTGGACGCCGGGATAGGTGAGCAGCACCTCCGCGCGGCTGCGCGCGGCGGGATCCCGCACCAGCGCGGCGTCAATGTCCTCGCGGATCCCGTCCAACCACGGCGGCGTGCGCACGGGGAGACTCCTGGCATGCCCGCGCCCTCATGCGAGGCGGCGTCGGGAGCGACTTATGGTACATCCTGTTCGAGTAGTGCCACCGCCGTCACGGCGATCGCCTCCCCCGCACCGATCTCGCCCAGGCGCTCGTTCGTGGTCGCCTTCACGCTCACGCAGCCCACGCTCACGCCCAGGATCGCGGCGATCGACTCGCGCATCCGGTCGATGTGCGGCGCGAGCCTCGGGCGCTCCGCGATCACGGTGGCGTCCACGTTCCCGACGGTGAACCCGCGCGAAGCGACCAGGCGCTGGACGCGCTTCAGCAGTTCGCGACTGTCGATGTCCTTCGTGGACGGGTCACCGGGCGGGAAGTGCTTGCCGATGTCGCCCTCACCGGCCGCGCCCAGGATCGCGTCGATCAGCGCGTGGATGAGCGCGTCCCCATCCGAGTGGCCCTCCAGGCGGGGCGCGTCCGCCACCTCGACGCCGCCGAGGCGCAGCGTCCCCGCGTCACCGTCCGTCCGGAAACGGTGCACGTCGTAGCCGATCCCGACACGCATCTCAGCGCCCCCGTTCCGCCAGCCACGCCCGGGCGAGCACCAGGTCCGCCGGGGTGGTCACCTTCAGGTTCTCAGGATCGCCGGCCACCGTCATGACCGGCACGCCAATCCGCTCCAGCATGGACGCATCGTCCGTCGCGTCCTCGGTCACCTCGAGGTGGGCGCGGCGCAACAGCGGGCCAGCGAACGCCTGCGGCGTCTGTACGGCGCGCAGCGGCGCACGGTCCACCGTCTCCACCACCCGCGCGTCGCTATCAACGCGCTTGATGGTGTCGACCACGGGCACGACCGGGATCGCGGCGCCCTCGCGGCGGGCCGCCTCCAGCACGCGCTCCACGAGGGCCACCGTCACCAGCGGCCGGGCACCATCGTGCACCAGGTACCACGCCGCCTCCGGCGCGGCGGCGAGGCCGGCGGCGACCGAGTCCTGGCGGC
>JAUXUW010000266.1 GCA_030684635.1 Dehalococcoidia bacterium
CTGGGCGCCGCGTCCGACGCGGGCAGCGCCGGCACCGGCAGCAGCGATCCGAGGATCGCCTCGCCGTGCTCGCCCAGGTTCGGGACGGCGTGCCGGATGGCTGCCGGCGTCTCCGTCAGCCGGGCGACCGGGCCGATCTGCTTCATCGTGCCGCCGTTGGGGCCGGGCGTCTCGATCACGTGGCCGTTCATCACCAGGTCGGGGTCGCTGAGCGCATCCTGCGTGGTCTGGAAGGGCGTGGCGACCACGCCACCCTGCTCCACGAAGATCTCCATCCACTCCGCGGATGACTTCGTGCGCATGTGCTGGAGCATCCGGTCGCGGAACGCCTCCCGCACCTCCTCCTTCCACGTGGCCGGCGAGCCCTCGTGCTCCCCGTCCGCGTAGATATCCATGAGGTCGACCGCAGCCAGGTAGTTGTCGAAGAGGTGCTGCAGCAGGTTGCCGAGCTGAATCCAGCGCCCGTCACCGGCCAGCACCGGCTGGTAGTTGATGGTGGGCATGCGGTTCGCCGGCAGGGCGGGCACGGCCCACTTGCCCGGGTTCCACGCGGCCAGCGACAGGTTCAGCAGGCCGCCCATGTCGTACGGGAGCATCCCCTGCAGGATGCTCGTGTCCACGATCTGCCCTCGGCCGTCACGGTCGCGCGCAATCAGGGCAGCGATGATGCCGGTGACCGCGGCCTGCGAGGCGGCGTGCGTGCCCACCTGGAGCGCGGCGAACTGCGGCCCCGGGCGCGGGTGGCTCCCGGCGAACGCCATCATCCGCCCGGACTTCGCGGCGATCACGCCCTCGTACCCCGGCACCGAGGCGAGCGGGCCGCTGGGCCCGAAGCCGGTGATACGGCAGTAGACCAGCCCGGGGTTGAGCGTCGTCAGCGTCTCGGCATCAGCGCCCAGCGCCCTGCCGGCGTCCCCTCGGTAGGAGGCAACCTGGACATCCGCGGTCGCGACGAGGCGATGGCGACGCTCCCGTTCGCCCGCGTCCCGCAGGTCCAGCACCCCGCTCCGTTTGCCACGCAGCCACATGGGCGCGCTGGCGGTCCTGCGAAACGGGTCGCCGCCCGGGCGCTCCACCTTGATCACGTCGGCACCGAAGTCGGCAAGCACCATCGTGGCGATGCCACCGGCAGGCCCGCTGCTCAGGTCGACGACTCGGATTCCATCGAACACTCCGGGCATCCGGCGTTCCTCCCCCGCGCGCGGCGACCGAACGCCACGCGTGTGCATGTTATGGGGCTCATCACGTCTGTCCAGACACCCGGTCTCGCCAGCGATCAACGGACGGCGGTCACCATCGACTCGCCCGGCTGGCGGGCCGCCGCCTCGCCGAGGGCGCGCGTCAGCACCTGGAAGCGCGGCGCCAGCGCCTCCGCCTCGCCACGGGCGATGAGGCCGCGTGCGAACGCCCGGCCGAGGTCGCCCGAGTGCACGGTGGCGCGGACCTCGCGGAACCCCGCGGCAGCGAGCGCCTCCACCAGCCACGCCGTCGTCCACCGGTGCAGGGTGACGCGCATGGAACGCCGCGCGTAGGGGGCCAGGCGTTCCAGCAGCGGCACGCCGAGGGCTGAGCCCGGCTCCAGCAACGTCTCGCCGTACGCCCTCGGTGCGTCCGCGGACGCGATCAGCGCTTCGCGGTGGCTCGCTGCCGCTGGGCCGTCCGCGGGCAGGACGAGCACGGAGCGACGCTCCAGCGCGGGCGCCTGCGTCCGACGGCTGTAGGAGTAGAGCAGCCCGTCCCGGGCCTCGGTCAGCGCGACCGTCTCGAACTCCGGCACCGGCAGCCGCCACACCTGATAGGAGGTGCGAAGCACCCCGCCCGGCCGCAGCACGCGCGCGATCTCCGCGAACACCCGCGCGGGGTCACTCGACTCCTCCAGCGACTGCGACGCCGTCACGAGGTCGACCGAGGCGGACCGGAGCGGCAGCGCCTCCGCGTCGCCGGTGATGAACCAGCCGTTGTGGAGCCCCAGCCGTGCCGCGTTCCCGCGGCACACGGCGGTCCGCCTTGGCGCGGGGTCGATGCCCAGCACCGTCGCGTGCGTCAGCACCGAGGCAAGCGGGAGCGCGGGCCAGCCATCGCCCGGGCCGATGTCGACGACGACGCGGCCGCCCTCGGGCAGGTGGCTGGCATAGTCGGCGACACGGGCGGCGTCAGCCCAGTGCTGCTCGCGCTGCGGGTCGTACGGCACATCGACGAAGGGCAACTGGCGGTTCGACCAGAGCGGGGCGCCCTCGTATAGCGCGCGGGCGGACTCCACCTCCTCCGGCGGGGCGAGTTCGCGCCAGCGGCGCTCCAGAGGCGTGAGGTCGGCGGCGTCATCCACCGCCCGATGTAACCAGACGGGGCGGCCGGCGTCTTGCCGTGCCGCCCCGTCCGAGGCGATTCGAGAGCGACCCGCTACGGGTCGAGGCGCGCGGAGGCCGATCCGGTGACGA
>JAUXUW010000267.1 GCA_030684635.1 Dehalococcoidia bacterium
GACATCGACTCGTTCTTCGCGAACACCTCGAAGCGCGTCCGGATCGTGGGGTCGCGGGGCGCTTCCGGCATCGATGGCGTCGTCTCCGGCGCGGTCGGTGCGGCGGCGGCCGGGCAGGGGCCCGTGGCGCTGTTGATCGGCGACCTGTCCTTCTTCCACGACCTGAACGGGCTGTGGCCGGTCAGCCGCTACGGGCTGGACCTGACGGTGCTGCTGGTGAACAACAACGGCGGCGGCATCTTCAACTTCCTGCCGCAGCGGGCCGCCATCCCCGACCGCTTCGAGGAGTGGTGGGGCACGCCGCACGGGCTGGACCTGTCGCACGCCGTGGCGCTCCACCGAGGGCGGCACACGGTGCTGGAGGCGGGCGACCAGTCCTCGGTGGTGGCGGCGGCGCTGGCGCGGCCGGGCCTGGACGTGCTGGAACTGCGCACCGAGCGCGACCGGAACGTGGCGCTGCACCGCGCGGTGTGGGAACGTGCCGCCGCAGCCGTGCGAGACTCCATCGCGGCGACGCGCGCGTAGCGCTCGCGGAGAGGCGGAAGCCGTGCCCCACGTCGAGGTCAATGGCCTCTCCTACTACATCGAGAAAGACGGCAACGGCGGGCCCGCCGTGGTCATGCTGCACGGCTTCACGGGCTCCCGCAGCACCTGGCTCTCGCTGATCCCCTACCTCTGGCCGGACCACCGCCCGATCGCCGTCGACCTGATCGGCCACGGCCGCTCCGCGTCACCCGCCTCGGCCGAGCGCTACGCGATGGACCGGGCCGTGGACGACCTGGTGGAGGTCGTCCGGTCGCTGGGGTTCGAGCGGGCGGTCTGGATGGGCTACTCGCTGGGCGGGCGCACGGCGCTACAGGTGGCGGTCCGCCACCCGGAGGCCGTCTCCGCGCTGATCCTGGAGGGCGCGAGCCCCGGCCTGGAGACGGAGCAGGAGCGCCTGGACCGCATTGCCGCCGACGAGAAACTGGCGCAACTCGCCGAGCGCGACATGGAGGCGTTTGTCGACCACTGGCAGTCGATTTCACTCTGGGACAGCCAGAAGGAGAACCTGTCGGAGGCCTCGAAGACGGCGCTGCGGCAGGGCCGCCTCGCACAGCGCGGGGTGGGGATGGCGAATTCGCTCCGCGGGATGGGTACGGGCAGCCAGACGTGGGTGGGCGACCGCCTGGCGGAGCTCCGCGTGCCCGTTCTGCTCACGGCGGGTAGTCTGGATACGAAGTACTGCGGGATCGCGCGCGAGATGGCGGCCGTGATCCCGGAGGCCACGCTTCGACTCATCGAGGGTGCCGGGCACTGCGCGCACCTCGAACGGCCGGCCGAGTTCAACGCGGTGGTGCTGGAGTTCCTGCGCGAGGTACGCCCGCGTCTCTGAGGCGCGGCTGGACGAGGTGGAGATGGCCCGGGCGCGCACCCTTCCCCCTGCCGGCAGTCTCGGTGCGTGGCTGCTGGCTACCCGCCCCCCCACGCTGACCGCCGCCGTGGTCCCCGTCGCGATCGGCACGGCCGTCGCCCTCCGGGACGGCTTCCGCGAGCCGCTCGCGGCCTTCGCGGCGCTCCTCGGCGCCGTGGCGCTCCAGGTCGGCGCGAACTTCGCCAACGACCTCTCAGACTTCCGCCGAGGCGCGGACAACGAGTCTCGCCTCGGGCCACCGCGGGCGACGCAACTGGGGCTCCTGACGCAGCAGCAGGTGACGCGCGGGATCATCGTGGCGTTCCTGATTGCCACCATCGCCGGGCTGTACCTCGTGTACGTCGGCGGTTGGCCGATCATCGCGATCGGGCTCGCCTCCATGGTCGCGGCGGTCACCTACACGGGCGGCCCGTGGCCGTTCGGCTATCGCGGGTTGGGCGAGGTCTTCGTCTTCATCTTCTTCGGCGTGGTCGCCGTCGCTGGTACTTACTACGTGCAGGCGGGCGAGGTGAACGGGCACATCCTGG
>JAUXUW010000002.1 GCA_030684635.1 Dehalococcoidia bacterium
CGTCGTCGCTCGGCGTCGGCCCGAGGAGGAGGCCGACCCCGAGCACGACCGCGCCGATCGCGGTCAGAAACGCGGCGACCTGCCAGTCGCGACCAGGGGTCTGCGTCGACGCTGAGATCCGGGACATGGGCTCATCCCTCCCTGCTCACCAGCCGCACCGCGGCCCGCGCGTCACCGCACCGGGATCGGCATCCCGTCGACGAGCGCCTGCGCCACGTCCACCGTGCGCACGTCCGCCTCCGACTCCCGCCCGAAACCGCACGAGGACGGGTTGGGGTCGCGGAGCGTGGTGCCCTCGAACGAGACGGCGTGGTCGGCGTGGTAGTGGTTCGCATCGCAGTTGTCGGGGCCGGCGATGCGGAACTGGATCAGCGGGTAATGCTCGCCCGCGTACACCAGCACCGGCACTCGCACGTAGCCCGCGCGCTCCGGATCACCAGCGCCAACCTGGATGATCTCGTCGCCGCCGCCCCCCGAGGGCGTCTCCGTCGGCGGCTGCACGCCGGTGGTGCCGGTCGGGGTGGGGTCGATGAGGGCGACGCACTGCAGGTCAAAGAGGTAGTCGTCCTGGTTGTGGGCGACGCCGTTCTTCCCCACCGGGTTCTGGTTCCCGTCCAACGCGATCTTGCCGAGTTCGGACAGCGCGTGCCGCGCGCTCACACGGACCTCGGCGGTGCCGGGGGCGGTGGCGCGGACGGGGATCGTCAGGACGTTCGCGACCTGCCACTCGCCCTCGGTGATCCGCTCGGCGCAGCCGCTGATCGTCACCACCAGCGCGGGCGACACCGTGCGGTCCATGTTGGCGTCGAAGCGGACGAGGACGAACCCCTCGCCGCCAACGAACAGCGGCTCGTCCGGGCCGGTGTCCACCACCGAGGGCGAGAGCACCGTGCCGTCGTCCGGACTGCCGTCGACATAGCGGAAGCCGCCGGAGAAACCGCCCGCGGCGAACGCCGCCGAGGCCTCACGCAACGCGCCGTCGCGGTCCTCGCCGGTCAGTCGCTTCCAGAGCCGGTTCGTATCCGGCGTGGCGATGTTGCAGGAGGTGGTGGGCTCGTAGCCGAAGAACTCGCGCGCGTTGAACGCACCCGCGAGCGTGATCGAGTGGCACGAAGCGGAGTGGACGATCGTGTCCGCGCTCTTCCAGTGGGCGCGGATCCCCTGCGGCGTGGCGGCAAGCCACCAGGTGCCGTCCGCCTCCTTCCACCAGGAGATGTCACCCGCGTCGTACCGCGCCTGCAGCGCCGTCAGGGCGTTGCCGGCGAGGGCCTCGGTCGCGAACGACTGCAACGACAGGCCGGTCGCGTCGCTGTGGGTCGCGTAGTAGACAGCGCCCGAGCGGCTCGTGCTGAGGAACGCCGCCCAGCCGGAGCCCGCCGGCTGCACCTGGTCATAGAAGTTGTAGATACGGACCTCGTAGTGCTCCTTCTGGAGCGCGGTGATGAAGCCCTGCGCGTCCGTCCAGTAGAGCGTCACCATCACCCACGCCTTCTTCGATGCCGGGGTCTTCGAGGACGTAGCCGCGCCCTGCTCGTCGCCCCCGGACGCGCCGAACGCGGGGCGGCGGTCGGCGATGGAGTGCGAGCGCGCGCCCGGCACGGTCGGCACGAATCGCGCCGAGCCTTCGCGCGGCTCGTAGTGCGCGATCACCTCGTCGACGATCGACTCGTCGTCATAGATCGCGAAGAGCGCGGCGCGCTGCTGCTCGCCGGACTGGCCGATCGCGCGGTCTGTGTCCTCCAGCAGCGTCTGCACGTTGGACGCGGGGATCATGAGCGTGGTGCCAGTGGCCGCGATCACGAGGCCGCCGCCGCTCTCGAGGTGAGCGCGGATCGACGTTGCCACCTCGTTCGCCGCGCCGGCGCGCTCCTCGTCGGACGGATCGCGGCTGGCGTTGTCCACCGGCTCAGGCACGAGCGACGCCGCAAAACCGGTGCTATCGGTCACGGTGATCCGGGTGACGCCGGAGGCCTCGCTCACCTCCACGCCGGACACGTCGGCGCGGCCCTGCACGGCGGCAACCGCGGCGTCCACGCCGGCCGAGCCACCGCCCGCGCCGAGGTACGCGAGGCGCGCGAGTTCCACCAGTTTGAAGGCGTCCAGCGTCGCGTTCGCGTCGACCGGTTCGGGCCCGGGGGCCGGCGGGCGCTCGAAGGAGGTCGACCGGGCGCCGTTCACCTGGACGGTCGCGCCCTGCACGGTGACCTCGTACGGCGGCGCGACCAGCGCGCCCTCGATGATCACGCGCGGCTGGTTCACGTCGACGCCGGCAGCGTCGGGGCCTGCTCCATCCTCGTCGTCCCCGCCGCCGCTACAGGCGACGACGAAGGCAATCAGTAGGAGCGAGGCGGCGCGCACCGACCACCGACCGAACAACTCTGGGCGCATCTGGAACTCCATCATCGAAGCACCGGGACGCCGAGCCTGGACGGCGCCGTGCGGCAACGGGTCGCCAACCGCCGCATCCTACCGCGTGGGTCGAGCGCTGCGGCACCCGCGCGAGATGCACCGCTCCGCTAGCCCAGCGAGATCTCGCGGAGGTCGGGCGGGAAGATCACGGCACAGCACCCCGTCAGGAGGTACTCGTCAGGAAGTGGCGGCGAGGCGCGGGTCGCCGTCCGGCACCACGACCATGTGGAACCAGGTGCACTTCGGGAACGCGGAGGTCTCCAGCGGCACGTCCCGGCCCTGTGCCAGCGCGAGGGGGATCGAGGCGTCGCCGACGGGGAAGGTGCCGCACGGCTCCGGGCGCCACTGGTCGTGCCGGCCGCAGAGGCCGCGGCCGTCCTCCTGAGGGCGGAAGGCGGAGCAGCGGAAGCGCGTCGCGGAGAGCCAGCCGAGGTCTTCCGGCTGATAGGCACGGTCGCGCCAGATACCATCAACGCGTTCGAGGGGGATGATGAGCGGCTCGCCACACTGCTCGCGGTACTGGTCCGGCGGCAGCGTGCCCCACGCCCAGAAGCCGTCCGTGCGTCGCGAGTCGCAGCAGTCGCCGCAGCCGTTGCATTCGAGCGCGCGGGCGGCCTCCAGCGTGACGTAGCGGAGGGGCTGAGGGAGGGCGTCGTGCTCGGTCATCGGTGCCGTGTTCCCGTAGAGCGCCGGGGCGGCGCCTGATCGAACGTACCAGACGCGGGCATCCCGGACGCGCCGAGGGCGCCCGTGCGGGCGCCCTCGGTCGGTCGGGATCTGGTCAGCCTAGCGGCGTCGGTCAGGAGCGACCTTGAACCGCCGCGCACCCAGCACCAGCGCCACGGTCATCGCGGCCAGGAGACCGGTGAGCAGCAGGGACGTCCCCGTGGGACCAGATCCGCCGCTGCCCGTCTGGGCCGGCGTCGGCACCACCGGGGTCGCCGTTGGGGCGACCGTCGGCACAGCCGTCGGGGCGACCGTCGGCACGGCCGTGGGGGCAACCGTCGGCACGGCCGTGGGGGCGACCGTCGGCACAGGCGTCGGGGTCGCCGTCACAGCTGCGACGAGGTTCGTGACCGTGGCAGTACAGGTCACCAGCGCGCCGCCGCCGTTGCCGGAGCCGTTGCACTGGTCCACGTTGATGGCGCGTGTTGCGGTCTGAGTCGACCCCACTGCGACAGTACAGATGAAGCCGACGCTCGTCCCGCCGTTGCCAGAGCCATTGCACTGGCCCACGGTGGCGGCGGTGACGGAGGTCACACCAGGCGTGTTCACCGGCGTACAGGTACCCGGCGCGCCGGTACCGGTAATCACCGACCCGATGCACTGGTAGACAGTCGCGTTCGTAACCGCGGCCGCCGGCGGCGCGTCCCAGATGTTGGTGACCGTCGCGGTACAGATGACCACGCCACCACCGCCATTACCGGAGCCGTTGCACTGCTGGACCGTGGCCACCACGTCGGCGGATGTGGTCGTGGTCGTGGTGCAGGTGCCTCCACCGGCCGAGATCACCCCAGCCGCGCCCACACACCGGGTGGCGGTGACCGTGGACGGGGCGGAGGGCTCAAGGTTGCCGGTCACACCGCTGACGTAGTTCACCACCACGACGGTGCAGGCGATGCCCTGGCCACCCACGTTACTGGCGGTGTCGTCGTTGCACTGGTTGATCGGC
>JAUXUW010000189.1 GCA_030684635.1 Dehalococcoidia bacterium
CCAGCACCTGCGGCGCGCCGTGCATCGCCGCCCAGTAGTCGGCCTGCCGCACCAGGTCCAGGAACTCAGACATGTTCGCAGACAGCCGCCGCCGGTCCTCCACCATCCGCGAGGAATGCTCGATCAGCCGTCCGACGGCGCCGCCGGTGAACGGGCGGAGGCCGGACCGCCGGATCTCCGCGTTGATCACGCTGGCCAGGCCGCGCACGTTCTGCTTCGTGCGCGGGTAGTCGACCTCGAAGTCCGCCTTCACCTTGAACAGTTCACGGAAGTCGGGATCGAGGCGGTAGAGCAGGGAGTAGAGGTAAGAGTCGCCGACGACCACGACCTTCACGGACAGCGGGATTGGCTCGGGGCGCAGGGCGGTGGTTGGGACGAGCGGGTAGGCCTCGGAGAGGTTCTCGATCGCGATCTGCCGGGAGGAGAGCGCGCGCTTGAGCGCCTGGAGCGCGGGCCCGTTCATCAGCAGGTCGCGGATGCGGAGCATCAGGTAGCCGCCGTTGGCGCGCGCCAGTGACCCGGCACGGACCAGGGTGTGGTTGGTCACCATCGCGCCAAACTGGCCCTGGTGTTCGATCCGGCCGATGAGGTTGTAGTAGGTCGGGTTGTGCTCAAAAACGACCGGCGCGCCGTGCTGGGGGTCGTTAAAGACCACCACGTTCACCTGGTAACGGTGCTCCGGGACGCCCTGCGGCCCCAGGTTCATCATCCCCGGGATCACGGCCGCCGGTTGCTGGAGGTCGGAGCGGAAGTCGTTGCGGTTGGTGCGGATGTCGTCCCGGATCGCCTCCAGATACTCGCGGATCTCCTGGTCGGCGCCGTACTGCTGCACCAGCGACTCGAAGAGGTGGCCGATAGCGAAGGAGGCGACCTCCTCGTCCATCTGCTCGGCCTGTTCCTGGGCCTCGCGTTCCAGCGCCCGCGCACGGAGCAGGCCGTCCTGGAGCATCTCCTCCAGTTCCTTGCGGTTCGCCTGGATACGCTCGCGCTCCGTCTCCGGGAGGGCCATGAACGCCTCTTCGGTCGCGGGCTTGCCCTCGATCAGCGGCGCGGAGGCGATCCCCGCCGGGCCGATCTGGAGCGCGAACTGGAGGGTCTGCGCGCGCTGCTGCATCGTCGTGAAGAGCTCCGTGCGCTTCGCGTCAATCTCGTCCGCCAGGCGCTGGCGCTGCCGGGCGTAGCCGTCCGACTCGAACGCGGAACTGATCTCGCGCGTGCCGGTCTCCACCGCGTGCCGGACGGCTTCCGCGAAGACGTGCCCCTGGCCGGGTGGGAGGCTGATCGCCGCCGGGCGGTCCGGGTCGTTGAAGTTGAAGACGTACACCCAGTCCATCGGGGCCGGGCGGCCCGAGGCGCGGCGACGCAGGAAGGTCTCGACGATGGTGGATTTGCCGTAGCCGTCCGGGCCGGCGGCGAAGAGGTTGTAGCCGGGGGCGTCCATGCCGAGGGCGAACTCGATGGCGCGGACGGCGCGCTCCTGGCCAAAGACGGCGTCCAGGGTGGTGAGTTCCTCGGTCGTGGCGAAGGCGAGCCATTCCGGATCGCAGCCCGCCGTCACTTCCGCCAGCGACAGCCGGTTGGTCTCGCGCAGTCCGGCCATGCGTGCCTCTTCCCGTCCGCAGGAGCGCCTGCGTCAAAGCGTAGCATTGCCTACCGGCCCAGCCACGAGGGGTGAACTCGTCCCGCGCTCAGCCGCGCGCGGCCAGCCAGTCGCCCCAGGTGATCCGCCCGAACGCGTGTTCCGGCGCCAGCAGGTTGCCGCCGGCGAAGGCCGCGGCGGCGCTCCGCGCTGCCGCTTCGCCGATCGCTAGCGGCTCGGCCCCGGTGGCGGCCGCGAAGGTCGAGGCGAGCGCCTCAGACGTGAGCACCTCAGGCCCACCGAACTCGACGATGGCGTCCGTCGGGCCGACACGGAGTTGCCACACGACCTCGTTGGAGACATCCGCGGTGGAGACGGGCTGGAACGAGACGCCGCGGGCGAACACCGGCGCGCGGCGCTCCAGCCACTCCGCGATCAGCTCGTGGAACTGCGTCGTCCGGAGCGAGGTCCATGGCAGACCGGATGCCGCGATCTGTTCTTCTACGCGCATCTTCACGGCGTAGTAGGGCAGGGGCGTGCGGTCGATGCCCACGATCGACAGGTAGAGCAGGTGAGGGCTCCCCGAGGCGTGCGCCGCTTCGAGCAATCGCGCCGTGCCCTCGATGTCGATCGCCTCGGTGTCGCCGCCGGCGGAGCCAGACGCGAGGTGGACGATGGCGTCGACACCGCGGACCGCCTCGGCGAGCCCGGCGCCGTCCGTGAGGTCGCCGGCGGCCGGGGTCACCCCCGGGGGGAGCGACGCATCCGGGCGCCGGACGAGCGCGCGGACCTCGAAGCCGGCGGCGAGCAGCGCCGGCAGCAACGCCCGCCCGAGG
>JAUXUW010000018.1 GCA_030684635.1 Dehalococcoidia bacterium
GAGGGTGGCGTCCTGGACCGCTAGACGAACGGGCCGCTGAAGCAACGGCTCACACCTGACCGAGGACCGCGCGCACGCGCCATATCCGGCCGCGCCTGCACCTGCGGTAGCATCTGCCGCCCGGCGCTCGCCGGGAGCGAGAGGAGCCACGCATGGATCTGGCCGTGATGATCGAGGGCCAGGAGGGGCTGAACTGGGACCTCTGGCGGCGCATCAACCGCGCCACCGAAGATCTGGGCTTCGAGTCCCTGTTCCGCTCCGACCACTTCTTCTCGCTCTCCGGCCCGCGCGACCGCGATGCACTGGAGACGTTCGCATCCTTTGTCATGACCGCCCAGGAGACGAACCGCATCCGCTTCGGCTCGCTCGTTGCGTCGATGACCTTCCGTCACCCCTCGCTGCTGGCGCGGATGGCGGCGCAGATCGACGTGCTCTCCGGGGGACGGTTTGTGCTGGGCGTGGGCGCCGGCTGGAACGTGCCGGAGCACGAGGCCTTCGGGCTGCCCTTCCCGCCGGTGCGCGAGCGTATGGACCGGCTGGACGAAGGCATCCGCGTGATCAAGACGCTGTGGGGCCCCGGTCCCGCCTCGTTCGAGGGGCGCTACTACCAGTTGAAGGACGTGGACTCCCACCCGAAGCCGGCCGCGAACCCGCAGCAGTTGCTGGTGGGCGGCAGCGGCGAGCGGCGGACGCTCCGCATCGTGGCGGAGCACGCGACCGAGTGGAACTCCGTGGGGCTGAACCTGGAGGGGTACCTCGCCAAGTGTGCCGTGCTGGCGCAGCACTGTGCCGATGTCGGCCGCGACCCATCCACGATCCGGCACTCCAACATGACCGGCTTCGTCGTCGGCCGGGACGATGCAGCGATCCGCGCCCACCTCGCGCGGATCGCGGAGCGCAACCCGATGCTGGGCCGCGCCACCCCCGACGAGGTGCTGGCCGGCGTGAAGTCGCGCGGATGGCTGGTGGGTACGCCGGACGAGATCGTGCAAGAACTCGGCCGCCGCCAGGAGGCGGGCATCACCCGCACCATGCTCCAGCACCACGCGATGTCGGACTTCGAGACGCTCGAACTCATCGCCTCGGAGGTGCTACCGCAGGTACAGCGGTAGGCGTCAGGATCTGATGAGCGTCCGCTTAATCCGCGAGGGCGCGGCGAGCGGTCATGGTGCCCTCAAGGGGAGTCGAACCCCTGTCTGGACCTTGAAAGGGTCCCGTCCTGACCGCTAGACGATGAGGGCGCAGCACGCGGCGAACGTTCCGAGAATAGCAGCGCCCCTCGCACCGGTCACGGCGGAGGGGCGCTGTCTCGTCAGGCGTGTTCGATCAGCGCGGGAAGCGCGGCAGGCCCAGGTCACCGCGGCCCGGCAGCAGGTCACGCGCGGCGGCGAACGGCGCACCCGTCGAGGGCGAGCCCGGGAGCGAGACGCCAAGCGGGCGACCGGCACGAGCCTCGGGCTGCGCACGCTCGGTCGTGGCGTTCGAGGCGGGCGTCCAGCCGCGCGCGCCGACTGCCTCGCGGTACGGCTGGGGCGCCGGGGCGGGTGCCACGGGCGAATCGCTGGAGGGCGCGTCGCCGGTTGGCCCGGCCGGGGCGCTGCCAGTGGGGGTCAGCGGTGCGGCGGGCGTGATGTCCGGCCGCTCGGGCTCCTCGATGAGGTAGGCGGGCTGCTCGCCGTCGCGCTTCCAGAGGAAGTACGCGAGCGCGGCGAGCCCGGCGGCGACCGCCAGGGCCAGGGCGAAGCGGAGCGGGCTGCGGCGCGACCGGCGACGGCGCAGGGCACGATCCACGAGCGGCTCCACCTGCTCGCGCAGGTCCTCCACGGCGTGGCGGGCATCCTCCATAGTGGAGGCCGGGATCGCCTCGATCAGCGCATCCGCGCGACGGCGACCGTCACGCGCGACCTCGCGGGCGACGGAACGGACACGGTTACGGGTAGGGGTCGGGATTCGCATGCGGCATCGCCTCGTCAGTCCAGGTGCGGTACCGGACGCGCGCTGCCGCGGCACGGCCGGTATGTGGATAAGTGGTTCCACCCCCGGCGGGAGGCTCAGTCTAACACGGGAGGACCGGCGGCCTTCGGTCGGTTCGCGCGGACCCGGCGTGAACCTCTGCACACCCTGCCCACAGTCGGGAACATCGGCCCACTCACAGGACAGGATGGGCCGCGCTGGTATCGAGAAGCAGCGCCAGCGCGTATGCTCCGGTGGAGACGCTAAAGCACCCTCGCATCCACCCTGCTCGCTCGGCCAACGCCCGGGTCTGGCAGGGCTGTTGCGTTCGAGGCCGAGGCGTATAGTCAGGGTCTCCGCAGCATGTCCAGGGGGAGTCGTCATGATCACCGACCGCGCTGAGCGGAATATCAAGCAGTACCCGGACCGTACCAACCCGGGTGCCGGGTACCAGTTGTTGCTCCGACTCCGGATGCAGAACCGCCCCGGTATGCACGGTCGCGTGGCCACCATCCTGGGTGACCGCGGCGCGCAGATCCTCGACATCGACATCGCGGATGTGAACCCGGACTTCATCGTCCGCGACTTCATCATCCTCTGTGCGGACCAGGACCAGGCACACGAGCTCGTCAGCGCGGTCGAAGCGATCGACGGCGTGGAGGTTCAGCACGCCTCCGACCGCACCTTCCAGCTCCACCGCCGTGGCAAGATCGAGATCGCGAACAAGGTGCACATCCGCACCAACGCGGAGCTCTCCCACGTCTACACCCCCGGCGTCGGACGCGTCTCGATGCAGATCTACGAAAACCCGGATGCGGTCTGGTCGCTGACGATCAAGCCGAACGCGGTGGCGGTCGTGACGGACGGCACGGCGGTCCTTGGACTCGGCGACATCGGCCCCCACGCCGCGCTGCCGGTGATGGAGGGCAAGTCGATGCTCTTCAAGTCGTTCGCGGACATCGACGCGTGGCCCATCTGCCTGGACACGAAGGACACCGACGAGATCATCAGCATCGTGAAGGCGATCGCTCCGGGCTTCGGCGCGATCCTGCTGGAGGACATCTCCGCTCCGCGCTGCTTCGAGATCGAGGACCGGCTGCGGGCCGAGATGGACATCCCCGTCTTCCACGACGACCAGCACGGCACCGCCGTGGTCGTCCTGGCGGCGCTGATCAACAGCCTGAAGATCGTGAAGAAGCGCCCGGAGGACCTGAAGGTCTGCGTCCTGGGCGTGGGTGCCGCCGGCGTTGCCTGTTCCAAGATCATGATGAACTTTGGCGTGAAGAACGTGATCGGCTTCGACCGGGAAGGCGCGGTCTACCGCGGCCGGAAGGAGCACATGAACACCGCCAAGGACTGGTTCGCCGAGCACACCAACCCGGAGGGCTTCGACGGCACGCTCGAGGAGGCCCTCGAAGGCGCGGACATGTTCCTGGGCCTCTCCGGCCCGAACCTGCTCCAGCCGTCATGGGTCGACAAGATGGCGAAGGACGCGATCGTGTTCGCCCTGGCGAATCCGGTCCCGGAGGTCATGCCGAATGAGATCACGGGCAAGGCCCGCGTCATCGCCACCGGACGCTCCGACTTCCCCAACCAGATCAATAACGTGCTCTGCTTCCCCGGCCTGTTCCGGGGCGCGCTGGACGCCGGCGCCCGGCAGATCACGGAGGAGATGAAGATCGTCGCTGCCCGCGCCATCGCGGAGACGATCCCGGACGACCTGCTGACGGAGGACTACATCCTCCCGTCCGTCTTCAATGAGGAAGTGGTCACCCGCGTCTCCGAGGCCGTGGCCGCCGAGGCGGTCCGCGCCGGGAACGTCCGGACGAAGGGCTCGCGCGTCTTCATCTAAGTCTGCAGGCACACCCGCCACCCCGCCGTCAGGCGGGAACGCGGTTGAACGAAGAAGCCCGGCGTTGCGGCCGGGCTTCTTCATGTCTGCTTCAGGGAGGCTGAACGATCAGGCGCTAGCCGTAGCGCTCCTCGGTCCAGGGGTCGCCGTGCATGTGGTAGCCGTACATCTCCCAGAAGCCGGGCCGGTCCTGCGCGACGAACTCGATGCCGCGAATCCACTTGGCGCTCTTCCAGAAGTAGAGGTTCGGTACCAGCCCGCGGAGTGGCCAGCCGTGCTCGGGCGTAAGCGGCTCGCCGTTGTGCGTGTGTACCAGCATGTTCTCCGGGCCCTGGAGTTCGGGCAGCGGGACGTTGGTGGTGTAGCCACCGTAGGAGTGGAACACGACGTGTCCGGCCTCCGGCTTCACCCTCACCAGCGCCTGCAGGTCGATGAAGCGGACGCCGTCCCAGTGGTTGTCGAATTTGCTCCAGGTAGTGACGCAGTGGATGTCGGAGAGCGAGTTCGTCTGCGGCAGCGCATTGAACTCCTCCCATGTGAGCACCTTCTCCTCCTCGACGAGGCCAAAGATGTGGAGACGCCACTCGGAGAGGTCGATCTTCGGGATGTTGCCATAGTGAAGGACGGGCCAGCCGTCCGTCAGGCGCTGCCCCGGAGGCAGCCGCCGACGACCGTCAGGTCGCGCTTCTTGCGAACGGGGGTCGGAACGGAAGAGCGACACGGACGCCCTCCTGACCGTGGTGTGCGAGGGGTTCGACCGGTCGAGTGTAACACCGG
>JAUXUW010000035.1 GCA_030684635.1 Dehalococcoidia bacterium
ACGGTGCGGATCGAGAAGTCGTTGTGCTCGTAGTAGTCACCGGCCGGGGCGATGCGGGAGAGGATCCGGGCCATGTCGTTCAGGAGCAGTGGCTCGTGCTCGTTGAGGACGATCGCGGCGGTGGTGTGGTTGGACATCACCACCAGCTGCCCCATGGTCACGCCCGAACGCGCGACGACGTTCTGCACGTCCGCCGTGATGTCGATGAACTCCAGGGCGTGCGACGTGTGGTACTCCAGCGTCTCCGCGTACGCGACGAAATTCGACGCGGGCGTGACGGCGGAGTGGATCGGCCGGACCGAGGGGCGAGGCAGGCTGTCGACCATGGGGGTGCGGCTCTTTCGCGGTGGAGCGACCGGCACTTCCGAGACTATCAGCCGTGTGAAGGCCGCGCCAGACGCCGCGTCCGGCGAGCCCTCGCTCAGCCCTCGGCGGGCCCGCGGACGTGACGGCGGAGCGAGCGGACGGTCTCCGAGATGGTCTGGATATCGCGCGCGCCGGCCCGGTACTGGACGTACTGCTCCAGGTCGCTGAGGGCGGAATCGACCTCCCCGAGGCGCTCGCGGAGCATGCCGCGGTCTCGGATCTCGTCCAGATCCCACGGGAAGATGGCCAGCAGCAGGTCGATGACCCGCGCCGCGCGTTCCTCGTCCCCTCGCTGGAGGTGCCCGGCCTTCAGGTTGTGCAGCAGCCGCTGGAGCGTCTGGCGAGGGGTGAGCGCGCCCAGGTAGTGGGGTTTGAAGGGCACGCGGGCGCCAAAGAGGTTGCGTACCAGCAACTGGCAATCCGCCTCGCTCAGGAGCCGGCCGCCGTGGAATACGTCCATGTAGACCGGGTCGCCCTCGGCGGGCTGGTAGCGGCAGATGACGTGGCCGGGGAGGCCGATCGGCTGCACGTCCAGGCCGGCTCGCTGGCAGACCTCTGCGAACACGATCGCGAGCGAGACGGGGATGCCCCGGCGCTCCGCCAGCACCCAGTTCAGGTACAGGTTGCGTGGGTCGTCGTAGTGGTCCGTGTTGCCACGGAAGCCCAGTTCGCGGAAGAAGAGCTGGGTGATCGTCTGCACCACGCGTCGCGGGTGTTCGCGTGCCTCGTTCCGGGCGAGTTGCTGCTCCAGCGTCTCGGCCATGTCCTGCAGGCGGCGCTCACCCGCGTCTGTGTCCAGGTCCGGGTACTCGGACCGAGCGATGAGCAGGGCGGCGCGTGCGAGGGGGACCTCATCCGCAGGGCCGGTCACCGCCGTGCGGAAGCGTTGCAGGGTCTCCTCGAACCCGGTCACCGGGGCGGCCTGGTGCGGACCGGGGTGAGGCCCTCGAACCGCACGATCTTGATCGCGACGACGCACATGAGGCCAATGATTCCGACGACGAGGATGTAGGAGTAGTCCTGGTACGCGGCGAGCACCGGCACGATCGCGAGGCCGACGAGGCCGGCGATCCGCTTCGAGCGGAGCACGGCGACGATCACCACGGAGACGGCGAGGGCGGGGAGCGTGGCGGCCGGCACGAGCGTGATCAGCGCCCCCACCGTGGCAGCCGTGCCGTTCCCGCCATCGAAGCGCAGGAAGATCGAGTAGTCGTGGCCGAGCACGGCGGCGAAGGCGGCGGCGATCGCGACGGCGTCGCCCATGCCCATCCAGTAGGCGAAGGCGACCGCAGCCATGCCCTTGCCGACATCACCGAGGGCGACCAGGAGCGCGGGCTTGAGGCCCACGTTGTCCCACACGTTCATCATGCCGGGGTTGCCGTTGCCGAGCGTACGGACGTCCCGCCCGGTGAAGAGGTACACCACCAGGTATGAGGTCGGAATCGCGCCCAGGAGATAGGCGACTGCGAGCACCGTCACGATGGTCACGGGAACCCTCCCTCTGGGTGCCGATCATAGCACCGGCCTCGCGGCCGTCCCCATGCCCTGACATCGACGTTTGTGATGCCGTGGCGGGCGTTACTGGACCGTGACCGTCCCGGTCATGCTCGGGTGGATCTTGCAGGCGTAGGCGAACGTCCCGGCCGTAGCGAAGGTATGGCTGAACGGCGCGGCGCCGACGGGGCCCGAGTCGAACGAGCGATCCGCGGCGGTGACGGTGTGCGGCGTGGGCGCGTCGTCGTTTGTCCACGTCACCGTGGTGCCCGCTGCGACCGTGAACGACTCCAGCGTGAACGACCGGATCGAGGAGGCGTGCGTCGCGCCGCCCGCCGCGGGCGCTGCACCGGTGGCTGCCGGGGCCGCCGCCGTCGCGGTGGCGGCGGGCGTGGAGGGGCCGACGTCATACGGGTCTGCGGGAGGTGTGGCGGCGGAAGCGCTCGCCGCTGCTGCCGCCGGCGCGGCCGCCTCGGCGGTGGCGGTCGACGCTGCGGTAGTGTCCGCGGGTGCGGCTGGGGTGGCCGCCTCCTCGTCGTCGCAGGCCAGCAGTAGGAGGGAGGCCGCGGCAGCGGCCCCCATCAACAGGGCACGAGTGCGCATCACGGTGGACCTTCTGCCCGAGACGGGCATCCGCGGGTGGTGGGCGGAGTATGACAGATGGAATACGTGCGCGGGCCGCGCTCGGATGCGCGTGACGCCCGTGCCCGCCGTCAGACTTCCGTGGCCGGCCGCCGGCCGCTGAAGCCGGTGCTCCGCGGGTGCCACCAGTCGATCTCGTCCTCGCCGGCTCGCCAGCACCAGTAGGCGGGGACGCCGCCAATCGTCGTCGGGAAGTCGATCAGCCCGTCGTCGATGCCCTTGATCTCCGCCCCGCCCGAGGTGATCGCGCGGATCAGCCGCTGCGCGTCCTCGCCCAGCCGCCGCTGTTCGGCGCGCAGGTCGCGCATCTCGCGTTCGCGCACGACGCCGTTGTTGAGGTGGATGCGGCCGATGGTGTTGATCTGGGACTTCACCGCGCGCAGATTGCGCTGGGTCGCCTGGAGTTCCACGACCGCGTCCCGCACGAGGCGCAGCGCGGCGCGGGCCTCCTCCAGCGTGAACTCGCGGGAGGGGGGCACTGTGGCCTAGCGGTTGAAGCTGCTGAAACCGGAAGGGTCGCCCGGGTTCGAGGTGGGCGGTGCGCCGGCGTCCCAGCGCGGAGCGCTGTCCGGGGCGTTGCCGCCAGTCGGTTCCGACCACGGGTCAGACTCCCACGCCTCGATTGGCTCGGGGTCTCGCGGCGCCATCCCCGCCAGGCCCATCGCACTGCGCTCCACCATCTCACGCAGCCGGGAGAGGTCGCCGCCCACGGCGGCGGTGCCGGCGTTCACGACGAAGGCTGCGAGCCACGGCGGAATGTGCAGCCACGACCACGGGACGTCGCGGACGCGCATGGCGGCGACAAAGCCCGGCACCAGGTCCTGGATGCGGACCGTGACCCGGCGAAGGTCGACCGACTCGGGCGGCTCGCCCGCGTCGATGCGGTGGCGGACCTCCAGCACCACGCGGCCCAGCACCGCCCCGAGGGCGGCGGCGATCACGATGATGATGAGGCTGCGGAGCTTTCGGATCATGCCTCGACGGTAGGAGTGCCCATCACGGCGGGTCAACTGACGCCGCGCTCAGGCGCCCCCTGTTCGTCCCGACGTCCTCCCGCCTCCCCCGGGTGCGCCATAGACTGGCCTTCCGCATCGGATCAGAGAGCGAGCCCCACCCTGGCTGCTTCCCCGCCACGAGGGCGCATCTTCCACGGCTGGTGGGTCGCCGCGGCGGCCGTCTCCGCCAC
>JAUXUW010000037.1 GCA_030684635.1 Dehalococcoidia bacterium
AGCGGGAGCAGCGCGCCGGCGACCTCTGCCCCGTGCACCGCCGCCACGGCGTCGCGGGGGTCGCCGCTGCCGGGCGTGCTGAGGGCGGTGCGGCCGTCCGTGACCATCCGGAAGGCGACCTCCGGGTAGGCGAGCGCGTAGTCGGAGACCACCTGCACCACCGCGCGCGCCTCGGCGCGGGGGGCGCGCAGGAAGCGCCGGCGCGCCGGCAGCGCCGCGAACAGGTCCCGCACGTCGATCACGGTGCCGGCCGCCGCCGCCGCGCTCCCCTGCCGCTCGATGCGTCCCTCGCGCACCCGCACCGTCGCGGCACCCTCCTGCTCCGCCGGACGCGTCGTGAGGTCGACTGAGGCGGCGGCGGCGATCGCCGCCAGCGCCTCCCCGCGAAAGCCGAGCGTCCGCACCGCGAAGAGGTCGTGCTCGGTGCGCAATTTCGAGGTCGCGTGCCGTTCGAAGGCGTCCGCTACCTGGTCGGGCGGGATCCCGCAGCCGTTGTCGCGCAGGCGGATGCGGTCGATCCCACCGCCCTCGATCTCCACCTCGATCATCGTGGCGCCCGCGTCGAGCGCGTTCTCCAGCAGTTCCTTTACCACGCTCGCCGGCCGCTCGATCACCTCGCCCGCGGCGATGCGGGCCGCGATCTCGGGCGGCAGGATGGCGATGCGGGGGCGCGGGGCCGCTACCACGGGCGTGTTCCTCGTCGTCGGGGGGGCGCTCCCCGCCGCGTCCCCCCCGCTGCATTGCCCCGCGATCCGGCGCTGACTACGATGCTTGCAGGGGTCACCGCCAGAGGAGAGAGCCACTGCTGCACCGCCGGCCCCGGTCCGCCATGCGGGCCGCCGTCATGCTGCTCTTTGCCGCCTGCGCGGTCGTCGTCGGCGCCCCCCGCGCCCTCACGCCCGCGGTCGTCGGCGAGACTCCGGCCGACGCCGACCTGCTCTTCCTGCAACCCGTCCGCGGCCTGCAGCCGGACGCGCTCGCCTCCGGCCTGCACGCGCTCGGCCTCGATGTGATCGAGACGACCGCGGCAGGGGCGCGCGTGGGCGTACCCGCGGGCGCCAGCCCGGCCGCGCTCGCCGCGCGCATCGCCGGTAGCGGCCTCGTCCGCAGCGTGGAGGCGGACGGGATCGTCAGCGCGGCCCGCGAGCCGGACGACACGCTCTACCCCGGCCAGGCGTCCTACCTGGGCGTGATCGGGGCGCCGGCAGCCTGGGCACGCGCGACCGGCGACCCCGGCATCGTGATCGCGGTGATCGACACCGGCATCGACGCCGGCCACCCGGACCTGGCGACGCGGCTGTTCGTGAACCCGGCCGAGGCGACCCTCAACGGCCGCGACGACGACGGTAACGGCTGCGTCGACGACCGCTCCGGCTGCTCGTTCGTCTCGCCGGTCACGGCCGACCCGTCGTGCGGCTACACCGCCGCCGCGCCCCACGCCCGCCCCCACGACGACGAGGGGCACGGCACCTTCGTGGCCGGCATCGCCGCCGCCGCCGGAAACAACGGCCGGGGCATCACCGGCATCGCCTGGGAGGCGCGCCTGCTGCCCGTGAAGGTGCTGGACTGCACGGCGACCGGGCGCATCTCGGACGCCGCGGCCGGCATCCGCTACGCGGCGCGGCTGGGCGCGGACGTCATCAACATCTCCTTCGGCACGCCCACGCACTCCCCGGTGCTGCTGGAGGCGATCCGGGAGGCGCAGGCGCGGGGCGCCGTGGTCGTCGCCTCCGCCGGCAACGACGGCCGCCGTGGCGTCACCTACCCCGCCCGCTACTCGGACGTCATCTCCGTCGCCGCCAGCGGCCTCGCCCACGCCGGCGGCATCGACTACCGGGCGACGGCGGTGTTCGCGAACTTCGGCGGGGGCGTCGACCTGCTCGCGCCCGGCGTCGCCGTGATGAGCACCGTCCCGGAGGCGCTGTGCGGGCGCCGCGCCTGGATCTGCGACGAGTCCGGCCCCTACGCCACCGCCAGCGGGTCGTCCTTCGCCACCCCGTTCGTCGCGGGCTCCGTGGCGCTCATGCTCGCCCGCCACCCCGGCCGCTCGCCGGACTTCGCCGTGAGCCTGCTGCTCGCGTCGCGCGCCCCGAGCACCACCGCCACGGACGCCGGGCTGCTGGACCTGGACGCCGCGCTCAACCGCGAGCTGTTCTCGATCGGCGTGCCCGGCACCAGCCGCGCGGGCGGCGGCGCGCCCCCCGGCCCCGGCCGCAACTAGCCCCATTCGACGCGTCCCGCTCATCCCTCCACGCCCAGCCGGCGGCGCGCCTGCGCGCGCAGGTCGTACAGTCGCTGCAGCGCCTCCAGCGGCGAGTGCTGGTCCGGCTCCAGCGCGGCGAGTTCACGCAGCAGGTCCTGCTCCGCCGCCAGCAGCGAGAGCTGGTGGCCGGCTTCGGCGCCGGACGACGCTCCGGCGGGGGCCGGCGCGCCGAGGGCGGGGCGGCTTGCCTCCAGTTCGGCCAGCAGTTCGCGGGCGCGCGCGACGACGGCGCGCGGCAGCCCGGCGAGCGCCGCGACGTGGACGCCGTAGGAGCGGTCCGCACCGCCGTCCACGATCCGGTGGAGAAAGACGACCTCGCCCCCCTCCTCGCGCACGGCGACGGAGCGGTTGGCGATGCGCGGCAGCGTCGCCGCCAGCGCCGTCAGTTCGTGGTAGTGGGTGGCGAAGAGCGTGCGTGGCGTCCCCGCCGGGCGGTGGTGGAGGTATTCGATCACCGCCTGCGCGATCGCCAGGCCGTCCCAGGTGGAGGTGCCCCGGCCGACCTCATCCAGGATCACGAGCGACCGCTCGGTGGCGTTGTGCAGGATCGTCGCCGTCTCCAGCATCTCCACCATGAACGTGGACTGCCCGGCGGCGATGTCGTCCTGGGCGCCCACGCGCGAGAAGATCCGGTCCGCCATCGCGATCCGTGCACGCTCGGCGGGGACGAACGAGCCACACTGCGCGAGCAGCAAGATCAGCGCGCTCTGCCGCAGGTAGGTGGACTTGCCGGCCATGTTTGGCCCGGTCAGCACCACCAGGTCAGCGTGCGGGCCGCCCAGATGGGTGTCGTTCGGCACGAACTCCCCGCCCGGCAGCAGCCGCTCCACGACCGGGTGCCGACCGCCCTCGATCTCGATCGGGCCGCCCTCGTGCAGCTCGGGGCGGACGTAGCGCCCGTCCACCGCGAGCACCGCCAGCGCGGCGGCGACGTCCACGCGCGCGACGGCGGCGGCGGCCCGCTCGATCGCCGCGCCGGCCTCCGCCACCTGCGCGCGCAGGCGGTCCACGATCGCCCGCTCCGCCTCGGCGAGCGCCTCCTTCGCGCCCAGGATCTCGCCCTCCAGCGTGGCGAGCGGCGCGAAGAAGAAGCGCTGCGTGTTCGCCAGCGTCTGGCGTGGTTCGTAGTCGGGCGGGGCCTTCTCGGCCTGCGAGCGCGGGCACTCCAGGAAGTAGCCGAAGACGCGGTGGTAGCCGACCTTCAGCGAACCAATCCCCGTGCGCTCCCGCTCCGCCCGCTCCAGTTCCGCCAGCGCGCTGCGCGCGTCCGTGGTCAGCCCGCGCAGCCGGTCGACCTCCGCGTCGAACCCCGCGCGCACCGTCGGCGCGTCGCCGACCTCGGCCGGGGCGTCCTCGTCCAGCGTGGCGAGCACCGCCGCGACCACCTCCTCCACCCCGCCGAGGCCGTCGGCGGCGCGCACCGC
>JAUXUW010000042.1 GCA_030684635.1 Dehalococcoidia bacterium
CGGCCGCGACGACGATGGGCGGTGCGCTGGCCGGTCCGGTCGCGCCCTCAGGCGCCGAGGCCGGGCGCTCTTCGGTTCCGGCCGCGTCCCCGGGGGTGGTGCCGGCGACCGCCGGTGCCGTCTGCACAGTCGGGCTCAGGGTGGCTGTGTTGGAGATCAGGGTCGGGCCCGTGTCGGACGGGGCGATAGCCGCGGCCCTAGCGGCAGGCGGCGGCGCTGACTGGGCGTGCGTGACGGCCGGTGCGAGGACGACGCCGACGGAGATGACGGCCGCGGCCGTTGCGCTGGCGACGACGGCCATCGTGCCGGCGCCAATGCCTGCACCGGTGCCGGCACCGATCGCTGAGGCGGCGCCACCAACGGCGGCCGCGCCGGCGCCCGCACCGGCCTCGGCGCCACCGCCGAACAGGCTGGAGATGCGGCTGAACAGGTCGCTGAGGCGGGCCAGGAGCCCGAACCCCGGACCGATGGGGATGCCGAGCGCGCCGAGGTTGCGGTAGAGCGCCTGCCCGGCCGCCATGGTCTGGAGCCGTTCGCGGCAGCAGTCGCAGGCCCGCAGGTGCGCCTCCAGCTCGTTGCGCGCCGCCGTGGAGGCCTCCCCGTCCAGCAGCATGCTCAGCCGCAGCCCGTCCACGCCGCATTCGGCCTGAAATGAGTCGACCTCCGCGAAGACGCGGCGGAAGCGCTCACGCGCCCGGAAGACGCAGACCTCGGCGGCGTTGCGGGAGATCGATAGCGTCTGCGCGATCTCCTCGTACGGCTGGTCCTTGTATTCGCGCAGGTAGAGGGCGGTGCGGTCGCGCTCGGAGAGGGAGCCCAGCACCTGCCAGACCTTGCGCTGGCTCTCCTTGGAGAGGAGCGCGCCTTCCGGCGTCAGCCCCTGCTGATCCTCGAACTCGTCGGTGCCGTAGTCGTCGAAGGTGGAGACGCGGTGATGCTCGCGCTTGTGGGAGGAGAGGAAGGTCAGGCTGGAGTTCCGGGCGATCGCCTTCAGCCAGGGGCGGAAGCGGCTCTCGTCCTTGAGCGAGTCCAGTCGGGTGGCGGCGCGGATCCAGGTGTCCTGCTCCACGTCCCGGGCGTCGTCCGCGTCGTGCACGAACCGCCGGACGAGGCGGCTGACCACGTCGCTGTACTCCTCCATCAGGGTCGCGAAGGCGTCGCGGTCCCCGGAGCGGGCGCGGCGAACCAGAATTCCGTCCAGGTCGGCAAGCGGGGAGCGATGTGCCAGGACCATGAGTCCACCTGGGGTCTGGCCTGACCGGCGTCGGTCAGTGCCTCGCGAGCATTCGTGGATGAATGACGCCGCCGCCCAGGCGGTTCCCCGCGCCGGTGGCTCTCGCCATCGAAACGGTTCATGCGGAATGTACGGCGTCGGTTCTGACCACAGTCTGACCAGAACCTTCACATCGGGCGGTTCCGCGGGTTCTTGAGGGCCTGAATCTGATCAAATCTTCCTTCACCGAAAAAATACCCGCGTGTGGCCTGTAAGGAACGGCACCCGGCCGCAGTCAAAGCAGGTGAACGCGGGCACCACGCCCGTTGCACGCGGCGGGTGGTGACCCCACTCGAAGACAGGGGAGGCAGTCATGGCTGCAGCGATTGTGATGAACATGCTGGCCGCGCTCGTGGGCGTGGGCCGGGACGAGGAAGGCCAGACCATGGCCGAGTACGGCCTGCTCCTCGCAGGCATCGCCATCGTGGTAATGGCGGTGATCCTGGTTCTTGGCCCGGCGATCGCTAACACCTTCCAGCAGGTGGTCGACAGCCTGTAGGGCTCGACCGCCTCATCCGGCTCAGCCCGTAAGGGGAGCCCCGGGACCGCCGGCTTGCCGCCCAATTTGGCCGGTGGTCCCGGGGCGCACTCACCCCCCGGGTGGGAGAAAGACGCGGGTACGTCATGCGCGTCATTCCGCATCTGATCGGTGACCGCGGCGAGAGCGGACAGGCGCTCGTCGAACTGGCGCTGGTCATGCTCGTGCTCATGACGCTGGTGTTCGGCGCGCTGGAGATCGGCCGCATGGTGAACGCCTGGGCGATCGTCACGCAGGCCTCACGCGAGGGTGCCCGGGTGGGCGCCGCGCGCTGCACGCTGGACGCGGGCTGCGAGGCGACCGTCCGGGCGAGCGTTGAGAACTCCCTCGCGGGGCTCTCCGTCGCCGACGCGCGCTGGGTGATGGACGGCGGCCCGTACCAGGCCGGCGACCCGATCACCGTCCGCGTGGAGTTTGACGTGGTCCCCATCACGCCGCTCATCGCCGTGTTCGTGCCCGGCGGCGCGATGACCGTGGTCGGCGAGACCACGATGAGGCTCGAATAATGAGGACTCCCATGATGCGTCGTCTGTCCGACCTCCTTGTATTCATCGCGCGGGCCGCGCACTCCGAGCGCGGGATCAGTACGGTGCTGTTCGCGCTGACGTTGCCCGCGGTGATGGGCATGCAGGCGCTGGTGATCGACGGCACGAGGCTGTTCGTGGAGCGTCGCGCGCTACAGAATGCCGCGGACGCCGCCGCCCTCGCCGCTGCGTCGTACCTCCCGAGCACCGACCCGCTGATCCTGGCGGCAGCGGAGCAGGCCGCGATCGATTACGCCGCAATGAATGGCTACGAGATCTCGGCGGGGGACGTCATGTTCTCCTCCGAGTCCACGGTCAATGACCGCGTGACCGTCCGCACGGACGGCGAGGTCTCCTTCTTCTTCGCGGGCGGCTTCGGCATCTCTCTGGGTGCGGTCAGCAGCCGCGGCTCGGCGCAGATCGGCATCGTCGGCGGGATCGGCAGCGTCATGCCGTGGGGGGTCGAGGACCCGCCGGCCGGGTTTGTTTTCGGCGAGACGTACTGCCTGAAGTTGGGCTCGAACGGCGGCGGCGGTGCGTGCTCGGAGTCTTCACAGGGCAACTTCCATGCCCTCGACATTGACGATACGGGCACGGGCAGCGCGGACGAGTACCGCGAACGCATCCGCTGGGGCTCGAACACGGTCGTACGTCTGGGCCAGGTGAAGGACGTCTCCACCGGCAACATGCAGGGCCCCACCCAGCAGGGGAGTGGTTGCACCGGCAACGGTGGC
>JAUXUW010000054.1 GCA_030684635.1 Dehalococcoidia bacterium
CGATGATCCGGTCGACGGCGCGGATGGTGTTCAGGCGGTGCGCGATGATGATCGCCGTGCGGCCCGCCATCACCTCGTTCAGCCCGCGCTGGATGATCGCTTCCGTCTCCGGGTCGATGCTCGCGGTCGCCTCGTCCATCACCAGCACGATCTCCGGGTTGAAGGCGGCCACGCGCGCCAGCGCCAGCAACTGCTTCTGGCCGGTCGAGAGGTTCGCGCCGCGCTCCGCCAGCATCGTCCCGTAGCCCTCGGGCAGCCGTTCGATGAACGTCGACGCGCCCACGGCGCGAGCGGCCGCGCGGATCTGCTCCGCGCTGATTGAGCGGTCCCGCAGGCGGATGTTCTCCTCGATCGTGTCGGTGAACACCCACGGGTCCTGGAGCATGGTGCCGACATGGCGGCGCAGCCAGCGCTGCTGCAGGTCGCGGATCGGCACGCCGTCCACGAGGATCGCGCCGCGCTGTACGTCGTAGAACCTCGAGAGGAGCGCCATCATGGTGGACTTGCCGGCGCCCGTGGCGCCGACGATCGCCACCTTCTCGCCGGGCGCGATGCTGAAGGAGACATCCTTCAGCACCCAGTTCGGCTCGCCGTAGGCGAACCAGACGTGGTCGAAGCGGATCTCGCCGCGCACCTCCTCCAGCGTCGTCGCGCCCGGGATGTCGGTGACCTCCTCGGGCTCATCGATGACGCCGAAGATGCGCTCCGCCGAGGCCATCGCGCCCTGGAGCATCGTGTAGCGCTCGGACAACTCGCGCACCGGCCAGAAGAAGCGCTGCATGAACGCGAGGAACGCAACGAGCGTGCCGAGGGTGATCGAGTCCTCCAGCACCCCTCGGCCGCCGAACCAGATGATGACGCCGGTGGTGATGGCGTTGAACAGCACGACCGTGGGCTCGAAGGCGGCGTACCAGAAGAGGACGCGCATGTTCGCCTCCAGCGCGCCCTTGTTGCGTTCGGTGAAGTAACTGAGGTTCTGCCGCTGGCGGTTGAACAACTGGATGATCGTGACTCCAGTGATCAGTTCGTTCAGGTAGGCGTTGATGCGCGCCATCCAGATGCGTTGGTCACGGAACGCCTCCCGCTGCGCCTGCGCGAACCGCTGCACGAGGTAGACGAGCGGCACCACGAACAGCATCAGCACCAGAGCGAGCGTCCAGTCGAGCGCGAACATGGCGACGACGATCGCGACCACGATCAGCATGTTCGTGAGGATCTGGATCACGCCCTGAGAGATCACCATTTCGATCTGCTGCACGTCACCGGTGAGGCGGATCACGACGCGGCCCACCGGGTTACGGTCGAAGAAGGCGACGGCCAGCCGTTGGATGTGGGTGAACAACTCCATGCGGAGGTCCACCATCATCCGCTGCCCCACCCACGCCATCAGGTACATCTGCGCGTAGCGGAGGATGAACGTCACTGCGAGCACCGCCAGGAAGAGCAGCGCCAGCACCGGCAGGTCGTCTGTCCGCCCCTGGCCGATGTGGTCGTCGATGGCGGTGCGCACGAGCAGCACCGGCACCAGTTCCAGGATCGCGACGGCAAGCATCATCAGGAGCGACGCGATGACCTGCAGGCCGTACGGGCGCAGGTATCCGATCAGCCGCCCGGCGACGCGGCGGTCGTAGACCTTCCCGTAAGCGGACTCCTCCTCGTAGAAGCTCAAAGGCCGCCCTCCGCTTCCGCGGCGAGGCCCCGGGCGACTCGTTCCGCCTCCACCTCCGCCTGGCGGCGCTCCAGCGCGAGCTGCTCGCGGTAGATGCGTGCGTAGACGCCATCGAGGGCGATCAGCTCCTGGTGCGTGCCGCGCTCCACGATCCGTCCGCCCTCCAGCACCACGAGCAGGCCGGCGGAGCGCAGTGTGGAGGTGCGGTGGGCGATGAGGATCGTGGTGCGGCCGGCCATGTACGCCTGCAGGCGGCGGAGGATCTCCTCCTCCGTGTGCGTGTCCACATGCGACAGGGCGTCGTCCAGCACCAGGACGGGCGGGTCCTTCAGCAGCGCCCGCGCCAGGGCCGCGCGCTGCTTCTGGCCGCCGGACAGGGTGACGCCGCGCTCACCGATCATCGTCGCGAGTCCCTCGGTGAGTTGCTTCAGGTCGTTCGAGAGCTGGGAGACCTCCAGCGCGTGTTCGTACTCCTGGTCCGTGGCATCCAGGCGGCCGTAGGAGATGTTGTCGCGGAGCGACTCGGAGAACAGGAACGACTCCTGCGGAACGAAGCCGATCTGGTTGCGGAGGTCCGCCGTCCGCAGCGCGCGCACATCGACGCCGTCGAGCAACACCGCACCCTCCGAGGGGTCGAGCAGGCGCACGAGCAAATTCGCGAGCGTGGTCTTGCCCTGTCCGGTCGCGCCGACCAGGGCGACCGTGGCGCCGGCGGGGATGTGCAGGTTCACGTCCTCCAGGATCGTGGCGTCGCCAAAGCGCACCGCCACGTCGCGGAACTCGATCTCGCCACGGACGCGCTCCAGCGGTGCGGCGTCCACGCCGTCCATCACGGTGGGGACGGTGCGCAGGATCTCGTTGATGCGCCGGCTGGCGACGATGCCGAGCTGCAGCGACGCGACCATCCAGCCGACCGCCAGCAGTTGCTCTGCCAGGATCGCGAGGATGAACGTGAACTGCACGAACTCGCCGAGGGTGATGCGGCCGTCGACCACGTCGTGCCCGCCGAACCACAGGACCAGCAGCAGCCCGCCGCCGGTGAGGAGGCCCATCGCGGGAAAGAGCCCGGACTGGTAGATCGCCAGGCGCATGGAGCGCTGCCGCATCTCCTCGTTCCCGACGGCGAAGTTCTCGATCTCCGCTTCTTCCTGCGCGCATGCCTTGATCGCGCGGATGCCGGAGACGTTCTCCTGCGACTTGTCGGTGAGGACGGCCAGCTGCTCCTGCACCTCCAGGAAGCGGAACTCCAGGTTCGTCTCGAAGTACGCCATCACCCCGCCGATCACCGGCAGGTAGGCGAACGCGATGAGCGTCAGCCGGATGTCGATGATCAGCATGAAGACGAACCCGGCGAGGACCACCGCCACCGACCGGCTCACGTTCACGATGCTGGGGCCGATGAGATCACGCACCGACTGCAGGTCGTTCGTGAGCCGGGACATCAGGTCGCCGGTGCGGGCGCGCAGGTAGAAACCCTGGTCCAGGTGCAGCAGATGGGAGGTCAGGTCCTCCCGCAGTTGGTACTCGATCCTGCGCGAGGTGCCGGAGACCGCGAAGCGCGAGTAGTAGCGCAGCGCGCCCTCGAGCGCGCCGATCACGAGGATGGCGGCGCCGTAGCGGAGCAGCAGCGGCGTGTCCGCCTCGCCGGTCGTGAGCGCGTCCACGGCGCGCTGGAGCAGCCATGGCGGCATCATCGCACCGATGGTTGCGACGAGCAGGGCCAGCGCGCCGAGGATGTACGACCAGCGATAGACGACGATGTAGTGGACGATGCGGTTGCCCGCACGCCCGTCGACGGCTGATCCCGGGGCTGCGTCCGCCCTCGTCACCTGCGTCGTACCTCCGAGCCCCGGGGTGGCGACCCGCAGGCGTAGCGCGACATCATCTTCGTGATGGAAACGGTACGCAACCGCAGAGGTTGCTTTGCCGCGCGCGCGGCGGCGGGGGAAGATGTGCCTATGACTGACGCTGCTTCGTCTACCCCCGCCTCACCGCCACACCCGCGCGATGCCGTGTGGCTTGCCGCCGCGCACGGTGTGCAGGGCGTCTATGTGAACCCGAGTCGCTGGTGGCAGAACGCCTCCTTCGCCCTCCCAGCGCTGATTGCGGTCGCATCGTTGATCGGTGGACAACTCTTCGGTTCCGCGGAGGCGACCGGCTTCGGCCTCTTCGCCGTCGTCGTGACGCTGATCATGATCCCGGTCGTGCTGCTGACCTGGCGCGGCACCGCCACGTCGGTCGTCCTGACTGAGGCGGGTGCGACCGCGCTGCACGAGGGCCGTGTCCTGCATGACTTCGCGTGGTCCGAACTGCGCCGGATCGAGCGCGTCGAGTACCTCGGCAACACGCGCTTCAAGCTCGTCCATGGGGACGAAGACCGCTTCATGGTCGTGGAGAGCGAGATCGAGCGCGGCGCCGCGCTCGTCGACCAGGCGTTCGCGCTGTCCGGCATCCCGCGCCAGTCCGAGGCAGCGACGGGATGACCGAGGGGCCATCCGACGCGGAGGTGGAGGCGCGTGTCGTCGCCGTCCTCGACACGCTCGGCGGGCCGTACGAACTGATGCCCTGCGACCCCGCCCTCGCCGACACCGCCGCGTTCTGCGAGGCGTACGGGGTGCCGCTGGACCGCTCAGCCAACTGCATCTTGGTCGCGTCGAAGAACGAGCCGAAGCAGTACGCCGCCTGCCTGGTGCTGGCGACGAACCGGCTGGATGTAAACGGCACGGTGCGCCGGCTGATGGGCGTGCGGAAGGCCTCCTTCGCCGCGGCGGAGGAAACCGCGGCGCTCACCGGGATGATGATCGGCGGCGTCACCCCGCTCGGGCTCCCGGAGGGAGTCCCGCTCTACCTGGACGCCGCGATGATGCCGCTGGAGGGCGTGATCGTGGGTGGCGGCAGCCGTTCGCTGAAGGTGCGCCTTGCACCGGCGCTCCTCGCGCGGTTGCCGGGCGCGCAGGTGGTCGAAGGCCTGGGCATCTAGGCGCCATGCTGCCTCGGACGCGTCGGAAACTGAACCGCCCGGCCGCTTGAGCGGCCGGGCGGTCCAGTGTGGAGCGCCGTGGGCGGGACTAGCGGCGCGGACCCTCGAAGATGCTGGTGAACGTCACGCCGTCCTCGGTGGCCACGCGGTGGTGGACGTTGGAGGGGACGATCACCCGGGAGCCCTGCGTCATTGGCCGGCCCCCGTCGTGGTCGAGGAACAGCGTGCCTCGACCGGTGTTGCAGATGTAGATCTCCGGCCACGGGTGGGCGTGGCCGCGCGTGCTCTGGCCGGCGTGCAGGACTGTCTCGGAGACGGTCATGCCGCCGAGCAGCGTGTCCTTCAGGACGTATCGGTCGTCGTTCGCGACCACGTTCCAGGCGGGCTCGTGGACGGGCGAGAGCGTCAGGATCGAAGGCATGGCGAGGATCTCCTCTGCGATGTCGGTCATCAGGTGCGAATGCGGGTGATGTCCCTCCGGCGCGACGCGGTCCAGGGTGGACGGCTCGTCCGCCGGCCGGAACGCCCGGCTCCCCTTCTCAGCGACGCGGTAGATGAGGTCACGGCCGCGGGCCAGGTGCAGCTGCGCATCCAGTGCTGGCAGGCTGGCCCAGAAGAATGTGATCGGCGCCATGAGCGGCCACATGCCGAGCTGCTTGAAGGTCTCGATCCGTGACACGCCGGCGGGCCGAGCCGGCCGGATCTTCGCCTCGAAGGCCACGATGCCGACGAGCGGCGGGAGGCAGAGCGTCAGGAGCAGGCCACAGAGGTTGAGCCAGATCGTCGGCTCAATCACGCCGGCCTTGCCGATGGTGAGCCACGCCTCCGGGTTGACGATGTTCTCCGGGTGCAGGCCGATGCCCGGGATGTTGAACGCTTTGTGTGACCACCACTCCGGCATGGAGGCGCCGAAGGAGCCCGTCATCTTCGCCGGCAGCAGCACGCCCAGCGTGACGAGGTACCACTGCGCGACCCAGAAGGTGTGCACCTTCGTGAGGGCACTCGCCAGCGTGAGCCGGCGGAAGAAGCTGGCGGGGCCGCCGTTGGCCACGGCCCGCCACGCATACGGGATGTCGCTGGCGCCCCACGCGTGGCGCTTCGCCTGCGTGTAGTGGGCGCGGAAGGTCTTTGCGGACGTCTCGCTGAGCACGCAGTCGTTGCCCAGCGGGATCCAGATCGGCTTCACACGGACGCGGTTGCCCAGCGAGAACGTGCACTTCATGTAGATGTGCCAGTCCTCCGGGATGACCTCTTCGTCCCAGTAATCCACCTCGTGCAGCATTCGCCACGAGAGCGTGTAGCAGGAGGTCGGGAACTTCACGGAGAAGGGCAGGATCAGGTTGGAGGCGCGGTTCACGCCCGACAGGCCCTCCGGGATGCGGAGCGGCGCGGGGACCTCCCAGATGTTGTTGGTGTTGAAAATGGCCGGCTGCCAGAACGTCCGGTAGCGGTCTTCTGCGGTGAGGAACTGGTAGTTCGTCGCCGCGAAGTGGTTAGGGTGGAAGATCGCGTCCGCATCACAAGACGTAACGGAGTAGCGGTCGAGGTCGTCGCCGGCGGTCTCGATCAGGCGCAGGTACGCCTGGCGGGCCGCCCACGCCTCGTTCGAGCCTTTGCCGGGCGCCTCGCCGGGGATGCCGGCGGGGTGGAAGGTCGCGAAGAGGTCACCGAACGCGCCCGCAAACTTGGAGGTGAGCCGGAGCGCCTTCTCGTGGACGTCCGCCTCGCGGTCCTCCATCGCCAGCACGATCACCAGTTGCTCGGGGTGCTTCTGCGCGGCCAGTGCGGCGAGCGTGCGCTCCAGTCCCTGCTCCGGCTCCTTGTAGTTCGGGATGATCACCATGTGCCGGGGCCAGTCCCACGGCGCGTCCCGTTCTTCAGCGCGGTACCGGGCAGCCCAGTCCACCTTCACCCACTGGTTGAGCCGGCGGATCGCGATCCACGCGGCGATGGTCACCGAGTAGGAGCGGATGACCCAGTAGACGAAGAAGACGGTGAGGCTGCCCGCCAGCAGGGTGGCAGTCCAGGAGTGCCAGGGCGCCCAGAAGATGGAGGATGCGATGAAGGCGGAGATCAGGAACGGGATGGCACGCAACAGCCGCTCCACCATCCATGATGGCGAATCGACCGACGGTGTGACGACAATGGAACCGAGCGTGCGAGGCTCAGTGGTGGGCTCAGGTGAGCGAACTGCGATAGCCAGTGGAGGCCTCCGAGTGCCCCCCTCTAACGCCTACGGGGTGAGCTGACGGGCTGCGGGTGAGAGGTCCCCGTACCGGCCATCGGCCCAAGCTGGGCCCCCTGCCGGTTTCGCCCCGATAATGGTTCCCCCGCTCCCCTTCCAGAGATTCGGCGTTGCGCTTAATCGATCACAAACATGATCGTTGTCACGGGCGTCGCTGGCAAGCGGCCCGGGTCGGGCGCCCCCTTCAGGCCTCCTCAACGCTGCCGATGATCCCTGCGGGACATCGTGCCCTGTCTTCGTGATGGCCCCTCGCTTAGCGATGCCGCGAGGGCCCGGTGTTCCGCTCGTAGAGCTCCGCTAGCCCGAACCCGAGCAGCGCCAGCCCCCCCGAGATCGCGCCGATCCGCAGGGCGGAGCCAAAGTCCAGGCTCACGAGGTAGACGAGCCCTCCAAAGAAGAGGGCCAGGATCCCCGCTGCACGGAACGTTCGCATGCCACCGATCGTAGCCGGGCGCGTGCTACCTCCAGCGGGCGGCTGCGGCAGAGGCGGGCACGGGCGGGGTCGCCCACGCGACCGGGGCGGTGGACAGGGCTCCCGGCGGCCGCACGTGGCTGAGGGCGCCCCAGGCGGACGGCGTCTCGTCCAGGTACGCGCGGACATCCTCGGTCGCGGGCGCGCCCGGCGCCGCGCCCTCGATGCGCGGGAGGCCGGCGAGCCAGCGCCCGGTCTGCGCCAGGGAGACACGCACGTGGTAGGAGCCGCCCTCGCGGGCCCGGCGGGCGAGCGCCATCATCGCGCCCGCCGCCGCGAGGTAGCCCGTCGCGTGGTCCAGCGCCTGCGCCGGCAGCGGCACGGGCGCGCCAGGCTGGCCGGCGTGGACGCCGCCCTCATGCGCGATGCCGCTGGCGGTCTGCACGAGGCTGTCGAAGCCGCGCCGCGCGGCCCAGGGGCCGGCCTCCGACCACGCGCACAGCGAC
This sequence comes from Dehalococcoidia bacterium, assembly GCA_030684635.1. Taxonomy (GTDB): domain Bacteria; phylum Chloroflexota; class Dehalococcoidia; order UBA2979; family UBA2979; genus W-Chloroflexi-9. The sequence continues at coordinate 7,813 of JAUXUW010000054.1, forward strand.
ACGTAGACGATGCCGGGCCGCAGGCGAGCGACCTCCTCGAACCCGAACCCGCGCGCGGCGATGGCGCCGGGCCGGTACGCCTGGATGAACACGTCTGCCTCGCCCACGAGGCCGGCGAGCGCTTCGCGCCCCTCGTCCGTGCGGAGGTCGAGGTGGGCGAAGCGCTTGCCGAAGCCGGTGTCCAGCACCAGCACCTCGATCGTCGGGATGTGCGCGGCACCTACGCGAAGGACGTCCGCGCCGTGCGCGGCGAGCGTCCGTCCGGCGACCGGGCCGGCGAGGATCCGCGAGAGGTCCAGGACCCGCAGCCCGTCCAGCACGCCGGCGCCATCCGGCAACGCGGGGAGCGGCACTGGCTTCGGGCCATCGACCCGCTCGACGCTGAGCAGGGACAGAGCGGAGATGGCCCGTGCCTGGGGGTGAGCCGCCCACTCTTCTGCGGTGCGGAGCGCGGCGCCGCAGCCGCCGATCTCCGCCAGCCGCTCCTCCACCTCGAACCGGTCGAGGTCGCGGAGCGCGGCCTCGAAGGCGGCCCGCTCCGGCGGCGCGTCCAGCACGCGCGCGGCCCGCTCCAGGTGGTGGGCGAAGTTGGTGTGGAGTTGCACCCAGTGGCCGCCGGCGGCCTGGTAGTAGCCGCTGAGGGCGTTCCACAACTCCGGCGGCGGGGCGCCGCCTACGCGCAGATAGCGCTCACTCCGGAACGCGATCGCGGCGTGGCGCGTGTTGATCGAGGCTTCGGGCCAGCGGCCGGTCCGCTCGAAACCGATGCGCGCGGCGGCCAGCGTCGCGGCCCCGGTGGAGGCCGCAGCCGCCGTCCCGACCGCGAAGGTCGAGGGATAGACGGGGTCGCGGCCCTCGATGTGGAGGTGACGCAGGTCATCCGGCGCGCCGCCCAGCGCGTTCCACACATCCGCGGCGGCCTCGTGCGGGTCGGGGGTCATCGGTGGGCCGCCGGCGCCGCCATCATCGCGCGCAGCAGGGTGGCCGGGCTCGCCGCGAGCCAGCGTGCGCCGTCCCGCACCAGCACGGGCCGCCAGCCGGCCAGCGCGACGGCACTCGTGACCTCCTCGAGCGTGGCGCCCTCCGGCAACTCCACCGCGGCAGCGCCCAGCGCGTGGCCGATGCGGAGCCGCGCGATGCGCTCCGCCGTCTCGTACCGCGCGAGCGAGGAGGCCGGCGACGGGGAGATGCGGTCGAGGTCGGTGCGGTCGAGCAGGTAGCGACGCGGCCCGTGCTCCACCATGAACAACTCCGCCTCGCCGGAGCGGAGGGCGCGGGCGATGGTCTCGAAAGCAGCTGCCGGGTCGGCGCGACGGGGCTCGACGAGGGCACCCGCCTCCATGGCCGTGCGCGGGCTCATGTCGATGTCCATCCCAGGCTCTCTCTCCGGCCCCATCGGCCGGTGTTCCTCGTGCGCCCGCTACAGGAGCGGGCGCGTGCCCGTCTGCCGGGAGTAGACCGGCCGCTGGCCGAAGTCCTCCACCGCCTCGCCGATACGGGTGGCGGCCGTGCGGAGCGTCTCCGGGTCGTGCCGCGAGAAGGTGAGGCGGAAGCCGCCGTCCTGCTCGCGGCCCACCGCGAAGGCGTCGCCCGGCACGAACGAGACGCCGCGGCGCTGCGCCACCATCGCAAAGTCGCGCGCGGAGCCAGGCAGCGTCAGCCGGCACCAGAGCGACATTCCACCGCGCGGTATGTCGAAGCGGACGGCGGGGCCGCACGCCTGCCGCAGCGCCTGGGTCAGCACCTCGCAGTTGCGCCGGTAGAAGGCGCGCGCGTCCTCCAGGTGACGGTCCACCAGGCCGGTCGCGAACGCCTCCGCGGCGACGTGCTGCAGGAAGGCGGAGGTGTTCACGTCCGTGTGCTGCTTCAGCCGGGCGACGCGCTCGATCACCGGCAGCGGCGCGATCACCCAGCCCACGCGGATGCCCCCGGCCAGCGTCTTGGAGAGGCTGGAGAGGTGGATCACATGCTCCGCGCCTTCCTCCGCGATCAGCGGCCGGAACGGGCGACCATCGAACGCCAGGTCGGAGTAGATTGCATCCTCCACCAGCGGCACGCGGTAGCGGCGCGTGAGTTGCAGCAGGTCCGCGCGCCGCGCCTCCGACAGCACCGCGCCGGAGGGGTTCTGGTGCGCCGGCACCACCAGCACGAGCCGTGGCGAGGTGCGCGCGAGCACCGTCTCCAGGACGTCCGTGCGGATGCCGTCGCGGTCGACCGGGACGGGGGCCAGGCGCGCGCCGGCCGCGCGCAGCGCGTCCAGGGCGCCCGGGTAAGTCGGCGATTCCACCACCACCGTGTCGCCGGGCGAGACCAGCGTGCGGATCAGCAGTTCGATCGCCTGCATCGCGCCGGAGGTCACCAGCACGCCTCGGCCGTCCGTGCGGACGTCGCGTGCGCGGTAGCGGGCGAGGATCTGCTCGCGGAGCACAGAGATGCCCTCCGCCTCGTGGTAGCGGAAGAGCCGCCCGCCCTCCCGCGTGAGCAGGTCGTCGACGATGCCGCGCACCGCCTCGACCGGGAAGATCGAGGCGGCGGGCTCGGCCGCCTCCAGTGAGATGCGGTCGGTAACGCCGATGCCGTCCAGGATCGAGTGCAGCCCGGGCCGGTCCTCGCCGGCGCCCAGCGTCTCGCTCCACGCCCACGCGAAGGAGTCCTCCGAGTCGCGCGGTGGCGCCAGGACGGTGGTGCCGCGTCCCACATGGCGCGTGACCAGCCCGGCCGCCGCCAGTTCCTCGTACGCCGTCACCACGGTGGCGCGGTTCACGCCCAGGGAATCGGAGAGCGACCGTTCCGATGGCAGACGGTCTCCCGGCCGCAGGGTGCCTGCGACGATCTGGTCGCGCACCTGCGCCACCACCTGGCGGTACAGCGGCGCGTCCGCGCGGCGGTCGAGGTGCAGTTCAAGCCCAGTTGCGGCGACCATTGGACTAGTCCGATCACGAATGGATGATGCCATTCTTGCCGGGAGCGCGGATGGCTTCGCCCGGTGCACGGCGGATTTTCGCGCACAGCGTGCGTCCTGCAGAGGGCCAATGCAATGCAGTGGCCCGGCCAATAGCCAGGGTGGACTGGGGAGGAGAGCGGGCGAGGGACCGAGGTGATCGGGCGGGCGGTCAGGAGAAGGGCGCCATCCGCATCAGGCGCTCGTGCACGCCTTCCTCGGTCACCGTCTGGTCGCGCGTCCACTGCTGGTCGTGCAGCAGCCATGACTGGCGGCGGTCGGAGAGCAGCGCGTCCAGGAACTGACGTACCTGCATGGAGAGCGCTGGGTTCAGGATCGGCGTGACGACCTCGGTCCGCTCGTCCAGGTTCCGCTTCATGATGTCCGCGCTGCCGATGAAGACCTCCGGCCGGCCCTCGTTCTCGAACGCGTAGATGCGGGAGTGCTCCAGCAACCGGCCGATGATGCTTCGGACGTGGATGTTCTCGGAGAGGCCCGGGACGCCCGGCCGGAGCCGGATGATGCCGCGCACGATGAGGTCCACCTGCACCCCGGCCTGGGACGCCTCGTACAGCAGCGCCGTGAAGTCTGCGTCCTCGATCGCGTTCACCTTCATGATCACGCGCGCGCGTTCGCCCCGCTGTGCGGACGCCATCTCGCGTCGCACACGCCGTTCGAGCTCCGATCGGAGGTTGGAGGGGGCGACGAGCAACGACTTCGTCTCGACGCCCTTCGAGAGCCCCGTGAGGTGGTTGAAGACGTTGAGCAGGTCAGCGCAGATCACGCGGTCGGTCGTGAGCAGGCCCAGATCCGTGTAGACGCGCGCCGTGCGCGAGTTGTAGTTGCCGGTGCCGATGTGGGCGTACATCGCAACGCCCATCGCCTCCTCGCGGACGATGAGCGAGATCTTCCCGTGGATCTTCTGGTTCGGGTTGCCGTACGCCACGTGGACGCCTGCGTCTTCCAGCCGGCGTGCCCACTCGATGTTGTTCGCCTCGTCGAAGCGGGCGGCGAGTTCCACCAGCACGGCTACCTGCTTGCCGCGCGCCGCCGCTTCGATCAGCGCTCCGAGGATCGGTGAGTCGGGCGACGTGCGGTAGGTCGTGTGCTTGATCGCCAGCACCTGCGGGTCCTGGGCGGCCTGCTGCAGGAGCCGCGCGACCGTCGCATCAAACGACTCGTAGGGGTGGTGCACCAGGATGTCGTTCGCGCGCAGCGTGGCGAAGAAGCCAGGCTCATCCTCGCCGTCGCGCAGGAATACGGATGGGACTGCCGGGGTGAACGGCGGGAACGATTCCCCCGGGACCGGGACCGGGACCGGGAGCGAGGCGAGTTGCTGCAGGTCGGCGACGCCCAGGAGGTAGTCGCCCACGGCGACATCCTCCGGCGCGAGCCCGAGTTCCTCCAGCAGCATCTCCATCCGCGCGGGCGGCACGTCGCCGGTGAGTTCGATCGCGACCGCGTCGGCGAGCCGGCGCCGCGCGAGCGCGTCCTCCATGACCTCCAGCAGGTCGGCGACATCCTCGCCGGGCGTCCCGACCTCCGCGCTGCGGAGCACGCGGAGCAGGCGGATGTCTTCCACCCGCACGCCAGGGAACAGCAGGTCGAGGTGCGAGGCGATCAGGTCTTCGATCGTGACGAAGCGCCCGTTGTCCACCTCGATGAAGCGCTTGCGGTTGGCGGGCACCTTGATGCGTGCGAAGAGGCGGCGGTCGGCGTCCGCGTGGACGGTGAGGATCACGGAGAGGCTGCCGCCGGAGATGAACGGGAACGGGTGCGAGGGGTCGACCACGAGCGGGGTCAGCACCGGAAAGATCGTGGTCAGGAAGTAGTCGCGCAGTTGTCCCCGGGCTTCTGGCTCCAGGTCAGCGAAACGGACGATGGTGTAGCCCGCCGCCGCGAGGGCCGGCGCCAGCTCATCTCGCCAGCAGTGGTCCATATCGCGCTGCATCTGCTGGCAGCGCTCGCGCACCGCGACGGTCTGCTCCGCGATCGTCATCCCGTCCACGGTGCGCGCGGAGGGATCTTGCGACCGCATCCGTCGCAGCCAGCCCATCCGCTTCGAGACGAACTCATCGAGGTTGCTCGCGGTGATCGCCAGGAAGCGGATGCGCTCCAGAAGCGGGTTTCGTGGGTCGCGGGCCTCCCAGAGGACGCGCTCATTGAAATCCAGCCAGGAGAGTTCGCGGTTCGCGTACAGCGAGAGGGCAGCGGGCGATCGCTCTGTGCCGGCCATCGCTGGATCCGTCGTCGCCGCCATGACTCCTCCGCGCCGCAGCCTGTCGCTGCGACGCATCATCCCGGGCGAATGTTATCGGATTGCAAGATCGCGCCGGCGCCGCGCCTTCAGCGCCAGCAGCAGGGTGATGAGCCCGAGCGCCCCCATGACCGGTTGCAGGACGCTGATGTACCCGAGCATCACGACCTGGACCACGATCCACCCCGCCAGCGTGGCGCCGGCGAACGCGCCCGCCTCGATCGCCCTCGGGGCGTGCGCGAGCAGGGCGACCCAGGCGAGCAGGCCGCTCCCGCCGACCGCGACGGCGAGGATCACGCCGGGCCAGAAGAAGCCGGTGAACGGGGTGCCCTCCAGCACGTCGAGCGACATGCCCAGGCCGTTGATGATCAGCGCCACGCCACCGGCCATCGCGGATATGGCGATGGCCGCCTCCAGCGCTCCGAGGATCACCGTGATGCGCATGGTGGCGCTCCTTGTCCGCCGGGAGTGTGCCGGGATCAGATACCAGAAACCCCGGCCCTTCGGCCGGGGTTTCTGGTGACGTTCGGGAGCGCGAGGCTACATGGTCGCGGCAGTCCGGGTGGGCGGCTTGGCGAAGGAAATCAGCACGATTGCCAGCACCGCGCATGCCGCGATCGCCAGGAAGGCGCCGTCGTAGTTGCCGATCCGGTCGAAGTAGAACGACGCGAGCAACGGGGCGCTGGCCGAGATACCGAGCGAGAACGGCAGGCCCGCGCTCCGGACCGCGCCCAGGTAGCGGCGCCCGAAGAAGGTTGCCCAGACGACCTCCTGCAGGGGGATCAGCCCGCTCCAGCCGCAGCCCAGCAGGAAGAAGCCGAAGAAGGCCAGCGGCGAGATGCCGGACCGGACGCCGACGACGATCAGCACCATCGAGACGGCGCTGATCCCGAAGCCGATGACCGAGAGCCGTTGCGCATCGGCCTTGTCGATAAAGTAGCCCCACACCGGCTTGAGCAGCATGGAGGGGACCGAGGCGACCGTGATCATCGCCGCGGCCACGGTGGTGCTGTACCCGGCGTCCGTCATGTACGGGATCGTCTGCACCAGCATCACGCCGATGGAGATGGCGCCGAGGCCGAACGCAAGCACGACCAGGTAGAAGGCCGGTGTCCGCAGCGCCTGTGCGCGGGTGACGGAGGAGGCGAAGTCCGCCGCTGCGCGGGCGCCGCCGCCCGCGGCGACCTGTGCCGCGGTCTTCCCGTCCGGGTGCAGCCCGTGATCCTCGGGAGCCCGCCGCATGACGAAGGACACCGGCATGATGATGATGAAGGCGAGCACGGCGAGGATCTGCCACGCCTCGCGCCAGCCGAAGAGCGCGACGAGTTCCGCGGTGCCCGGCGTGATCACGATGCCCGCGAACGAGACGCCCATGGCCGCGAAGCCGGCCGCGCGGCCGCGCTTCTCCACGAACCACTTAGCCAGCGTTACGTTCACGACCAGGTTGCCCACCATGGACGCGCCCACGGTCAGGATCAGGCCGTTGAGCAGGATCCACTGCCACTGCTCCTGGACAAAGGAACAGCCGAACAGCGCCGCCGAGAGGATGCAGATGCCACCCCGCATCAGCCACTTGCCGCCGCGCCGGTCGACCACACCTCCGATGTAGAGGCCGGTGAACGCCACCACGAACTGGCCGATGGTGCGGGCGAGCACGAACTCGGACCGGCTCCAGTCGAGCTCGGTGGTCATCGGCTTCAGGAACGCGCCGATGACATAGTTCTGCATGCCGGCGGAGATGAACTGGGCCGTGAATGCGGCTCCGATAAGCCAGTACCCATAGAAGATCGGACTGCGGCCGGAGACGGACGGCGATGCGTCCGCTTCAGTCGTCGGACTGGCCACGATGGCGCCCTTCAGGTAGTCCCTACCGCCAGTGGTGCGGTGGGCGCCCGCAGTTTATCCCCGAATTTCATCACAGTCACTCGGTAGCACGGTGCAACTGACCGGCTCGTCGGAGCGCCTTTGGTGGGTGGTACCAGAGGAGCCGCGCGCGGCCGGGCGGCTCCCCGGGCGCACGCTCCAGGAGCAGGGCGCCACCCTTCTTCCACGCGCCGGGGACCCCCTCCGTCGTGCCGATCAGGGCGGAGGCGAGGTCGCCGAGGTCGGGCTCGTGGCCCACGAGGACGACGAGTGAGCCGGGCGCGCCGTTCCGGCCGTCCACAGCGGCGAGCACGCCCTCGGCGTCTCCGCCGGGCTCCAGCGCCGCGCACTCGGCCGGCGCGGGCCAGCCGGCTTCCTCCGCCAGCACCTCCGCCGTGCGCCATGCGCGCCGGTAGCCGCTGCTGAGTACCACGTCGGCTCGGGGTACGAGCGGCGCCAGTCCGCGCGCCGCTGGCCGGAACCGCGCCTCGCCGTCCGCGGAGAGCGGTCGGTCGGCGTCGTCCGGCCAGCGCGCGGCGTTGCGTTCTTCCGCGATGGCGTGGCGGACCAGGAGCAGGCGCACAGTGGCTAGTCCGGGACGGCGCGCCCGAGCAGGGCGGCGATTTGTTCCAGGTGGTTCACGTCATGCTCCACCCAGTGCTCCACCCACCACTGGAGGGTGAACGTGCCGATCTCCGGCTGGGTTGCGACACGGTGCCAGGCGGCAGCGGGCAGCCGCCGCACGATCGCGACGGACGCCGCGCGCTGGAGCCGGATGTCCTCGAGCAGTTCGGGCAGGCCGTCGCGGTCGCGCCAGCGGGCATCTGCCCAGGCGCGCTCGTCAAACGGCGTGAGCACCGGGTGTTCCTCCGCGAGCGTCCGCGCGAGGCGCACGCGCATCACCAGGAACTCGTCGTCCCGGATGTGTGCCAGCACCGTTCGCGCTGACCACTCGCCATCCGGCGCGGCGTTCAGGGCACCTTCGTCCACCGCGTCCACCAGCGCCGCGAGGCGATCGGGTGTGCGCGCGAGCGTGTCGAGCAACGTCGCCGCGTCGGTGGAGGCCTGGAGGATGTTGGTCATGGTGGATGCACCGATCATGAATGATGGGTAGACGATCATAGCCATGCCCATGGCGCCCGGGTGTGGTACCTAGTGGGGGCGGCATGGCGGGTAGGCGGGCGAGCCGGGGTGACCCGGCGAAGGGCGGCACGGTGCGCGGTTTCGCTTCCTCGATCCCTCGCCCCCGCCGCGTCGCTGCGGGGCTCACCCTCGCATCCCTCGCGCTCCTGCTCGCAGCGTGCAGCAGTGACGGTCCCGCCGCCGCTCCCTCCACCGGTGGCGTGAGCGCCGCGCCCGAGGCGACGGAGGGCAGCACGCTCGCCATCGTGCGCCAGCGTGGCGTCTTGCGCGTCGGGGTGAACGACCAGTTGCCCGGGTTCGGGTACATCCGCCCGGACGGCGCCTTCGCTGGCTTCGACATCGATTTCGGGCGAGCCCTGGGTGCCGCCATCTTCGGCGACGCGACGAAGGTGCAGTTCGTCTCGGTTTCCGCTTCGTCACGGTTTGGTGCGCTGTCTGCCGGCGAGATCGATGTCCTGATCCGCAACACCACCTGGAGCCTGAGCCGTGACTCCTCCCTCCGCCTGACGTTCGCGGTGCCCACGTTCTACGACGGCCAGGGCGTGATGGTGCGCGCGTCCGATGGCATCAACTCGCTGGACGACTTGGACGGGGCGGTGGTGTGCGCGCTCACCGGCACGACGACGCAACTCAACCAGGAGGACCGGTTTGCCGGGACAGGCGTGCGCTACCAGCCGCTCGTCTTCGACCGCAATGAGACGCTGCAGGAGGCGTTCATCGCCGGGCGCTGTGATGCCTGGACCTCCGACAAGTCGCAGCTCGCCGCGCGCCGCGCGGCGTTCCCGGTCCGAGCTGGCGGGCCGCAGTCGCTGGTGATCCTGCCGGACACCCTGTCGAAGGAACCGCTGGCGCCGGTGGTGCGCGACGACGACCCGGCGTGGGCCGACCTCGTGAACTGGGTTGTGCTCGGCATGCTCGCGGCGGATGAACTGGGCGTCACCAGCACGAACGTGGAGCAGATGGCTGAGTCGCCGCCCTCGCAGGAGGTCGCACGGCTGCTGGGCGTGCCGGTACAGGGCACGGTGTTCAACCCCGGCCTGGGGGTGGCGACGGACTTCATGCGCACCGTGATCCGCCAGGTCGGCAACTACGACGAGGTCTACCAGCGCAACGTGGCGCCGCTAGGGATCCCACGGGCGGGCACCCTGAACGCCTCGTGGGTGGACGGCGGGCTCATGTACGCCCCGCCGTACCGATAGCGCGCCGTGGCCACGATGCTCACCGATGCCCGACGGCTCTCCCGTGACGTGCGTGTGCGCCGCGCCACGCTGGAGGCGCTTACGGTCGCGCTGACCGTGGCGTTCGTCTTCTACCTGGTTCACCAGGCGCGGCAGGCGAGCAGCCTGGACCTGGGGTTCCTGAGCGACCGCGCCGGATTCGGCGTGGGCGACCAGTTCCTGACGAACGTGTCCGGCAACGACTCCCGCTGGGCCGTCTACTTCGCGGGGATCATGAACACGATCCGGATCACCGTCTTCGGCATGATCCTGGCGGTGATCATCGGCCTGGTGGTTGGGATCGCGCGGCTCTCCTCCAACTGGCTCGCGTCACGCCTGGCCCTCCTGTTCGTGGAGGCGATCCGCAACACGCCGTTGCTGCCGTTCGTGGTGTTCTGGTACACGGCGCTGGTCCTGCAACTGCCGCACATCCGCGACAGCCTCTCCCTGTTCGGTGTTGGGTACGCCTCCAACCGCGCGATCGCGCTGCCGTGGGCCCGCCCGCTTGATGGCGCGGGGACGTGGGCCGTGGTCGCCCTGGGGGCGTTCGCGGTCGCCGCGGGCGTGTGGATGTTCCTCCACCGTTACGAGGCGTCGACCGGGCAGCCCTCCCGCCCGTGGCGCGTGTCGCTCGCGCTCCTCGCCGTGCTGGCCGGAGGTTCCTATGTGGCGATGGGTATGCCGCTGCGCTGGGACATCCCGCAGGTGGAGCGCTTCTCGTACGCGGGCGGCCTGCAACTCTCGCCGGAGTTCGTCGGCCTGTTGCTCGCGCTCTCGTTCTTCAACGGCGCCTTCGTCGCGGAGATC
>JAUXUW010000061.1 GCA_030684635.1 Dehalococcoidia bacterium
CACACCGGCCGGCATCCCGGCTCCGCCCACAGGCCGCAAGGCGCTGATCCGAGACCTCCAGCGCGCCCTCGGCGAGCGCCACGTCCTCCACGCGCCCGAAGACCTGATCGCCTACGAGTACGACGCGACCATCGAGCGCGCGCTGCCGGACGCCGTCGTCTTCCCCGCCACCACCGAGGAGGTCGCCCAGGCCGTCCTGGCGGCGAACCGCTACGAGTTCCCGGTGGTCGCTCGTGGCTCCGGCACCGGCCTCGCCGGAGGCGCCGTGCCCGTCCTCGGTGGCGTGCTGGTGGTGATGACGCGCATGAACCGCATCCTGGAGATCGATGTCGCGGACCGCGTCGCGGTGGTGCAGCCGGGCGTGATCAACCTCCACCTCCAGGAAGCGCTCGCCCCCCATCGCCTGACCTGGGCGCCCGACCCATCATCGCAGCGCGTCTGCACCGTCGGCGGCAACATCGCCAACAACTCCGGCGGCCCGCACACCCTGGCGCACGGCTCCACGGTGAACCACGTCCTCTCGCTGGAGGTCGTGCTCCCGGACGGCCGGATCGTGAACCTCGGGAGCCGAGCGCCGGACGCACCGGGCATCGACCTGCGCGGCCTCATGGTCGGCTCGGAGGGCACGCTCGGCATCGTCACCTCCGCCACGCTCCACCTCGTCCGCGCGGCCGAGGCGGTGCGTACGCTCCTCGCCGTCTTCGACAGCGTGGAGGCAGCGTCCGAGGCGGTCTCCGGCATCATCCGGCGGGGCGTGATCCCGGTGGCGCTGGAGATGCTCGACCAGGAGATCATCCGCATCGTGGAGCCGCGCATCCACGCCGGCTACCCGCTGGACGCCGGCGCGGTGCTCCTGATCGAGGTCGAAGGCCTGGCCGAGGGTGTCGCGGAGGACGCCGCAATCGTGGACGTCGCGTGCCGGGAGGCGGGCGCGCGCGAGGTGCGGTCCGCAGAGGCGCAGGCGGAACGGGATGCGCTCTGGGAGGGCCGCAAAGCCGCCATCGGCGCGATCGGTGCGGCGGCGCCGGCGTTCTACCTCCTGGACGGCGTGGTCCCTCGGACGAAACTGCCGCAGGTGATGGCGCAGGTAATGACGCTCACCGCGCAGTACGGCTTCCGTTGCGCCAACGTGTTCCACGCCGGCGACGGCAACCTGCACCCGAACATCATGTTCGACCCGACCGAGCCGGGAGCCGAACAGCGCGTGCTGGCGCTGGGCGAGGCGATCATGCGCGTGTGTGTGGACGCGGGCGGCGCCGTCACCGGCGAGCACGGCGTGGGGCTGGAGAAGCGCTCCTACATGGAGTGGGTCTTCCGGCCCGCGGACCTGGAAGCGATGACCGCGGCCCGGGACGCCTTCGGCGGTGCCGGCCGCTTCAACCCCTGTAAGGTGCTCCCGGGCGGCCATGGCTGCGCCAGCGGGCATGCCACCGACCTGGCCCGGTCGATGGCCGACCCCCGCGTCTATATCTAGGAGCGACCGATGCCTACCGCCCCCCTTCAACCACTCCGCCAGGCCGTCCCCGCCGACACCGAGCGCCGCCCCGACCACTACGTGGTGGAGGGCCGCACGCCGGCGATCGCGTTCGCGCCGGGTGATCGCTTCCAGGTCGCCGCCCTGCTCCGCGCCGCCTCGGACGCCGGGCTGGTCGCCGTCCCGCAGGGCGGGCGCACCGCCACCGCCTTCGGTCGGCCGCTGGAGGGGTACGACGTCGCGCTCGACCTCCGTGGCATGCATCGCGTGACCGAGTACGTCCCGGACGACCTCACCGTGACGGTCGAGGCAGGCCTACCGCTCGGACAGCTGCAGCAGACGCTCGGCGAACACGGGCAGTACCTGCCGGTCGACCCGCCTCCAGGCGACGATGTCACGATCGGCGGGATGCTGGCGACCGCCCGCACCGGGGCGTGGCGCGGGCACATGGGCTCACCCCGCGACCACCTCCTGGGCGTGGAGGTGGCGCTGCCCTCCGGCGCGCTCGCCCGCTCCGGCGGGCGGGTCGTGAAGAACGTGACGGGATACGACCTCCACCGGATGCACACGGGCGCTCTGGGCGCGTTCGGCGTGATCGTGGAGGCCTCCTTCAAGATCGCCCCGCGCCCGGCCGCCACGCGCACGCTGGCCGCCCCTGCCGCCGACCTGAACGAGGCGATGCGGGTCGCCCGCACCGCCTGGGACGCCTCGCTGGCCACGCGCGCGCTCACGCTGCTCGGCAGCGCCGCCGCCGCCCACCTGGGCCTCCCCTCCCGCCCCACCGTACTGATCGAACTCGCCGGCTCGGAAGCAGCCGTGGACCGCTCCGCGCGCGAGTTCGGGGCGCTGAGCGGACGCACGGAGGAGCCGGCCGGCGAAATCTGGAAGCGCCTGCGCGCGCTCCACGGCGACGCCACAGTGCCGGTCGCGCGCCTCGGCGTGCCGCCGTCCCTCGTCGCGGACATCGTTGCGAGCGCGGAGGGCGCCGGCGGCCGCGCGTGGGGGCACCTGGCCGCGGGTGCGGTGATCATCCACGGCGACCTGCCCGTGGAGGCGCTGCGGCGGCTCCGCGCCACCGCAGAGGAGCGACAGGGCTTTCTCCAACTCGAACAGGCGCCGGTCGCCCTCCGGCGGGAGTTCGCCCCCGCCGAGCCGGGCGATGGCGACCTGGTGCGCGCGCTGCGCGACCGCTTCGACCTCAAGCGCACGATCAACCGCGGGCGCTGGGGCACGGGCCTGTGACGGCGATCGGGTTTGTCGGGCCGGACACCCCGTCAGCGGCAGACCTCGCGAACTGCATCCACTGCGGCTTCTGCCTGCCCTCCTGCCCCACCTACCTGGCGACCGGCCAGGAACTGGAGTCGCCGCGCGGCCGCCTGCACCTGATCTCCGCGCTGCACTCCGGCCGCATCGAGGCCACCGACCGCGTGCTCGGGCACCTGGACCAGTGCCTCCAGTGCCGCGCGTGCGAGACCGCGTGCCCCTCCGCCGTCCCCTACGGGCGGATCATGGAGGACGCCCGCGCCGCCCTGATGGCGAACCCGCCCACGGCGCAGCCCCGCGCGTGGCGCTGGCGTGCGTTTGTCCTGCGCGAGGTGGTAGCGCAGCGGGGCCGGATGCGCGCGCTGCTCACCCTCGGGCGGCTCTACCGGCGCTCCGGGCTACAGGCGGCTATCCGCGGCCCCCTGCGCCGCGCAATCCCCGCGTCGTTGCGGCGGCTGGAGGCCTCGCTCCCCGCCGTGCCGGACGGGCCGTTCCGCCGGACGGGGACGCTGGCCGCGCCCGCCACGCCGGGTGCGCGCGTGGCGCTGCTACTGGGCTGCGTGGCCGGCGAACTCACGCCCGAGACGCACCACGCGACCGTGCGCGTGCTGGACCGACTCGGCTGCGAGGTGGTCGCGCCACCAGAACAGGGCTGCTGCGGCGCGCTCCACAGCCACGCCGGCGACGCGGAGACCGCGCGTGCCCTGGCCCGGCGCAACATCGCCGCGTTCGAGGCGGCGCGGGTGGACGCGGTGATCGTGAACGCGGCCGGCTGTGGCGCCGCGATGAAGGAGTACGGACGGCTGCTACGGGACGACCCGCTCTGGCAGGAGCGCGCGGAGCGGTTCGCCTCCGGCGTCCGCGACGTGCTGGAGTTCGTCGCCAGCCGAGGCCTGCCGGGCGGCCTCGGGCGGGTGGAGCGCACCGTGACGTTGCAGGACGCCTGTCACCTGGCGCACGGCCAGCGCATCCGGGAGGCGCCCCGGACGATCCTGCGCGCCATCCCCGGCCTCGAACTCCGCGAACAGGCGCATCCCGACCGGTGCTGCGGTTCGGCCGGGATCTACTCGGTGGTGCAGCCGGGGATGTCGGGCGCGGTGCTGGACGCGAAGATGGCGGAGATCCGCGCGACGGACGCCAGCACGATCTGCACGGAGAACGCGGGCTGCACGATCCAGATCGAGTCTGGCGTCCGCCGCTCCGGGTTCGATGCGGAGGTCCGCCACGTCATCGAACTGCTGGACGAGGCGATCCGCGCCGGCCGTTAGGCCGGGAGCACCGGCCCGGACCATGCGCCCGCAAGGTACCCCTCGTTGAACGCGTAGCCGTCGAACTCGTACCCATCGACCTCCGGGTGGAGCGAGGCGTACTGGAGTGGCGCCGTGAGCGGCAGCATCGCGGGGACGTCGTCCAGGAGTAGGCGCTGGGCTTCGCGTGAGCGCCGGGCGCGCTGCTGCGGGTCGATCTCGGACAGGGCGGCAGTCACGGCGGCGTCGTAGACCGGGTTTGAATACCCCCACGGCGAGCGCTGCCCGCTCAGGCCGCCACTGGTGTGCAACCGGAGTCCCAGGTCGGGCGTGTCCAGCCCGTCCAGGTCGAAGACCGCCGCCTCAAAGTCGCCGCGCAGCAGCACCGACTCAAACTCCGCCGGGCCCAGCGGCTGCAGGCGCGGGCCGAAGCCGGCGCGCTGGAGTTGGTCGCCAACCATCTGCGCGACCGGCAGCATCGCCGTGGTGTCGGGGTGCACCAGCCGCAACGTGACGCCCAGGCCGCCCGCCGCCTCCAGGAGCCGTCGCGCCTCCGCTGCGTCGTGCTGGTACAGGGGGTGCGCCTCCAGTTCCTCGGGCGCAAGCGCGTCACCGGCGTGCGCGGGGCCCACCGGCCCGCTGAGGAGCGCGCCGTCCAGGCCGCGAAGCGCCGTACGGTCCAGGGCAAGGGCGAGCGCCCGCCGGACGCGCTGGTCCTGGAACAGCGCAACGCGCTGTTGTGCCGCCTCGTCAGCGTGGCCCAGAAGCGACACGGCGAGACCGCGCATCACCTGCGCCGGACGGGACACCTCCACGCGGTCCAGGCGGAGACGTGCGGTCTCACGGCTGGCGGCGTCCGGGTGCACCCGCACGGACACCTCCCCCGTCGCAAAGAGTGAGTCCAGTTCGCCCTGGCTGGCGCCGCCACGCACGAGCACCTGACTCAGCCGCGGGGCCTCCTCGCCTGTGAGCAGCGGGTTGGCCGCGTAGAGCCAGTCCCAGCCGTCGCCCAGCGCCGGCACAAAGGGGCCGCTCCCGACCGCCGCATCGATCTGCTGGTAGCGCGCTGCGCCACGGACGCTCGCCTCGGGCCGGGACAGGTACTCAAACAGGAGGCCGAAGGGGGCGCGGAGCCGCAGGATCAGGTCACGCTCGCCGCGCGCTTCCACCTGCTGAATAACCTCCTGGAAGAGGAACACGCCCTCCGACCGCCGTCGCTCGAAGTCCAGCGCCACCGCCTCGGCGTTCACGGGCTTCGCTTCACCGCCGTCCAGCGCCGGGTGGAAGTAGACATCCGGGCGGAGCGAGATCCGCACGGTGAGCGGCTCCAGCACCTCGATAGAACTCGCGAGGTCGCCGAAGACGGCGGAACTCCGGGGGTCGACAGACACCAGCCGGGAGTAGACCAGGCACTGCTCTTGGCCTGACATCTGCCCGGTGCCGTCGCGGATCGCGCCGAGGCTCAGCGCGCGCGGGTCGCCGGTGGCGGGCGGCACCGCTGCCCGCGAGCGCAGCCGGATCACGCCGCTCGTCTGGGCCGGCGCCGTCGCCGTCGGTGGGGTGGCATCGCTGCCGCACGCGCCGAGGAGCCACCCACCCGCCAGACCAGCGCCAAGCGCCAGAAAACGCCGCCGGCCGATGCGGCGGGCGGACCTACTCACCTGGTGGACACGAGGCCGGTGCCCCGCGCCGCGCCGCCGGCTCCATGAGCCTGCACATTCGTCATCGCCGCCCCCCGCGTCGTCGGCCCGGCTCGTTTCCAGCGCGCAGGCCAGGCGATCGTAGGCGTCCCGTCAGAATCGAGGCAATTGAGCGGCGGGGACGACCGCGCAAACCTCCGCGAACCTG
>JAUXUW010000063.1 GCA_030684635.1 Dehalococcoidia bacterium
CGGCCGACCTGGCGATGCTCGGTCACATCGGCGTCCCACGGCCCCCTCGTCGCGTGCTGCTGGTCACGACCGGCGAAGGAGATGTCACCCTGGCACGCGACATCGGCGCCCGGATTGCCGGGGGAGCGGGTGGCCGTCTCACGCTGCTCGGGGTGTCCCGCTCAGGCAACGCGGAGGGCGCCAACGGCATGATCGAGTCGTTGCAGGCGCTTGCTGCGGCGGCCCCCGATCCTTCACTCATCTCCGTCCGGGTCGCGGAAGCGCGGACGCTCGCCGCGGCGGCGCTGGCGACCGCGGATCCGAGCGAGTACGACCTGGTGATCGTGACGAGCCCGACCGGTGGTGTGCTTCACCGCACCGCGCTCAGCGATCTCTCGGAGCGGATCATCAAGGAGGCCAGGCTTCCGATCCTGGTGGTCAAGCATCACTCGCCCGCCGCCACGACCGTGCTGCGCCGGCTCACCGGGGTCGTGCGGACGCGCATGCCTCGGATGACGGAGGCGCAGAAGTTCGATGTCTACCGTGACCTGCGGCGCGCATCACGGGGGACGCTCGACTATTTCGTGATGATCGCCCTGGCCGCCTCGATCGCCGCGCTCGGTCTGCTCCTGTCCAGCCCCGCAGTGGTAATCGGGGGCATGCTCGTCGCACCGCTGATGTCACCAGTGGTCGGCATCGGCCTGGCCGTCGCGCAGGGAGACGTCGCGTTCTTCCGCATCGCCCTGGGGAGTGTTCTGCGGGGCGTGGCGGCTGCCATTGCGATTGGCGCCATCGCCGCGCTCCTCGTTCCAGGATCCGACCTGACGCCCGAGGTGATTGGCAGGACCAGCCCATCACTCCTCCACCTCGCGGTCGCCCTGGCGGCCGGGTTGACGGCCTCGTATGCGGCGGGCCGTCCATCCGTATCGGGGTCGTTGCCCGGGGTGGCGGTCGCGGTCGCGCTCGTGCCCCCGCTGGCCGTGGCGGGCATTGTGCTGACAGCGGGACGCACGGATCTCGCCGGCGGCGCGCTGCTACTCTTCGCCGCGAACTTCACGGCGATCGCGGCCGCCTCCGGCCTGATGTTCGCGGCCTTCGGCTTCTGGCCTGAGCCGGAGCATGCGCCGCGGGTGCGGCTCGTCGGACGCGGATTTCTCGCTCTCAGCGTGCTGATCGTGGCAGTGACCGTGCCGATCGCCGGGCTGACGCTCCGCTCGATCAGCGAAGCCTCCTTCCCGCGCTCGGTGGAGTCCGCGCTGGATGCGGAGTTCGGCGGCGCGGCCGGCGCGCGCTGGCGCGAGTACGAGTCGGACGGTGGGGGAGTGGCGCTGCGACTGACCGTGGACGTGGAGGCGACCCGTCCGCTGGAGCGGGTCGAGATCGCGCAGATCCAGGAACGGCTCACCGCCCGCCTGGAGCGACCGGTCTCGCTCGTGGTCCGCGTGGTGCAGGTGACCGAGGTCTCCACCGAGGCGGCGGAGGCAGCCGAGGCCGCCGCGACGCCGACCGAACAGGCGCAGCCCACGCCCTGATGCGCGAGGGCCGGCTACTCGCCCGCGACGATCCCGGCCTCGATAAGCAGGCGGAGGCCCCCCGCGACGTCCTCGTCCGACTCGTGCTGGTCGATCTCGAACGTGCGGAGCGCCGCCGGGTTCGCGGCGCGCACGCGCGCGGCCAGCCAGGCGTAGTCGACATCGCCGTTGCCCGGCGCGCGGTGATCGAGGAGTCCACGGACGTCGTGCAGGTGCATCAGCACCAGCCGGTCGCCCAGCAGGTCCCACCACGCGCCTCGGTCGGTGACGCCCAGCCGGTGCTGGACCTCCGCGTGGCCCACGTCGTGCAGGTAGCCGGCCACGGTGACGGGGTAACCCTCGAGGAGCGTCGCGAGTTCCTGCGGCAGCGGGATCTCGTGGTAGTGCAGCCGCGTCTCGATCGCGAGCGTGACGCCTTGCCTCGAAGCCACCTCCGCCATCTCGTCCAGGCTACGCGCCGCCGAGGCGAGCCACGGGGCCGCCTTCTCGGCGCGTTCGCGCACGGTGACGTCCACGGTGCGGTCCCACTCCTCCGCCATCACGTCGCGCCGGTCGTACATCGAGCGCAGCCGCCGCTCGCCATCGAGTAGCCGCGCGCCGACGCCGCCGAGGTGGACCGCGACGACCGAGGCACCCGCGTCCGCGGCGAGCGTGATCGAGCGGAGGTGGAACTGCACGGCGAGCGCCCGCTCGGCCTCGTCCGTGGAGGCGAGGTTCAGCTCGCGGTTCCACCCCTTCGTGGGGTGCCGCTCCAGCGGCGCGGGCGCATGGACGCTGGTTGTCGGCAGCGAGCGGTAGCCCAGGATTGCACCGGCCTGCTCGGCGTCCATCGAGTGGTTGATCTCGACGCCGCGGTAGCCAAGTTCCTCCGCACGCTCCATGAAGCGTTGCAGGTCGCGCTCGAAGCGTGGCTGCATCGCCCACATCGTGGACAGCGCCGGCCGAGGCGGCATGGGAGGGGTGGCGGGGGGCATCGTGGTCAGGAGCGGGCGGTCGCCAGCCCGCGCTCCTCGATCACGCGGTCGAGCAGCACGCGCGCCTCGTCCAGCACGCGGTCGTACGGGAAGTGCCCCACGATCTCCTCGCCGTGCTTCAGGTTCACGCCCAGCGGGCCGCACCAGAGGCCAATGTCGGCGTCGTCCGTCTCGCCGGGGCCGTTCACGCGGCAGCCCATGATCGCGATCGTGACCTGGTACGCCTGCGCGTACTTCGTCATCTCCTTCATGTCCTGCGCCAGTTCGATGAACGCCTCGTTCTCCACACGGGAGCAGGAGGGGCAGGAGATGATGTTGAGTCCCTCGCCGAAGTTCGCAGGGACGGAGCGGAACCGGCCGGCCTCGATGTCCGCGATCAACTCGCGGCCCACCGTGACCTCCTGGCCCTTGTCCTCGAACGGCAGCGTGAGGGAGACGCGGATCGTGTCGCCGATGCCCTCGGAGATCAGTTGCTCGAAGGCGATGCGGGTCTTGATGATGCCGTCCGGCGGCATCCCCGCCTCGGTCACGCCCAGGTGGAGCGGGACATCCGGCCGCTGCGCGGAGAAGCGGCGGTTGCCCTCCACCACCTTGCGCCAGTCGGAGTCCTTCAGCGACACCACGAAGCGGGTGAAGCCCAGGTCGTCCAGGATCTGGGCGTGCTCGAGCGCACTCTCGACCATCGCCCCCACGTCGTCGTCGCCGAACTTCGCGGTCTTCTCCGGGTCCACGGAGCCGCAGTTCACGCCGACGCGCAACGCGATGTCGTGCTTCGAGGCGATCTCCGCGATGTACGCGACCTTGTCGCGGATCGACTTCTCGCGCTCGTGGTGCCACAGGTGGCCGGGGTTGTAGCGGATCTTGTCCACGTGCGGCGCCACGATCTCGGAGAGCCGGTAGTTCTCCTGGAGGTCGACCGAGAGGTTCGGCGCGATGCTGTCCTTCAGGCGCGCGCGGATCTCGGCGAGCGCCTCCACGTCCTTCTTCGAGTCACAGGCGATGCGGATGACGTCCGCGCCGGCGGCGTGGATCAGTTGAACCTGCCGGGTGGTCGCCTCGATGTCCTGCGTCTTCGTCGCAGCCATCGACTGCACGGCGATCGGTGCGCCGCCGCCGATCTGGGCGGTGCCGACGCGGACGGCTCGGGTGGGCTTGCGACGTGCGAGGGCCATCTGTGCGCCTTGCCTCTGACTCAGCGGGGCCAGGAACCCCCGCGTCTACTCACGATATCGCATGCTTCGCGGGGTGCCACGAGACGCGCCTTAACGGAAGACCGAATCCCCGCTGGCGATGCGGGAGATGTCAAAGAACGTCACCACCAGCGCCAGCGCGATGAACATGACGAAGCCCACCATGTGGACGATCGCCTCTCGCTCCGGGGCGATGCGGCGGCCGCCGCGGAGCACCTCGAGGACGACGAAGAACATGCGCCCGCCGTCCAGCATGGGCAGCGGGAGCAGGTTGATGATGCCGAGGTTGATCGAGAGCAACGCGGCTAGTTCCAGCAGCGGCGACACCGCGCCGGCCACCGTCTCCGAGGAGCGGGCGACCTCGCCCGTAGTCTGCGCGATGCCGACTGGGCCCTGGAACTCGGGACGGGTCGCGCCCCGGAACCATGAGACGATCTCGTTCCGCGCGAGCACCATCGTGTCCCAGGTCAGGCGCGTGGCCTGCGGGAACGCCTCCCACGGCGGGACGGACACGGTCACGGTGAAGGCGCGGCCGTCCGGCGCCACCGCCTCTGGCGCGATCGTGATGCCGGTAGGCCCCTGGCCGGCCGGAGGCGCCCAACGCGATTCCACCGGCACGGTCAGGAACTCCCCGGCGCGGCGCACCGTGATGTCCACGGTCTTGCCGCGGTAGATGCGCACGAGGCGGCTCGCCTCTGGCAGGTTCTTCGCCTCGCGCCCGTTGATGGAGATGATCACGTCGCCCGCCAGCAGGCCGGCCTCCGCGGCCGGCGCCCCGGGGTACGCCTCCGCGATCACGGCGCGGCCCTCCGCTTCCTGGTGCGGGACCATGAGGGCGAACGCAAACAGGACGACGGGCAGCACCAGGTTGATGCCGGCGCCCGAGCCCAGCACGATCAGCCGCTGCCACGCCGGGCGTGCCGCCAGCGATCGCGGCCCCGTGGGGTTCTCCTCGCCCTCGAGCCGCACGAAGCCGCCCAGGGGGAGCCAGTTGATGGTGTATTCGGTCTCGCCGAAGCGCTTGCCCCAGATACGGGGCGGGAAGCCGAAGGCGAACTCGTGCACGCGGATGCCGAACGCCTTGGCGGTCACGAAGTGCCCCAGCTCGTGCATCATCACGATGCCCAGCAGGATCACGAAGAACAGCAAGGCGCTGGTCACCGCGTTCCGGGCAAGGAAGAAGCCCACCACCAGGGTGGCCAGGACCAGCACCCCCGTGATCTTCGAGCGCAGCGGGGGCGGCCCGGCCGGCGGCGGTACCTGCAGCCCCGGGTCGCCCGCGTCTGCGTTGTTGTCGTGCCAGCGGTCGTCCATCACACCCTCGCTGCTACGGCCTCGTCCACGAACCGGCGGCCCCATGCTTCGGCCGCCAGCAACGTGTCGAGGTCAGGACGCGCGGTGGGAGCGTGCGCCTCAAGCGCGCGCCTGAGCAGGCGCGCGATGTTCGTGAACTGGATGCGGCCCGCGAGGAAGTGCTCGACAGCCGCCTCGTCAGCGCCAGCAACGGCCGCCGCGGTGGTATCGTCGCGCCGGCCCGCCTCGAGGGCGATGCCGAGCGCCGGGAACCGCTCGCCGTCCACCGTGCCGAAGTGCAGCGCACCGCGGGCGGCGAGGTCGAGCGGCGGGGCGGGCTGGGCCGCGGCGCGCTCCGGGTAGGTCAGCGCGACCTGGATCGGCAGCCGCATGTCCGGCTCCCCCAGTTGCGCCTTGATCGAACCGTCCCGGAACTGCACGAGCGAGTGGATCACGCTCTCCCGATGCTGAAGCACCTCCACTCGGTCGAGCGGGACGTCGAAGAGCCAGCGCGCCTCGATCGCCTCCAGGCCCTTGTTGAACAGCGTGGCGCTGTCGATCGTGATCTTCGGCCCCATCTTCCACGTCGGGTGCGCCAGCGCCTGCGTCGCCGTCACGGCGTCCAGCGCGGCCAGGTCGTAGTCGCGGAACGCACCGCCCGAGGCGGTCAGGATCAGTTTGTCGACGCTCTCCGGCGCCTCGCCCCAGAGGCACTGCCAGATGGCGGAGTGTTCCGAGTCCACCGGCCGCAACTCGGCGCCTGCGGCGCGTCCCGCCTCCAGCGCCTCGCGCACGGCGTGCCCGCCGACGACGAGTGTCTCCTTGTTGGCGATCGCCACCGGCTTGCCGGCGCGGAGCGCCGCGATCGTCGGGCGCAGGCTGGCAAGGCCGCTCGTGGCGACGAGCACCACGTCCACGTCGTCCCGCACCGCCATCTCGTCCAGTGGCTGCCACTCGGCCACGCCGCTCGCGCGCAGCGCGTCGGCGTCACGGCCGGGGCGGGCGAAGAGGGCGCGGGGATGGAACTCGCGGGCCTGGTTGGCGAGACGGCCGACGTTGCCGCCGGCGGCGAGCGCGACGACCTCGAACCGGCCGGAGAGGCCGCGGACCACGTCCAGCGCCTGCTCACCTACCGACCCCGTGGAGCCGAGGATCGCGACGCGAATGCGGTCTACTGCCATTTCAATATCCAGTATAGGCAGACGCCCACGACGAGCATGGAGTCCAGCCGGTCCAGCAACCCGCCGTGCCCTGGCAGCAGATGCGACATGTCCTTCACGTCCATCCGGCGCTTGAGCGCGGACTCCACCAGGTCGCCCGTGATCGCCGCCACCGGCAGCGTCACGGCCAGCACTGGCAGCCATGCGCCGGAGAGCGACAGGTCGAGGGCGAGGACCGCCCCCGCCGTCGCCGCGCCGCCGATGACCAGCCCGCCGATGG
>JAUXUW010000071.1 GCA_030684635.1 Dehalococcoidia bacterium
GGACGCCGGCCGACGAAGACGAACACTGCAAAGCCAACGGCCGCGGTGGCTGCGGCCAGGTAGCCGATGTTGTCGAGAATCGTCCAGCCGAGGACGCGCGTGGTGTTGCTGAGGTTGCCGGCCAGGTTCAGGCCGATCGCCTGCTCACGCACGGCCTGCTCGTTATTCCTCAGGAACGCATCCGGCTGGTCGAAGATGAGCCAGTTGTAGACGATGAACAGGAAGATCGGGAACACCGCCAGCGACACGAACGCGAGGAGCTCACTTTCCATCCGCGTCTGCCAGAACGCCGTTGTCTTCTCCTTCTGTATCCGCGAGAGCACCATGAACGCGGCGCCGGCAGGGACGAAGAACCATGCTTCGTACCGAATCATCGCGCCGGCGCCCACGCACAGGCCGGCCAGGGTCAGGGCGCGCGCCTTCGATGGGTCGCGTGTCCACAGCACGAGGTAGTACCAGGCCGCCATCGTCAGCGCCGCGAATGGCGTCTCGGACATCGGCGTGCCGGCCATGAACATGAAGTTGGGTGAGAGCACCAGCGCGACCGCCGCGACGAACGCGCCACCCATCGAGCGGGTGAGGACGAAGACGAAGCGGTGTGTGTAGAAGAGGCAGACTGCGAGCGAGATCGTGCTGACCAGGATGCCGGCGGCGCCGGACCGGTACGCCCAGTCGACCCAGACCAGCGGAAGCATCGCCGCGGGGTGCAGCGGCAGCCAGGTGTTGCCGAACTGCGTGAAGCCGGGCTGCTTGTTGTCGATGATCGACCGGGCGATCGTCAGGCGCGCGCGTCCGTCCGCCCACACCCAGTCCAGGTCTGCCCAGATCACGATCGCGAGGTTCACGAAGGCCACGACCAGCGCGAGCGCGAAGATCCAGCGCGACGCCTTCAGCGAGGGCACGATCACCGGCAGGTCCCAGGAGCGACGAGGCCAGTCCGTGAACCAGCGACGGCCCAGGCCTCGGAAGGCGGCCTCGAGGCCGAGTGGCCCGCGGCGCTCGTAGGTGCCGGCTCGCTGCAGCGGAGAGCGGCTCATCGACGGTCCCGGCGGCGCGCTGCGCCGTGCCGGCGGCGGATCGCCCACAGCGCACGCGGCTGCTCGATGAAGTAGCCCGGGGTCATGCGGACGGTGGAGCCCTCCACATGTTCAAAGATGACGGGGAGCTCACGCACGGCGAACCCCTGGCGCATCGCGACCACCAGGAACTCCACGTCGAAGTTCCACCGGTCGATCGTGAGGCGGCGCACCACGCCGTCCCGGACGTCCCGCGTCATCACCTTGAACGGGCACTGCGTGTCACGGAACGGCAGGCCGACGATCGCCTCCTGCATGAAGCGGAAGAGGCGGCTCCCGGCCCGGCGGAACAGCGGCTGCGCCCCGCGCGCCTCCGTGCCGTCCTCCTGGATCCGTGTGCCGGTCACCACGTCCGCGCCACCCCCGATCAGGCGCAGGGCGCCCTCGAGGTAGGCGGGGTCGACGGAGAGGTCCGCGTCGAATAGCGCGATGAGGTCGCCGCTGGCCGCGAGCATGCCGGTGCGGAGCGAGGCGGCCTTGCCGCGGTTGCGTTCGTGCTGTTCCAGGCGGAAGGCGGGGCCGCCGCCCGCGGCTGCCGCCTCGCGCACGAGGTCGGGCGTCCGGTCGCGGCTGCCGTCGTCCACGATCACCACTTCGGTGATGCCGAGGCGTGGCGCTGCCTCGCGCAGGCGGGCGAGCGTGCGCCCGAGGCGCAGCTCCTCGTCCTTCGCCGGGCTGACGACGGAGATGGTGCGGCTCACGAGGGGCGGCCCGGCGCCAGGGCCGCCTCGGCCGGCGGGAAGACGAAGCGCCGGTAGCCGGCGTAATTCCAGACGACCAGGATCCCCATCGCGACCACCTTCGAGGCGTTGAGCATGAGCGAGGTGTCCGCGTCCAGCAGCCAGCGAATCATCAGCAGGTTCCCGTTGTAGAGCACCAGGCCGAACGCCGTGAACACGCTGTACCGGATCGCGCTCCGGCGCGTCATCGGCACGCCAAAGGAGAAGCGCGCGTTCAGCGTGTAGTTGACAGCCATCGCGCAGGCGAAGGCGACCGTGTTCGCCACGAGCAGGAACGCGACGTCGCGACCGCCGCCGAGCAGGAGCAAGTTGAAGACCCCGAAGTCGACCGCCGCCGAAACGGCGCCGACGACGGCGACCCGGATGAACCGGCCGCGCAGCAGCCCGCCAACCTGTCCGCCACGCCTCACGGCTGCCCGATCCCGGCCATGCACGCCTCCCGACCGCTGTACTCCAGCGGCCCCGGTATTGTCGTCGCTCACTGCGGATCGCGGCACCTCCGCAGCCGGGCTGCTCGGTAGACTCTCGGTGAACGGCATGCCGCTCCGGTCCGGGACCGTGGAGGCTGACCACGGCGGAGGCCGCATGGACCGACGGACGGGGGCGTTGTGGCGGGCGGCGCGCCCCCTGCAATGGCAGAAGAACCTGCTGCTGGTCGCTGCCGCCGTGTTCTCCGTGGACGAGCACTGGGACGCCTCCGACGCGGCCGACGGGCGCCGCGTGGCCGTGCGCATGCTGGTGGGCGTGCTCGCGTTCTGTGCCGCCTCCTCCGCGGTCTACCTCTTCAACGACGTGCACGACGTGGACTCCGACCGCGCCCACCCGAGGAAGCGTGGCCGCCCGGTGGCCTCGGGCGCGTTGAGCCCCCGGTTCGCCCGCCGCGCCGCCATCGTGCTCACCGTGGCGGCCATCGTGGTGGGGGCCGTGCTCGGCCCGGCGTTCGTGGGCGTGCTGCTCGCCTACCTCGGACTGTCCGCTGCCTACACGGCGGCGCTCCGCTCGGTCGCCGGCATCGAAGCGGTCGCGATCGCGGCCGGCTTCGGCCTGCGCGCGGCCGCCGGCGCCGCGGCGATCGAGGTGCCGGCGTCGGGCTGGCTGATCGCGCTCTCCATGTTCGGCGCACTGTTTGTGGTGTGGCTGAAGCGGGAGCAGGAGATCGCCACGCTGGGGGAGGTGGCCCCGATCCACCGGGGCGTGCTGCGGCGCTACCGGCCGGGCTTCTTCGCCGTTGCGGTGCCGTTCACGGGCTGGTGGATCGTCGGGGTGTTCGCGGCCTACGCCCTGCGACCGGGTGCGCCAGGGCAGGGCGCGCTCCTGCTCGCCCTCGTCCCGGTTGCGTTGGGGCTCTGGCGGTTCGCGATCCTCGCGAGGCGCGCCAGCGCGCGTCCAGTGGACGAACTCGTCGTGCGTGACGCGCCGCTCTTCGCCGCCGTGGCGGCGTTCATCGTGACGTCGTTCGTGGTGCTCACGCTCGGCCGCTGAGGCGGCGCGCCAGGGCTACTCGCCCTTGCGCTGCTCCCGCAGGAACCGCTCCAGGTCGTCCAGGATCTCCGGGGTCGGCGGCAGGTCGCCGCGAGCGTCCTCGGAAGCGCCGGGGGGCAGGGCGGGGCGGGAGGAGTCGTACTGCTCCTCCAACTGGCGGACGTACGCCGCCGCCTCGTCAGACTCCGCGATCACCTGGCGCACCTGCTCGTCGAACTGCTCGGTCTCCTCGGCCAGCGACTCCACCGAGGTGGTCGTCCCCAGTGCGCGGTCCAGCAGCCGCACGAACGAGGCGGCGATGTGCGGGTTGGGGCCGATCGTCAGGTAGTGCGGCGCCATCGCCCAGAGGCTGGCGTTCTTCCAGCCCTGCGCGCGCAACTGCAGGTTCAGGACGCCGACGATGCCGGTCTGCCCCTGGTAGCGGGACGCCGGTGCCTTGAGGCCGAAGAGCGTCTCGAATTCCTCGTGCGAGGCGGAGAGGGAGACGGGCAGTGGGCGGGTGTGCGGCACCCCTGCAGGCTGGGCGCCCAGCGTCACGCTGGTGGTGGAGCCGGTTTCGCGCGCGACCTCCAGGATCGCCTCACAGAAGGTCCGCCAGCGCAGGTGCGGCTCCGCGCCGGAGATCAGTAGGATGTCGCGCGTCGCGCCAGGCGGCGAGGCGAGGTAGATCCGGTTCTGTGGCCAGTCCAGCACGCGCTCACCGTGCTCTAGACGGACGCGGGGCCGCTGGACGGTGAAGTCGTAGAACCGCTCCGGGTCGATCTCCGCGAAGGGCGTCGCCACCCACTCGCGCACCAGGAAGTCCACCGCGTGCGTCGCGGCGCCCGGTGCGTCCGTGAAGCCCGAGAAGGCGCCGATGAGCAACGGGTCGCGCAGCGGACGAATCTCGTCCAGCGCGCGGATCGCCTCGTGCATCGCGTGGTTCCTCCCGGGTGAACGTGTGCGGTCGTGTGAGCGGATCGTACGCCCTCGGACATACCGGAGGGCGCGGGTGCTCCGGCGTGGCTACATCTGCGAGAAGCCGGAGCCGGGCCGGTCGATGCCGGTGCCCTTGCCGTCCGTGATCCAGCCGAACTCCTGCAGGATCTGCTGGCTGTACGTCACGCGGCCAGTGACGTTGTCGACGGGCTCCGAGGCCAGCAGCAGGGCCGCACGCGCCATCATCAGCGGCGGCTCGCCCTTCGGGTCGTCCAGGCCGTCCACCAGGTGGTGGAAGACGGTGCCCGGCGTGGGCACCACCTGCGAGGGCGAGAAGCACGCCACGGTGATGCCGTGCTCGTAGACCTCCTGCGCCAGGCCCTGCGTCATTCGCTCCAGCGCCGCCTTGGAGGCGCCATACATGGTGCCGCCGGTCACCCGCGCGCCCGGGTAGGGGCCGCGGCCGGGGCCGATCGCCGCGCCGGAGGAGATGTTGATAATCGCGCCGGTCTTCCGCTCGATCATCGAGGGCAGGACGGCCTTCGACATCATGAACGGACCGTGCACGTTCACCGCAAACGAGCGCATCCAGCGGCTGGCCGGGTAATCCACGATCGGGATGTAGTAGTTCAGCGCGGCGTTGTTCACGAGGATGTCGACGGGGCCGAAGGCGGCATTCGCCTCCTCCACCAGCCGGTTCACGTCGTCCTCCTCGGAGACGTTCGCGGTCACGGCGACCGCCTGTCCGCCGTTCGCGACGATGTGCTGGACGGTGCGCTCCAGCGAGCCCTCCAGCTGGTGGTCGCCCTCCTTCAGGGTGCGTGCCGCGCAGACCACCTTCGCGCCCTCGGTGGCGAAGAGTTCCGCGATCGCCTGGCCGATACCGCGGCTGGCGCCGGTCACGATGGCGACCCGGCCGTCGAGCTTGCCCATGACGCACCCCTTCTCAAACCCGGTGTAAGCCGCGGGAGTGTATGCCCTGCGCTGCGGGCGGTGCCATCCGCGGGGCGCCCCGCGCCATAACGAAACGCCCCCGTGCGGGGGCGTTCGGCCGGTTCAGATTGGCTGGGGATCGAGGACTCGAACCTCGACTGACACATCCAGAGTGTGCTGTCCTACCATTAGACGAATCCCCAGCGGACTCACGACAGGGTACCGCAACCTCCCGATTGGGTCACCCCGCGCGGACGATTGTCGCCGCCGAGCGCAGCCGCTCCGCGCACGCCTCCTGCCCGATGATCTCCATCGATTCGAAGAGCGGCGGCGACACCTTCCGCCCGGTGACGGCGAGCCGCACGAGGGTGAACAGGTCCCCGGCCTTCGCGCCGATCTCGTCCGCCAGCGCCCGCAGCCGTGCCTCCATCGGCGCCGCCTCGAACGGGTCGAGGGCCTCGATGGCGTCGGCGACGGCGTCCAGGGCGGCCCCGGCCGCCTCGCCCTGGCCGGCCCACTTCTTCGTGAGGAACTCGCCGGCCGGTGGCGTCTCGACACTCCCGGTCCAGAAGAAGTCAACGAGCGGCGTCACCTCTGCCAGCGTCTGGATGCGCTCCTGAATGAGGGGCGTCACCGCCTCCACCAGCACCCGGTCCAGCGGACGCGGCACGTCGCCGGGCAACTCTCGCTCCAGTCGGCGCGCGATCGCCTCGGACAGTTCGCGGAGCGGCATCTGGCGCAGGTAGACGCCGTTCAGCCAGTTCAGCTTCTCGGTGTCGAAGGTGGCGGGCGCGAGGCTCACGTCGGCGATGTCGAAGATCTCGATGAGGCGCTCGCGGCTGAACACGGTCTCGTCGCCGTGGCCCCAGCCGGTGATGCACAGGAAGTTCAGCAGCGCGTCCGGCAGGTAGCCCGCGTCCGCGTACTCCAGGACGGAGGTGGCCCCGTGCCGCTTCGAGAGTTTGCCGCCACCCGGCGCCAGGATCACCGGCCCGTGCACGAACACCGGGCGCGGGTAGCCGAGCGCGTCGAACAGCAGGACGTGGCGGGGGAGGGAGGGGATCCACTCCTCGCCCCGCGTGACGTGCGTGATCTTCATTGCGAAGTCGTCCACGGGGTGGGCAAGGTGGTACGTCGGGAAGCCGTCCGACTTCAGGATCACGAAGTCGTCCAGCGTGGCGTTCTCCACCGTGATCGCGCCGCGCAGCAGGTCGTGCGCCGTCGTGCTGCCTTCGCGCGGGGTGGCGAAGCGGATCACGTGCGGTTCGCCGGAGGCGGCACGGCGCGCGGCCTCTTCTGGCGGGACCGTGCGGCACTTGCCTTCGTACCCGGTTGGCCGCTTCTCCGCCTGTTGGCGGGAGCGGAGCGCGTCCAGTTCCTCCGAGGAGCAGAAGCACGGGTAGGCGTTGCCCTGCGCGACGAGGCGGTCCGCTGCCTCGCGGTAGCGCTCCAGCCGCTGCGACTGGAAGTAGGGTGCGTACGGCCCGCCGATGTCCGGCCCCTCGTCCCAGTCCAGGCCCAGCCAGTTCAGCGACTCCAGGATGCGCTCGACCGCGCCGGGGATCAGGCGAGTCTGGTCCGTGTCCTCGATGCGCACGAGGAACTGGCCGCCGGTGTGCCGGGCGTAGAGCCACGACCAGATCGCCATGCGGATATTGCCGACGTGCGGGTCGCCGGTGGGGCTGGGCGCGTAACGTACGCGGACGGGGGTGGGCGCCGTCACGAGAGGGCTCCGATCTCCGGGCACGGCGCTACGGGATGCTTCGCCCGCAACTGCCGGATGGCCCGCTTCATGTCGCGCGGCACCGGCGCCTCGAACAGACGCCACGCACCGTTGGAAGCGAGCGTGAAGCCGAGCCGCCATGCGTGCAATGCCTGCCGCCCGATCAGCGGCGACTCCTGCCCGTAGAGGGTGTCCCCGACCACCGGGTAGCCGATCGCGGCGAGGTGCACGCGGATCTGGTGCGTGCGGCCGGTGAAAATATCCACCAGCAGCAGCGCCGCCTCGTCTCCGTACTGCTCCAACACCCGGTACTCCGATCGCGCCGACTGGCCCTTCTCGACCACGGCGCGCCGCCGGGGGTCCTCCGGGTCGGCGCCGAGCGGTGCGTCCACGATCCCGCGTGGCGGGTCGACGCGGCCCTCGACGAGCGCTAGGTAGGTCTTGCTAGTCTCGCGGTTGCGCCACTGCTCCTTGAGCGCGGCCTGCGATTCCTCCGACTTCGCGAGTGCGATCACCCCGGAGGTGTCGCGGTCCAGCCGGTGGACGATGCCGCCGCGGTCGGAATCGTCGATTTCCGCTACTTCCGGGTAGCGCGCGCGCACGGCATTGATGAGCGTAACCTCCTGCACCCCCTCGCGCGGGTGCACGACGAGGCCGGGCTGCTTGTCGAGTACGAGCGTCTCCTCGTCCTCGTAGAGGATCGAGAGCGGTACGTCCGCCGCGGCCACGTCCATGTCCCGGAGCGTTGGCTCCTCCACGGCGACGGCGACGCCGGGGCCGACGGTGACGCCGGGCTTCAGGATGGCGGCGCCGTCCACCTCCACCTTGCCGGCCTCGATCAGGCGGCGCACCTGCGAGCGCGAGAGCGCGGGCATGTGCGCGGTGACGGCGAGGTCCAGGCGCGCTTCCTCGGGCACGACGAAGCGGGTGACCGGCGTCATCCGGCGCGCTCCGCGCCCGCCTCCGCCTCCATGCGGGTGGCGGGCGCCTTCGCGTGCTTCTCGGACGGCTCGAGGAAGGAGAGCACCGCCATCAAGATGACGCCGAGGACGATGGCGGAGTCGGCGAGGTTGAAGAGCGGGTAGTGGGTCGGATCGATGAAGTCGGTGACGGCGCCCAGCCGCACCCGGTCGATCAGGTTCCCGATCGCGCCGCCCAGGATCATGCTGAGCGACACGGGGTACCAGCGGCTATGGCCGGGCAGCGACAGCAGATAGAAGGTGATTGCGCCGATCGCGACCAGGGGGGCGATCACCAGGAAATCACCGGCGCCCTGCAGGATGCCGAACGCCGCGCCCGTATTCTGGACGTGGCCGATGCGGATCAACTCCCAGCCCGCAGGCCAGGTCTCGCCGACCGCGAGGTTCGCGCGGACGAGCGCCTTCGTGGCCTGGTCGAGTGCCACGATCACCGCCGCGAGCACCAGAAAGCCCCGCAGCCGCCCGGCTGCGCGCAGCCGGAAGGGCCGCCGGGTGGCGGTCGATGACGGGTGCTCAGGGCGCTCGGTGTCGGC
>JAUXUW010000072.1 GCA_030684635.1 Dehalococcoidia bacterium
GGCGGCGGAGGCGGCGGCGCGCTCCGGCTGCGGCCTCGTCACCCTCGCCGCGCCCGAGTCGATCCAGCCGCTGCTGACGGCGCTCCCGGACATCACGCACGAGCCGCTACCCGACACGGACGGCGCGCTGGACGCGGACTCCGCCCGCGCGCTGCTACGGGCGCTCAGCGGCTCGAAGGCCCGTGCCCTCCTCGTGGGGCCCGGCATCGGCACGTCCGACGGGACGAGGGCGTTCGTGCAGCACCTGCTCGCCGGCCTGGATGGCATCGCCGAGGGGCTGAACGCCGCCGTCCTGGACGCGGACGCGCTCAACCTCCTCGTGGGCGAGGCGGAGTGGTGGACGCGCCTGGCCCTGCCCCGCGTGCTCACGCCCCACCCGGGCGAGATGGCCCGGCTCACGGGGCTCACGGTCTCCCGGGTGCAGGCGGCCCGCCTCGACACCGCGCTCGAGTACGCCGCGCGCACGGGCAGCGTGGTCGTCTTGAAGGGTGCCGGGACGATCGTGGCGGCGCCGGACGGCCGCGCACGGATCTCGGAGGTGGCCACCTCCGCGCTGGCCCACGCCGGTACCGGGGATGTCCTCGCGGGCCTCATCGCCGGCCTCATCGCACAGGGCCTCGACCCGTTCGATGCGGCCACGGCGGCCGTCTACCTGCACGCCGAGACCGCGCGACAGGTCGCGGAGGTCTACGGGGACGCCTCCACGCTGGCCTCCGACCTCCTCCGGGTGCTGCCCGAGGTGCGCAAATCGATCACACCCGCGTGATAAAGTGCCTTATGTCGACTAGAAGTGTTAACGGCGCTGCGCAGTTGCAGACCGCCGTGACTGTTACACTTCACAGGATGACATGCGGGCTGAGGTTGACCTCGGCCAGGAGAGGGCTCCTCGGTGACTGACACCGACCGCCGGATGCACGACTCCACGGATGGGATCGCGCTGGTCTTCCCCGGCCAGGGCTCCCAGGCCCCTGGTATGGGGCGCCTGATCCACGGCCACTCCGAGGCCGCGCGACGCACGTTTGAAGAGGCCAGCGACGTCACCGGGCTCGACCTGACGAAGATCTGCTTCGAGGGCGAGGCGGACGACCTCGCCTCCACCGAAAACACGCAGCCGGCCGTCCTGACGACCTCCATCGCCTTCCTTCGCGCCATGCGCGAGAAGGCCGGCGAGGTGGGCGAGAACATCCGCCCGCGCCTGCTCGGCGGTCACTCGCTGGGCCTGTTCAGCGCGGCGGTCGCCTCCGGTGCGCTCTCCTTCCGCGACTCCCTGCTCGTGATCATCGAGCGGTCGCGCCTCATGGGCTCCTTCAACGCGGACCGCCCGGTGGGCATGGCCGCGATCATCGGCCTGGACTCTGAGACCGTGCGCGCGATCTGCGAGGACGCCACGCTCGGCGGGCACGACCGCGTGGACGTGGCGAACCACAACGAGGACACCCAGACGGTGATCTCCGGCGACGTCAGCGCGGTCGAACGCGCGATGGCACACGCGAAGGGGCTCCAGGGCAAGGCGATCCGCTTGAAGTTGAAGGTCTCCTCCCACACCCCGTTGCACGTGGCGCAGGCCGCCGAGTTCGCGGAGATCATCCGCGAGATCCCGTTCGCCGACCCGGACACCCCGATCGTCTCCAACATCACCGCCGAGCTGCTCCGCACCGCGGACGAGGTCCGCGGGGAGTTCGAGGCGCAGTTGAAGTCGCCCGTGCTGTGGGCGGAGAACGTCCGCCGGATGGCCCGCGAAGGCGTCGACACCTTTGTGGAAGTGGGTCCCGGCCACGCCCTGGCGCGCATGATCAAGCGCATCCAGGACGACAGCACCGCCGTGTCGCTGGACGACGCGCGCGAGAACCCGATCCCGATCTCCGTCCTCCCCGTCCGCAAGCCGATTACGTAGCCATGCGTCGAGTCGTCGTTACCGGTCTCGGGCTGATCACGCCCGTCGGGTTGGACGTGGCGTCCACCTGGGATGCGCTGGTCGCCGGCCGCTCCGGCATCGCCCCCATCACCCGCTTCGACACCTCCGCCTACGAGTGCCCGATCGCCGGCGAGGCGAAGGGGTTCGAGGTCACCGACTACGTGGATGCGAAACTGGCGCGCCGCATCGACCTCTCGTCGGCCTTCGCGATCGCCGCCGGCAAGCAGGCGTTCGCGGACTCCGGCCTGGACACGGCCACGGAGAACGCGCGCCGGGTCGGCGTGGTGCTGGGCACGGGGATGGGCAGCGCCCACCTGATCGTGGAGCAGCAGCGCATCCTGGACGAGAAGGGCCCGCGCCGCATCTCGCCGTTCCTCACCTCGCACATGCTGCCGGACACCGCGACCGGCCTGCTCGCCATCGAGATCGGTGCACGCGGGCCGAACTTCGCAATCACCGCGGCCTGCGCTACCGGAGGCGCAACCGTGGGCGAGGCCGCCGAGATCATCGCGCGCGGCGACGCTGACGTGATCGTCGCGGGTGGCTACGAAGCCCCGATCCAGCCCATCTACTACGCCGGCTTCCACGCCATGAAGGCGCTCGCCACGCACGAGGACCCGGCGAAGGCCGTGCGCCCGTTCGACCTCACCCGCAACGGCTTCATCATCTCGGAAGGCGCCGGCATCCTCGTCCTGGAGGAGCTGGAGCATGCGCTCGCGCGCGGCGCGCGTATCTACGCGGAGTGGCGCGGCGCGGCGACCAGCAACGACGCCGAGGACATGGTCGGCGCGGCCGAGGACGGCCACGGCATCGGCCAGGCGATAGAAGACGCCCTCGCGCGCGCCGAGATGCAGCCGGACGGCATCGACTACATCAACGCGCACGGCACCGGAACGCCGCTCAACGACCGCGTGGAGACCACGGCGATCCACCAGGTCTTCGGCGCGCACGCCAACGCGCTTGTCGTGACCTCGACCAAGTCGATGCACGGGCACATGATGGGTGCGGCCGGGGCCGTGGAGGCCGCCGTGGCCGTGCTCTCCTGCCACCACGGGGTGATCCCGCCCACCATGAACTACGAGACGCCGGACCCGGCGTGCGATCTGGACTACGCGCCGAACCAGGCGCGCGTCCGCCCGGTGCGCGCGGCGATGAGCACCTCGGTCGGCCTCGGGGGCCACAACTCCGCGATCATCTTCAGCGCCTGGGAGGGCCAGTCATGACCGAGCGTCGCGTGGTGGTGACAGGGGCCGGGATCATCTGCGCCATCGGCGTGGGGCGCGAGGCGTCCTGGCAGGCGATGCTGGCCGGCACGAGCGGCATCACCATGACCACGCTGGTCGACGCGAGCGACCTCGCCTCCAAGGTGTCGGGGCAGGTGCCCGAGTTCGACCTCAGCACCTACCTGGACCGCAAGGAAGCGCGGCGCATGGACCGCTTCACCCACCTGGCGATCATGGCCGCGGGCGAGGCGCTGGAGCAGGCGAAGTTACCGCTCGACCAGATCGCGGACACCACCGGCTGCATGATCGGCTCCGGCATCGGCGGCATCGAGACGCTCGAGCAGGAGTTCGACACCTTCTTCCACAAGGGCCCGAGCCGCGTCTCGCCGTTCCTGGTGCCGATGTTCATCCCGGACATGGCGGCGGGGCAGGTCTCGATCCGCTTCGGGCTCCGCGGCCCCAACTTCAACCCAGTCTCCGCCTGCGCGTCCGGCGCGGACGCGCTCGGCACGGCGTTCGAGATCATCCGCCGCGGCGACGCGGACGCCATGGTCGCCGGCGGCGCCGAGGCGGCCGTGAACCGCATGTCGATCGCCGCCTTCGCCGCCAGCCGTGCGCTCTCCCGCAACGACGACCCGCTCACCGCGAGCCGCCCGTTCGACCTCAACCGCGACGGCTTCGTCCTCGGCGAGGGCGCGGGCATCCTCGTGCTGGAGGAGCGCGAGCAGGCGATTGCCCGCGGCGCAACGATCCTCTGCGAGATGGTCGGGTACGGGCAGTCCGCGGACGCCTTCCACGTCACCCAGCCGTCCGAGAACGGCGAGGGCGCGGCGCGCGCCATGAACATCGCCCTGAAGAAGGCCGGCATCGCCGCCAGCGAGATCGACTACCTCAACGCGCACGGCACCAGCACGCCGCTGAACGACAAGTTCGAGACGCTCTCCGTGAAGACGGTCTTCGGCGAGAGCGCCGCCAGGCTCCCGATCTCCTCGACGAAGTCAATGATCGGCCACACCCTCGGTGCCGCCGGCGGCATCGAGTCGGCGGCGACCGTGCTCTCGATCCGCGACCAGAAGATCCACCCGACGATCCACATCGTGACGCCGGACCCGGACTGCGACCTGGACTACGTCCCCGAGGGGCCGCGTGACCTCGCGATCCGCTACGCGATGTCCAACTCGCTCGGCTTCGGCGGCCACAACTCCTCGCTGATCTTCAAGCGCCACGAGGACTGAGCCCCGCCCCGGGCGGGGTGTTACGCTCACCACCACCGCGCGTCTCCCCGACCGCGAACGAGTGTCCGTTGACCTCCTCGACCGAGACCGCACCGAGGCTCCTGCGCGGATCCGGTGGCCGCCGCTGGCGGCTGCTCGGCACGCCCGCACTCGATGGCTTCGCGGACGCCGGGCCCGGCCTGCCGCCGATCGTGCGCGTGCTCCTGGCACATCGAGGCGTGCTGACGACCGAAGCGGCCCGGAAGTACCTGGGCAGCCCCGGCGACCTCACGGACGCGCGCCTGATGCCGAACCTGGAGACCGCCGTCACGCGCCTGGTGCGGGCGTGCGAGACGGGCGAGACCGTTGCCGTCCTCGGTGACTACGACGTCGATGGTGTCACCGCGACGGCGGTGCTGATGGAGGGGCTGACCGCGCTCGGCGCGAAGCCGATGCCGTACATCCCGGACCGGTTCACGGAGGGCTACGGCCCCAACGTCCGTGCCGTCCGCCAACTCGCCGACCGCGGCGCCACACTCCTCATCACCGCGGACACCGGCACCTCCGCCGTCACTGAGGTCGCGGAGGCGAACGGCCTGGGCATGGACGTGGTCGTGATCGACCACCACACCATCCCGGACGTACTGCCCGAGGCGCTGGCGATCGTGAACCCGCGCCTGAACGACCTGTCGTACGGCTCAGAGCCCGCGGCCGTCGGGGTGGCCTACAAGGTCATCCACGACCTGTACGACCGGCTGGGGCGCGGATACGACCCCACCGAGCACCGCGCGCTCGTGGCGCTGGGCAACGTCTGCGACCTCGCGCCGATGCTGTTCGAAAACCGCGACCTCGTCCGCCTCGGGCTGGAGGCGCTGCGCGTGACGAAGCGCCCGGGCCTGCTCGCGCTGTTCGAGGCGGCGGGCGTGAAGCAGGCGCAGGTGACGGCGGAGACGATCGGCTGGGTGATCGGGCCACGCCTGAACGCCGCCGGCCGCATGGAGCACGCCCGCCTCGCCCTGGAACTGCTGCTCGCACGGACGAGCGAGGAGGCGCGCGGCCTCGCCACCCACCTCGAAGAACTGAACCGCGCGCGGCGTGACGCGACGCAGACCGCGATCGAGACGGCCCGCGACTCCCTCAGCGAGGCGGACCGCACCGGGCCGCTGCTGGTCGTGGCGAGCGAGGCGATCTCGTCCGGCATCGTCGGCCTGTGCGCGGCACGGCTGGCGGAGGAGTTCAGCCGCCCGGCGATCGTCATGGAGATCCGGGATGGCGAGGCGCGCGCCTCCTGCCGCAGCGTCGAGTCGTTCGACGTGACGGCGCTCCTCCAGCGGAACGCCGACCTGTTCCTGCGCTTCGGCGGCCACCGCGCCGCCGCCGGCTTTTCCGCGGACGCCGCGCGGGTGCCGGAACTGCGCGCGCGGCTGATCGAGGACGCCGGGCGGCACCTGGACCTGAACGACCTCGCACCGACCATCCCGGTGGACGCGGAGTTGCCGCTGTCCGAGGTGAACGGGCGCATGGTGCAGTGGCTCACGCTGATCGGGCCGCACGGCGTCGGCAACCCGCTGCCGTTGTTCCTCGCACGGAACGTGCTGGTGACGGACGCGCGCGCGGTGGGTGCGGACGGCCAGCACCTGCAGTTCAGCGTGCGCGAGGGCGCCGTGACGTGGCGGGCGATCTCGTTCGGAAACGCGGAGTTCGCGGTGCCCATCGGGCAGCGCGCCGACATCGTCTACACGTTCAAGCGCGACGACTTCCGGGGCGATGGCGGCCTGCAACTGGAGGTCGCCGACCTCCGCCCCGCGACCGAGGACTGAGCGGGAGCGTTACTGCTCCGCGCTCTCCTTCGAGTAGTCGGGGCGCATCCACAGCGTGTCGTACTGGTGGCCGCGGATCATCCGGCGCAACTCGCGATGCTCACGCAGGCGCAGTGCCTGCAGGCAGGTCTCCGCATCCTCGACGTTATCGAGGCGGGAGAGGAGCGGCGCCCACACGCCCATGCTCACGAGCGACGTGACGCGACAGTCCCACGGGATGAGGGTCATGGAGGTCGGGCGGGGGAGTTGCGGGCGCAGGCGGCGGATGGAGCGGAGGCGGTCGCCGCTGTCCTTCGCCATTGGCACCAC
>JAUXUW010000075.1 GCA_030684635.1 Dehalococcoidia bacterium
CTGGTGATCGCGCTGAACATCCCCACCTTTGAGCACTCATGGCAGGGCTCTGACCCGGTGCTGCTGGAGCGCGGCATATCCGTGGCCGCCTCCGTGGCCCGGTGGGCGTCCGAGGAGCACTACGCCGTGGGGCTGGTCGCAAACGGGTCGTTTCCGGACGCCGACCGCACGATCTACCTCGGCGCCGGGCGGCGGCCGGACCAGGTGAACCGCATCCTGGAGGCGCTCGCGACCGTGACGGCGTTCACCACGTCTGCCATGTCCACGGCGTTGGAGGACCCCCGCCACCCGATCCCGGGCGGCGCCACCGTGGTGGTGGTGGCGGCCGTGCTGCCGGACGAACTTGCGGCCACCCTCAACCGGCTGCGCGCGGAAGGCCACCGGGTGCACGTGCTGAAGACCTCTCCGGGCGCGTGGCAGGCGCCGCTCGACCGTGTCCCGGTCACGGACGTGTCGGGGACGATGGCCGTGCTGGAGCACGAGGCGATCGAGGCCGGGATTTTGGCCGTCCCGGGCGGGGTGATGCCGTGATCCGCTGGCGGCAGGCGCTTCTGGACGGGATCTTTGTCGCGACTGAGGCGATCGTCTGGTTCATGGGCCTGCGCATCGTCGCCACCGGCGCGGAGCGCGCCTACCTGAGCGACCTGGAGCGCCGCCTGCAGAGCGGCGCCGCCGAGGGCGTTGTGGACCGCGTTGCCGTGGAATCGGCGCTCTCGGTGGTGCGGGCGGGGATGGACGTGTCCGCCGGCCCCTCCGTGCTGCTGGTCGTCGGCGTCGCGCTCGTCGCCTTCCTCCTGATGCGCGGCATCATGCGGTCGGGTCTGGTGCCGGCGGCTGCCGCGGCGGTGCTCCTGCTCGGATCTATCGCAGGGCTCAACGTGGTGCTGCACCTGGCAGTGAGCGGCGATCTGCGGATCTGGGACGTCAGCGGTTTCGCCGGCTTCCTGTCCGACCCATCGCCCTACTTCGCGCCGGGCCTGGACCTGCCCTCGTTCGTGCGGAACCCCGAGATCAGCGGCGCCCACGGCGGGACGCTGACGGTCGTGTTTAGCGGTCTCACGGGCATGTGGCTGCGTTTCCTGGTCGCGGCACGTGGCGCCGTGACCTTCGAGCGCGTCCTGCGGTCGTTCACGATCGGCTTTCTGGCGGCGCTGGTGCTGGTCACCGGCGCGGCGCTGGCCGGCTACGGCGGGCTCGCGCGCTACGTGGTGCCGCAGTTCGTCCTGGGGGCGCTCGGGCTTGCGGTCGCGAACCACGCGCGGGCGACGCCGACCGAAGGCGAGCGGCGCGAGACGCCGTGGGCGACCGCCGTGGTGGGGACGCTGGGCACGCTGCTGGCCGCGGCGCTCCTGGTGGGGCTCGCCGTGGTCTTCAACATCGGCGCCGGGCTGGAGGTGGCCGGGACGCTCGCCCTCCGGGGTGTGGGCGCCGTGATGGTGGTGGTGGTGACGCCGATCTTCTGGCTGATGGACGCGGTCCTGAACGCCCTGATCCCGGACAGCGCCGACAACAGCGTGCTCCAGCGGGTATTCGAGTTCGAACTGATCCCGGAGGACGCGGAGCGGCCCGAGTCGGACGGGCTGAACATCCCCCGGGCGCTCGGCAACCTCGCGCGGTTCGGGGCGGTGGTGGCGCTCGGCTGGGTCGCCTACCGGGCGGCGGTGCTGCTGTTCGGCCGGCGCGGCCGCAGCC
>JAUXUW010000079.1 GCA_030684635.1 Dehalococcoidia bacterium
GGAACTGATTGTGCCGCTGGTGCTGGCGGACGGTCGCGCGGTCCTCGTGAACCGCGGGTGGTACCCGGACGGCGCGCGCGACGCCGCGATCACGGCGCTTCAGGACCGCCCGCAGGGGCGCACGGAGGGCCTGGCGCGCGACCCGGACAACACGGAGAGCCGCCAGATCCCGAACGGCTCGTGGACGCGCCTGGCACCGGTGGCCATGGGCGCCACGCTGCCCTACCCGGTCGTCGACTGGATCGTGTTCGAGGGCACCGAGGTGGTCGGGACGCCGCGGCCGGGGAGCGCCCTGCCGCTGCAGGGGTGGCAGCGCTTCACGAACACCACGCCGCATGTGCAGTACGCGATCACCTGGTACGGCCTCGCGGTCGCGCTCGCGGTGATCGCGGTGGTGCGGCTGGTGGTGGCCCCCCGGCGGGCGGCGCGTGCCGCCCGCCCGGTGGAGCGCGCCGAAGGCTAGACCCCGGCCGTCTTCTTCATGTGGTCCACGTGCTCCGCGAGGTGGCTGGCCGCCTCGGCGAGCGTCGCCTCCACGTTGCGGTTGTTCCCGGGGGCCACTTCCGCGCTCTTCGTGAGGTCGCGGTCCTCCACATAGCGGAACGCCTTGTCGGCGATCGCGTTGGCCTCCGCGAGGCGGGCCAGGGCCTCATCGGCCGATGCCAGTTCCTTGTTCTCCCACTCGGCCGGCTTGCCCAGCATCGCCTTGGAGACGTGGTTCGCGTAGCGGACGTGCCCCCCGATGACGTGCTGCGCCACGCGCGCCGGCGGCCATTCCTCGCCGTTCCCGGCCTCGTTCCACTTCCCGGCCGCCGCCTTGATGGTGGCCTCCAGGGCCGCCTGCTGCGCCGCGATGGCCTTCCGAAGTTCGTCTGCGCTCGCCATGATGCCCTCTCCGCTCCGCGCGCCTGTCCGGCGCGAACTACTACAAGAGTGATGCGCGCTCGTACTCTACCCGGCTCCTGCAACTCTCGTTCACTCGTCGGCTACCATGACCACCCGCTCCACCCCCTGGCAATGAATGGGTCATCCATGAACGCACCCACCCCCACCACCCGCGATGTCCTCACCGAGGAGGAAGCAGCGGCCCGGGCGAGGCGGGTGAGCGAGGTGGACTACCGCATCGCGCTGGATTTACGCGCGAAGGCGGCGACCTACCGCGGCGACGTCACCGTGACCTTCACGCTGGCGGACGCGGCGCCGGTCTTCCTGGACTTCACCGGCCACCGGATCGACACGCTGGAGGTCAACGGCACGCCGGTCGCGGCCCCGGACTGGACGGGCTACCGCCTGACGCTGGCCTCCGGGCTCCGCGCCGGGAAGAACACCGTCCGCGTGGCGTACGAGAACGAGTACGACCACACCGGCGAGGGCTTTCACCAGTTCACGGACCCGGAGGACGGCGAGGAGTACCTCTACACGAACTTCGAGCCGTACGCCTCGCACCGGCTCTTCCCACAGTTCGACCAGCCGGACATCAAGGGCCGCTACGCCCTCAGCGTGACCGCCCCGCGCGCATGGCAACTCGTCGCCAACGCTTCCGTGGCCGCGGTCGCGGACGCGCCGGATGGCCGCGTGGTCACCACGTTCGAGACGACCCGTACCTTCTCGACGTACCTGTTCGCCCTCATCGCCGGCCCGTTCGTGGTCTTCCGCGACCAGTGGCAGGACGTGCCACTCGGCTTCTACGCCCGCAAGTCCCTGGCCCCGTTCGTGGACCAGGACGAACTGATCCGGGTGACCGAGCAGGGGATGGCGTTCTACACCGAGTTCTTCGAGTACCCGTACCCCTTTCAGAAGTACGACCAGGTCTTCGTGCCGGAGTTCAACGCCGGCGCCATGGAGAACGTGGGCGCCGTCACGCACTCGGAGCGGCTGGTCTTCCGCGACCCGCCGACGGACAACGACCGCCTGAACCGCGCGGAGGTGATCCTCCATGAACTCGCGCACATGTGGTTCGGCAACCTGGTGACCATGCGCTGGTGGAACGGGCTCTGGCTGAATGAGTCCTTTGCCACGTACATGTCCTACCTGGCACTGTCCGAGGCGACCCGGTTCACCACGGCGTGGCAGACGTTCAACTCCGGCATGAAAAACTGGGCCTACCGGGAGGACCAGTTGATCACCACCCACCCGATCGCGGGCACGGTGGTGGACACGGACGCGACCTTCCAGAACTTCGACGGCATCACGTATGGCAAGGGCGCCGCCGTCATCAAGCAGCTCGTCGCCGCGATCCGCATGGACGGGTTCCGCCGAGGGATGCGCCGCTACTTCCGACAGCACGAGTACGGCAACACCACCATCGAGGAGTGGCTCGCCGCCCTCGGCGCGGGCGCGGGGCGTGACCTCGGGCCGTGGGCAGAGGTCTGGCTGGGCAAGGCGTCGCTGAACACGATCGCCGCGACCGTGGAGCGGGATGGCGACCGCGTGGCGGCGCTGCGCCTGGAGCAGCGCGCCCCGG
Organism: Dehalococcoidia bacterium; assembly: GCA_030684635.1. Lineage (GTDB taxonomy): Bacteria > Chloroflexota > Dehalococcoidia > UBA2979 > UBA2979 > W-Chloroflexi-9. The sequence continues at coordinate 2,465 of JAUXUW010000079.1, forward strand.
ACGGCTACCCGACGTTGCGACCGCACACGCTGGAGATCGCGCTCGTCCGGGAGGAGGGCGGGCACATCTCGGTCGACAGCGTCCCCGCCACCATCGACGGCGCAAGCGCGGAGGTGCCCGCGGCGGTCGGCCGGCCGGCGCCCGACCTCACGTTCCCGAACCACCATGACCACGGCTTCGTGAAGGTGGCGCTGGACGAGCCCTCGCTGGAGTTCGTGCGCGAGCACCTGGAGGAGATCGACGACCCGCTACTGCGGATGCTGATCTGGCAGACGCTCTGGAACATGGTCCGGGACCAGCAGTTGACCTCGACGGGCTTCCTGGCAATGGCGGGCCCGAAGGTCGCGCGCGAGCGTGACCACGAACTGGTCGAGACGGTGCTGTCGCAGATGGCGGCCTGCATCTCGCGCTTCGTGCCTGAGGCGCAGAAGGCGTCCGAGGCGCACCGCTTCTTCCAGCTATGCGCGGCGACGCTGCAGGAGATCGCTGACCCTGACCTCAAGATCATCTGGGCGCGCACGCTCTTTGGCGTGGCGATCAACCCGGACGATATCGTCCACACCGGCGCACTCGCGGACGGCGCGATCTCCATCCCCGGGCTCACGATCGACCAGGACATGCGGTGGACGATCGCCTCGCACCACGTCGCCTACGGCATCGAGGGCGGCTGGGCGCGCGCCGAGGCGGAGCACGAGCGCGACCGCTCCGACCGTGGCCAGCGCGCGTACCTCCGCTGCCAGGTCTCCCGCCCGGACGCGGACGTGAAGCAGGACGCCTGGGAGCGGTTCCACGACGGCAAGGGCTTCGGCTCGCTGCACATGAGCGCGGCGGCCATGAGCGGCTTCAACTGGTGGGCCCAGGCCGAGCTGCTGGAGCCGTACACGGAGCGCTTCTTCGAGGCGCTCCCGGGCGTGTTCGAGCGCGAGGACAACGAGTTCGCGTCGCGCTACTTCGGGCAGTTGTTCCCGGGCTTCCGCGTTGACCGCGCTGTCCTCGCCCGCTCGGAGGCGCTGCTGGCGTCGCTGGGTGAGCGACTGCCGACGTTGCAGCGACAACTGCGCGAGGCGAACGACGACCTGCTGCGCGCGATCCGCTGTCGCGAGTTTGCCGGGGGCTAGTCCCCGGCGTTCCTGACTGAGCCGTCCGAAGAACGAGGGGACCCCGACCGTGGCCGTGCGATTGCAGGCGGTGCGCCAGCGGATGTTCTTCGGCTGGTGGCTGGTCGGGGCGGGCTCGCTGATCCAGATGCTCATCGGCGCGCTGATGCAGCATGCCTTCGGCGCGTACGCCGCGGCGCTGACCCGCGAGTATGGCTGGAGCCGGAGCCAGATGGGTTTCGTCTACTCGCTCTCGCGCGTGGAGACCGGGCTCCTCGGTCCGATCGAGGGCTGGCTGATCGACCGCTTCGGCGCGCGCAACATCATGCGCGGCGGGCTGGTCCTGTTCGGCCTCTCGCTCATGCTCTTCAGCCAGACCCGCGCGCTCTGGATGTTCTACCTCTCGTTCGGGATGATCTCGGTCGGCGCGAGCCTGGGCGGCTTCATGCCGATCACCGTCGCACTCGTCCGCTGGTTCGAGCGGTTCCGAGGACGCGCGATGGGGATCTCCTCGGTGGGGTTCGCGGTCGGCGGGCTGATCGCCCCGGTCGTGGTGCTCTCGATCGACCAGTTTGGATGGCGCGAGACCGCGTTCGCCTCCGGCGTGCTGGTCATGGCGCTGGGGCTGCCGCTCACGACGCTGTTCAAGGACCGCCCGCAGGACATCGGTCAGCACGTGGACGGGATCAGCCCGGAGGAGAAGGCCGCGTACAACCTCGCGAACCCGGAGCGCGGGGCGATCTTCACGGACGTCGACTTCACACCGGGCGAGGCGCTGCGCACGCGGGCGTTCTGGATGATCGCGCTCGGCCACGGTGCGGCGCTGACGGTGGTCACGGCGGTGATGGCGCACCTGTTCCTGCACCTGACGGCGTCGCTGGGCTACTCGGACGGGGCAGCCGCGGGCATCATGGCGTTCATGACGGCGATGCAGGTGACGGGGCAGGTCGCCGGCGGGTTCCTGGGCGACCGCCTGAGCAAGCGCTTCATCGCGATGGCGTGCATGTCGATGCACGCGGCGGGGCTGCTGCTGGTCGCGTACTTCGGGGACATCTTCGTCGCCGCGATCGGGTTCGCCGTCCTCCACGGCTTCGCATGGGGCGCCCGAGGGCCGCTGATGCAGGCGATCCGCGCCGACTACTTCGGTACGACCTCGTTCGGCTCGATCACCGGCACGTCCGCGCTGATCACGATGTTCGGCACGGCGAGCGGCCCGATCATCGCGGGGATGCTCTACGACGCGACGGGGTCGTACGAGTTCGGCTTCACGATCATCGCGGGCATCGCCGCGGCCGGCTCGATCTTCTGGGTGCTCGCGACGAAGCCGAAGCCCCCGCGGCGGCCGGTCGCGGTCACCTAGCCCGAGGCGGGCGCCTTCAGCGCTCTCCGCGCGTCCGAGGGCGGATCGCCGCCTCCAGGTCGCGCCGGATCACGCGGACGATCTTCACGCTGATCATCAGCGCCGTGGCGATGTGATCGTCCGACATGCCGGATGCGATCCAGCGCCGGATCTCCTGCTCCTGCTGCGGACTCACCACGCCTCGATGTCCCCTCAATGCGGGAGGGGCCC
>JAUXUW010000082.1 GCA_030684635.1 Dehalococcoidia bacterium
AGGCCCCCGCAGCCGCCGCACCGGCCGAGGCCGGCGAGGCGCCAGCCCCTGCTGCTGCGGCACCGGCCGCGAAGGCTGCTCCCGCCGCTGTCCCCGCGGCCCCGCCCCCGGCCCCCGCCGGCACCTACAAGTTTGGCGAGAACGGCGTCGAGGGGAAGTGCGTCTTCTGCGGCCAGTACGTGATCAAGGCCGGCATCCCGTACGGCAAGAAGTCCGTCCTCTGCCCCGAATGCGCCGCGAAGTACCCCGCGGTCGCGGAACGCGCCGCCGCCCGCTAGCGCGAGCCACCGTCTGACACAGCAAACGGCCCCGGCAATGCCGGGGCCGTTTCGTTCTGCCCGGGGGCCGGCCTCAGCCCGCCTCGCGACCGCCGCGGAAGGCGGCCAGCAGCCCCACCCTCCCGGTGCGCAGGATCGCGCCGGTGTAGATGCGGCTGCCGGCCCAGATCACGAGCCCGATCGTGGCGACGGTCAGCGCCATCGCGATGGCGACCTCGATCGTCGAACCACCGCCCGAGGCGATACGCGAGGGCATGGTCAGCGGCGCTGTGAACGGGAACAGCGAAAGGGCACGCGAGGCGGGAGCGTCGGGGTGCTGCGGGACGAAGACAAGGCCACCGATGTAACCCGCCATCAGCGGCACCATCAGCGGGAACGAGGCGCTGCTCGCCTCGTCCGGGCGGTTCACGGTCGACCCGATCGCCGCGTACAGGAAGTTGTAGAGCAGCAGCCCCAGCACCAGCCACACCACCCCGATCGCCACGGAGGTCGCCGCGAGGGCGGGAATCTCGAGGTCCTGGACCACGAGCAGGCCCACAACCAGTGCCGTCACGGACGCGGCGATCTGCGCCACCGCCAGCAACAGGATGCCCAGCACCTTTCCGACCAGCAGTTGCCACGGCGCCAGCGTCGCCAGCAACACCTCCACCACACGGGTCGATTTCTCTTCGATCACGCCGATGAGCACCCACTGGCCGTAGAACGTCAGCGCCATCAGCAGCAGGATCGTGGTCCCGGCGGCGATCGCCCGGTCGCCATCATCCACGGCCTCGTCACCTGCCTCGGGAGGGCTGACGAGCGACGTCTCGACCGTCGGCGGTGCGATGAGTGCGCGCGCCTCCTCCAGCGTGATGCCGACCGCGGCGGCCCGCTCCGGCAACGTGGCGAGGTAGGCGGCCTGCCCGACCAGCGCTTGCACGGCCGGGTCGGCTGCTTCCTGGAACAGCAGCGAGTCCGGAGACGCCAGCACGGCGTCCAGGTCACCCGCAGCGAGCGCCGCCTGCGCGGCCTGCACCGACGTGAACTCGGACAGGACGATCTCCTCGCCGAAGGCGACTGCGGCCTGCTGCAGCGACTCCCGCATCGTGGCGGCGGCGGGAGCGAGGCCAATGCGCGGGGGCTCGTCCTCGAAGAACGAGGGCAGCACCCTGGCCGCCGCAACACCGCCCACGGCGAGCGCCACCAGCGCCAGCGTCGACAGGCGGTAGGCCTTCGTCCGCAGGCGGGCGAGGACCTCGCGGCGCGCGACCAACCAGACTGGCTTCAGCGGGCCCATCAGCGCACGGCCTCCATGAACAGGTCGGAGAGCGTGGGCGGCTCGAAGCGGAAGCCCTCCACGCTTCCCTCGGCGCGCACGGTCTCCAGGACGACCGCCGGGTCGGTCGTAGCGGGGACGCGCACGCGGAGCGTCGTGTTGCGCTGCAGCATGACCTCCGCCCCCGCAACCCGCGTCGCCCACGAGCCACGCGCCGCGGCGCCGCTCACCTCCACGTACCGGAACGGCGAGGCGGCGCGTACCTCGTTCAGCCGCCCCGCGAGGACCACCCGGCCGTGGTCGATGATCACCACGTCGTCGCAGAGGTCTTCCACCAGGTCCAGCTGGTGGCTGGAGAACAGCACCGCGGCGCCACGGGCCGCCTCGTCCCGGATCACCTCGCCCATCGTCGCCACGGCGATCGGGTCCAGGCCGGAGAACGGCTCGTCGAGCACCAGGAGGTCGGAGCGGAACGCCAGCGAGACGGCGAGTTGCACGCGCTGCTGGTTCCCGTGGGAGAGCGTCTCCACCGTGGAGTCGACCCGATCCTCCAGCCCCAGTCGCTGCAGCCAGTGGTCGGCCTGCGCCCGCGCATCGGCGCGGTTGGCGCCGTGCAGCGAGGCGAAATATTCCACCTGCTCGCGCACCTTCATCTTGGGATACAGGCCGCGGGACTCGGGCATGTAGCCGAAGCGCCGGGTGACCTCCGCGGTCACGGGGGCACCCTTCCAGCGCACCTCGCCGCTGTCCAGGCGGATCAGTCCAAAGATGCTCCGCATCGCCGTGGTCTTGCCGGAGCCATTCGGGCCGAGGAATCCGACCATGCGGCCGGGCTCCACGCGGAACGTGCAGCCATCCAACGCGCGGACATCGCCAAACTGGCGGCGCAGGCCGTCCAACTCCAGCACGAGGCCCTCCGGGGTACCGCGACAGCCTAGCGGACGGGAGCGTACGAGGCGGCGCGGTAAGATGGATGACATCGTGAGGATGCATCTGTGACCACCGTGACGCCCGCCCCGACCCAGAGCCCCGCCGCCATCGCCCGGATCGCGGCGCTTCACGCCGCCCTCGCGGAGTGGATCCTGGTGCTGGATGGCGGCTGGGGCACCCTGATCCAGGGCTACCGCCTGGGCGAGGCGGACTTCCGTGGCGAGCGGTTCAGGGACTGGCCCGTCGACCTGAAGGGCAACACGGATCTCCTGAACCTGACGCGCCCCGACATCGTGCGGGAGATCCACTCGCGTTATGTCGAGGCCGGCGCGGACATCACCTCCACCAATACCTTCACTGCCACGCGCATCGCGCAGGCGGACTACCAGTTGCAAGACTACGCGCGCGACATCAACCGCGAGGGCGCCCGCCTGGCCCGCGAGGCGGCGGACGCCTTCACCGCGCGCGACGGCCGCCCGAGGTGGGTCGCCGGTTCCATGGGGCCGACCAACCGCTCCGCCTCGATCTCCCCGGACGTGAACGACCCCGGCGCCCGCAACACCTCCTTCGACGAACTGCGGGAGGCGTACCGGGAGGCCGCGCTCGGCCTGATCGAGGGCGGCGCGGACATCCTGCTGGTGGAGACGATCTTCGACACGCTGAACGCGAAGGCCGCCATCTACGCGCTTGATGAACTGTTCGAAGACCTGGGTTTCTCGCTACCGGTGATCCTCTCAGGCACGATCGTGGATGCCTCCGGCCGCACGCTCTCCGGACAGACGCTGGAGGCGTTCTGGACGTCCATCCGGCACGCACGCCCGTTCGCGGTCAGCCTCAACTGCTCGCTCGGCCCGGAGCAGCTGCGCGGCTACGTCAGCGAGCTGTCGCGGATCGCGGACGTCCCCGTGGCCGCCTACCCGAACGCCGGCCTCCCGAACGAGTTCGGCGGGTACGACGAGACGCCGGAGCAGATGGCGGAAGCCCTCGGCGGCTGGGCGCGTGACGGGCTCCTCAACATTGCCGGCTCCTGCTGCGGCAGCGGGCCGGAGCACACGCGCGCGATCGCGGCCGCCGTCGCCGGCCTGCCGCCTCGCCGCATCCCTGGCGGTGACGAACACCGGATGCGGCTCTCCGGCCTCGAAGCGGTAGAGGTCGGCGCCTGAGTGACCTCCGGGACTGACCAGGGAGGCCTCACGGACCGGCGCGCAACCTTCGTCAACATCGGCGAACGGACCAACGTCACCGGCTCCGCGCGCTTCAAGCGCCTGATCCACTCCGGCGACTTCGACGCCGCGCTGGATGTCGCCCGCCAGCAGGTGGACGCCGGCGCGCAGATCCTGGACGTGAACCTGGACGACGCGATGCTGGACTCCGAGGCGGCGATGACCCGCTTCCTCACCCTCATCGCCTCCGAGCCGGACATCGCGCGCATCCCGATCATGATCGACTCCTCGAAGTGGTCGGTGATCGAGGCGGGCCTGAAGTGCGTGCAGGGCAAGGCGATCGTGAACTCGATCAGCCTGAAGGAGGGCGAGGAGGCGTTCCTCGCCGCCGCGCGGAAGGTGCGCCGCTACGGCGCCGCCGTCGTGGTGATGGCGTTCGACGAGCAGGGACAGGCGGACACCGCCGAGCGCAAGTTCGCGATCTGCGAGCGCTCCTACCGGCTGCTCGTCGACCGCATCGGCTTCCCGCCCGAGGACATCATCTTCGACGCCAACATCTTCGCGATCGCCACCGGCATCGAAGAGCACAGCGACTACGCCAACGCGTTCTTCGACGCGGTGCGGATGATCAAGCAGCGCCTGCCCTACGCGAAGACCTCCGGCGGCGTCTCCAACGTCTCCTTCGCCTTCCGCGGCAACAACCCGGTGCGCGAGGCGATGCACGCCGTCTTCCTGCTCCACGCGATCGAGGCCGGCCTGGACATGGCGATCGTGAACGCCGGCGCGCTGCCCGTGTACGACGACATCCCGGAGGACCTGCGCGTGCGCGTGGAGGACGTGATCCTCAACCGCCGCGCGGACGGCGCGGAACGCCTGCTCGAGATCGCGGAGCGCTATCGCGACGCCGGCGGCACGGAGGCGGCCGGCCCGAACCTGGAGTGGCGCTCCGGCACCCCGCGCGAGCGCGTCACGCACGCCCTGGTGCACGGCCTGGACGAGTTCATCCTCGAAGACACCGAAGCGCTGCGGCTCGAGGTCGACCGCCCGCTCGAGGTGATCGAGGGGCCGCT
>JAUXUW010000093.1 GCA_030684635.1 Dehalococcoidia bacterium
CCGCCGTATAGCCCGCGGACGCCAGGATCGCGTCCGTGTCCCGCCCCAGCGGCGGCGAGGCGGAGCGCGCCTTCGGCGGCGTGACGCTCATCTTGTGTGGCGGCGACACCATCGATTGCGGCCCGGAGAGTTCGTGGTCCAGGTGGACCACGTAACCGTTCTCGATGATCTGCGGATGCTGGTCGAGTTCTTCGGTGAAGTTCAGTTCACCCACCGGCACCCCGGCCGCCTCGAATAGTTCGACCCAGTGCTCGGAGGTCTCGGCCGCGATCATCTTCTCCACGCGCGCGGTGAGGGCGTTCCCGTCCTCGATCGTCTGCGGGTCGCGCGGGTTATAGGCGGGGTCGTGGTCGCGGCGGTCGTACTCAATGCCCAGCACGTCGCGCATCTTCTGGCGGAGCGAGGCGGAGAGGTTGCCGACGGCAATGGCGCCGTCCTTCGTCAGGTAGTTGCGGTAGTAGATGTTCCCCAGCTGTGCGACGGCCAGCCGCGCCTGTCGCCGCTTCACGATCTCCGCATAGCCCTCGCCACGCTCGCGCGCCGCCTGGAGGTCGGCGAGGAACGCCGTACGCACCAGTTCGTCCGCGGCCGGGAGCGACATGAACGAGCCGCCGAGGAAGTTGAGCGCGTTCACCAGCAACGACGTCTCGACCAGCTGGCCCTCGCCGGTCTTCGCCCGGTGGTAGAGCGCGGCGCAGGTGCCCCACGCGATCGCGTACCCCGTCGCGAAGTCCGCCGTGGCGGTGCCGCCGGGCAGGACCGGGTTGCCGTTCTCGTCGAACCGTCCGCCGGCGGCCGTGAAGCCGGAGACGCCCTGCGCCACGATGTCGTAGCCGGGCTTCATCGCCCACGGGCCCTTGCGGCCGAAAGCCGTGGAGTCCACGTAGATCAGGTCGGGCTTGATCGCGCGCAGCGTCTCGTAGTCGATACCCAGGCGAGCCGGGACGTCCGGGCGGTAGTTGCTCACCACCACGTCCACGTCCTTCACGAGCCGGTGCACGATCGCCTGCGCCTCGGCGGTGTTCAGGTCGAGCGCGATCGACTGCTTGCCGCGGTTGAGGGACTGGTAGGTCTTCGACTCCAGCGGCATGAACTGCGCATACACGCGCCACGGCTCACCGCCCAGCGGCTCCACCTTCATCACCTCGGCGCCCTGGTCGGCCAGGAGCATGCATCCGAGGGGCCCGGCGATGATCTGCGTGAACTCGAGAATGCGGACGCCTGATAGCGGACCGGACACGTGAGCCCTCCTCCAGCGCGCGGCCGGCGAGGGATGCCGGGGGACCTGCGCGACGGGCGGACGGTATCACGACTGTCATCCGGGAAGGGCACGCCGGGACGGCGGCGGGGCGGGCGTTAGCCGGCCGGCACCACCAGGCCAGAGGCGGTCACGAACTCCTCGGCGTGCTTGAGGATCCCGGAGACGCCGCCGGCGGCCTGCAGCGCGTTGCGGACGCGCGGGTGCGACCAGTCTTGCTCCACCCCGGCGCGGGAGTCCGGGTCCAGCCCATCGTTGATGCGGTGGGCGTGTGCGAAGCGGGCGGCACGCCGCACGACGGTTGCGAGGCGCATCCCCGCCGGGTCGTCGCCGGACCGCGGTCCGTCGTGCGTGGATACCGCCTCGCAGAGCGCTTCCGGGAACTGCCACTGCCGGGCGATGAACCCGCCGGTCTCGGCGTCCGAGAAGCCAAACAGCTCGCGTTGCACCTCGTGCAGGTCCTGGCCGCTGCGGCGCGCGACGCCCACGGCCAGCTGAAGCCAGGAGGGCCGGAACTGCGCCCACGCCAGGCGGCCCACGTTATGGACCACGCCCGCCATGAACGCCTCGTCCTTCTGGCAGTCCAGTAGCTCCGCGAGCGCCGCCGCGAAAGCGGCGACCGCGAAGGAGTTCTTCCAGAAGGCGGGGTAATCGAAGTCCGGCTTCGTGACGATGGAGGCGTCCACCACGCAGGAGGCGACCGCCAGCGAGCGCAACTCGCGGAACCCCAGCAGCACCACGGCGTCCCGCAGCGTGGTGACGCGGCGCGGCATCCCGTAGACCGGCGAGTTCGCGAGGCGTAGCAGGCGCACGCTCAGCGCCTGGTCCACGCGGATCAGTTCGGCCAGGTGCTGGGCGGAGAACTGCTCGCCCTCAGACATGGAGAGGACACGCGCGGCAATCGCCGGCAGAGGGCGGATGTCGCGGATCTCCGCGAGCAGCGCGTCCAGTCGTTCCTGCTGCTCGGGCAGGAGTTCTGCCGAGACTGATGCCTCTTCCATAATGTTGCGGCCTGTCGAACACCCCAATCATCGACGGCCTTCGGGCCCCTCCGTAGCCCGCGGGGATGAGCCGGCCAGCAAACGAGAGGAGCGCCCCTGCGGGCGCTCCTCCATGAAGCCAACCACCGCGCGAGGGCTAGCGGAACGGCCCCTTGTGGGCGATCCCGGCCGCGGTCAGGATGTCCTTGTCATAGACCACGTTGCCCGTGTATTTGTCCGCGGGCTGCTCGCAGATCCAGACGGTCGCCTGCCCCATGTCGTCCGCGGTCTCGAAGTTGAGATCCGGGTTTTCACGGCTGTTGGAGGCCATCCGGTTGCCGGGCGTGCGCACGCCCGTCCGCGGCGAGAGCACGTTCACCGAGATGCCGTCGCGCTGCAGCATCGCCCCCTGGCGCTGCGAGAAGTGCTCCAGCATCGCCTTCTCGCCGCCGTAGAAGATGTCCCCGCCCCGGTTCTGCTGCTCCTCCGTGTACGGGCCCGGCCCCAGGGGGATCGCGCCGACCGAGGAGATGTTGACGATGTGGCCACCGCCGGCCGCCCGCATGTGCGGGATCACGTCGCGCATCGCCAGGATGTAGGAGCGCACGTTGACCTCGATGCTGAGGTCGATGTGGTTCTCCTTCACGGTCTCCAGGCTGCCGGGCACGAAGATCGCGGCGTTGTTCACCAGGATGTTCAGCTTGCCCCAGTGGTCGACGACCTTCTGGACGGCGCCCTTGATGCTCTCCGGGTCGCGCATGTTCAGCACAACCGCGAGCGCCTCGCCGCCTTCGTCGATGATCTCCTTCGTCACGGAGTGGATCGTCCCCGGCAGGCGCGGGTCCTTCACCTCCTCGGTACGCGCGGCCACGGCGACCTTCGCCCCCGCCCGCGCGAGGTATTTCGCGATGTCCGCGCCGATGCCCCGGCTGGCGCCGGCGACGAGCGCGACCTGTCCGTTCAGTGGCATATCTGTCTCCCTCTCCTCTTCACGCAGCACCAGGCGTCACCGGGTGCGGCAGTCAGCGCTTCGCGTTGTCCCACGAAGCGATGCGGTCCATGGTCACGCGCGCGAAGGAGCGGCCGGGCCGCGCCTCCGTCGGCAGTTGGTCCTCGGCGACGCCGCGCGCACGAGCGGCGGCGCGGGTGAGTTCCAGGCACCCTGCCGGGTCCTCCACCAGCGTCGCGTTGCCGCGGATCACCACGCCCTTCAGGTCTGTCATGTTCGTCCCGGCGTCAATCGCCAGGCTCACCTTCGGGTTGCGCCGCACGTTCGCCTCACGCTGCCCGCGCATGTTCAGGATGATCTCGTCACCCAGGCGGAAGTAGCCCAGCGGGACAACGTGCGGGTAGCCGTCCGGCCCAATGGTCGCCAGGCGCGTCCACGGCGGGCCGTTGTCCAGCCACGCGTAGACCTCTTCGCGCGTCATCTCTGCCATGTGTCTCTCTCCTGCTCCGTGCGGGCCACGCGATCCGAGGCGCCGCATTGGCACCTCCGCGGGCGACCGCGCGCGCACTATACGACCACCCGGTCATCCCGGTAGCCTCCCGCGAGGAGGGCGCCCGTTGTCCAGCTCACAGCCACGCCTGCTCTTCGTGGCGCCGGCCGCGCCCCCACAGCCCTCCGAGATCGCCGAGTTCGCCCGCGGTCTCGGCGAGGCATACCAGGGCCCGTTCCATCTGATCGCCCACCAGGAGGAAGCCTCCGCCGGCCCGGAGTTCGTTGACCGGCTGCTCGCTGGGGCGGAGGCGAACGCGGGCTGGGCGCAGGTGGTGCACCTGACCGACGCCACGCTCGGGCACCTCGCGCCCCGCCTCGCCGGCCTCACCGGGGCACCGGTGGTGCTGTCCGTGCACGGCGACGACCTGCCTCGGGCCTCCGCCGAGGCGATGGCGACGCTCCGGGCGGCCGCCAGCGACCCGCGAGTGACGGTGGTGGCGACCTGCGCGACCGTGGCCAGGGAGGTGGAACGCCACCTGCGGATCGCGCCACGGGTGATCACCCCCGGTGCCAACGTGATGTTCTGGGGCAAGATCACCACTGACCGCCGCCACGTCGACGAGTTCCGGCGCGACCATCTCGACCTGCCCCTCGGCGTCCGGCTCATCCTCAGCCGTGGGGCCCTGCTGCCCCGGCGCGGCGTGGCCTGGTTCGCGCGCGAGGTGCTCCCGCGACTGCCGGAGGATGTTCGGTATGTGATCGCCGGCGACGGTGCGGACGCGGCCACCGTCCGCACCCTGGACGACCCACGCGTGCTCTGGTCGCCCATCCGGCTGCCGAACGAGACCGCCGCGCTCTTCTACTGCGTTGACCTGGCGGTGTTCCCGGGCCTGCCGAGCCCCGACGCGCCGGAGGGCTACCGCATTGACGCGGCGGAGGCGAGTTCCGCGGGTGCGCCGGTGCTCCTCGCAGACATCGAGGGCAATGCCGACACGGCCGAGGAACTCGGACTCATGACGGTGCCGGCGGGGGACGCCGCAGCATGGGCGCGGGCTGTGATCGCTGCGCTCGACCAGCCGCCAGCGCACAGGCGCCCCGCGATCGACTGGGGCTACGTGGGCCTGCAGTACCTCGGGCTGTACCGGGAGGTCGCGGACCTCCCCGCCTGACGGGCTACTTGAGCAGCGCTTCCAGCCAGCGGCCGACCTCCTTCGGGTCGCCCGGCGGCATGTAGAGCATCTGGATGTCCGCACCGAGGGCAGCGCGCTCCTTCAGTTGCTCGCGGACCTCCTCGATCGGGCCGATCACCTGGCAGGAGCGCACCATCTCGTCCGAGATCGCGGAGATGGAGCCCTCCGCGTCCTGCTTCGCCCAGGCTGCGCGCGACTTCGCGACGTCGTCGGCGAAGCCGTTGCGCTCGAGCATCTGCCAGTAGAAGACGCCCATCCGGTTGATGTAGTACTGGAGCAGCCGGCGCCCCTCGCGCCAGCGCGCCTCGTCCTCCGCGGTCCCGTCGAGCACCGCGACGCGCGTGTACGGCGCAACGGTGAAGATCTTGCCGCTCAGCCCCGCCTCGGTCGCTCCCGCCTGCAGGTCGGTGCGCAGCGCTTCAAACAGGTGCTTCGGCCAGTGGATCGGGAAGATGCCGTCCGCGATCGCACCGGTCTGCCGGATCGACTTCGGCGTGATCGCGGCGATGTAGACGGGGATCTTGGTGCGGGGGCGGTGGTAGTCCAGCCGGAAGCCGCGCTGGAGGTTGAAGATCTCGCCCGAGTAGTTCAGCTTCTCGCCGCTGATCAGGATGTCGAAGATCTCGACGTATTCCTTCAGCCGCGTCAGCGGCTTCTGGAACGGCACGCCGTGGAAGTGCTCGATCACCTGCGCACCGGAGGAGCCCAGGCCCAGCAGCATGCGGCCCTCCGACATCTCCTCAAGCGTCGCGAAGTCCTGCGCCATCGCCGCGGGCGTGCGCGAGAAGCAGTTGAGGATCGACGTGCCGATGGTGACCTTGCTGGTGTTGAGCGCGATGGCGGCCAGCCACGGGATCGCGGACTTACCCCACGCCTCGCCGGTCGAGATCAGCTCCACACCCAGGTCTTCTGCGATCCGGACCTTCTCCAGGCCCTCGCGCCAGTCGTCCCCGGTGCCCGCCAGCAGTCCCAGCCTCATCACAGCCTCCCCCGCCTCGCTCGCGCATCTCGCGGCGCGCGCATCGTACGCCGCGAGGTCGAGGGCGGGGGAGGTTGCGGACGGTGCTCCGGGCTAGCCCCAGAACTTCCACCACGGCGTGTCCCGCTCCGGGGGCGCCTCCGCGATCCGTTGCGACAGACTGGAGGGTGCCCGGGGGATCTGACGGACGATGGAGGGGATGAACTCGAACAGCACGGCCACCTCCTCGCTGCTCAGTTCGGAACGGGCGACGGTCTGCACCACGGTCGCGCGCCGCATCGCCGTCTCCGCAGGCATGCCGTCGAAGACCTGGTCCCACGCCCGAGAGAGCGTGCGGGCCGACTCCATGTCGTCCCCGGCCAGCCGCAACCAGGCGCGGAGACGGCTCGCTGTGAAGGAGTGCAACGTCGCATCGTCCAGTGCGTACTCGGCCCGGACCATGCCGTCCAGGGCGGTCGCACGCTGGTCCTCGGGGAGCGACATCACCTCGCGCAGCAGGTCGCACATCGGCCCCACGCGCTCGGCCTCCGGCCGGCTCGCAAGGCCCGCCCAGGTCGTCCCCGCCTGTGCGCCGCCAGCCATCCCACTGGAAGTAGTGGTCATCCCACCCTCCCTCTCGGCTACTAACCCCGGCGGGCCGGCAACACCGCCTGCATTACAAATATAATAGCGGGGCCGGGAAGGGGTCGGTCCGCTGGGCGCGCCGGCCGCTAGACCGCCTCGGTAAGATGGGGCTCGTCTATATCGTTCGTGATGCCGCCGTCGGGCGGTCGGAGGTGACGTCATGTCCCCCATCTCACCGGAAGCCGCCGCCACGCTCCCCCACGGCATCAACCTGCTGGAGGGACGCCTGTTCCAGGCGAATGAGATGCACGAGGCGTTCCGGATCCTCCGCGCCGAAGCCCCCGTGCACTGGAACCCGGGCACCGACCGCTTCAACGGCTTCTGGTCGCTGGTGAAGTACGAGGACCTCCTCCACGTCTCCCGCCACCCGGAGTTGTTCATCTCCTCGAAGGGGATCGGCGGCTCCGGCCTCCGCTACCCGCCCCCCGGGCAGGGCGAGGGCAGCTCCAGCATCATCACCATGGACCCGCCCCGGCACGTAAAGATGCGGCGGCTGGTGAACAAGGGCTTCACCCCGCGCGCCGTCCTGCAGATGGAGCCGAAGATCCGCGCCGTCACGAACACGATCCTGGACCGGGTGCAGGGCCGTGACTCCTGCGACTTCGTCCTGGAGGTCTCCAGCCAGCTCCCGCTCGCGGTCATCTGCGGGATGATGGGGCTGGAAGAAGAGCACTGGCCGGCCATGTTCGACTTCACGAACCAGATCCTGGGCTCCGGCGACGCCGAGTACCAGGCGCGCGTGGCCCCGGACAAGGTCGGCACGTTCGAGGGCGCCACGCTCACCGCCGCGGACGGCAACCGCCGGATGAACGGCTTCTTCCGTGACATCCTGGCTGACCGCCGCGCGCACCCGCGCGAGGACGACCTGGTCAGCATCCTCGTGGAGTCGGAGGTCGATGGCGAACGCCTGACCGAGGGCGACATCGTCGCGTTCTGCAACCTGCTGGTGGTCGCCGGCAACGAGACGACGCGCAACGCGATCTCGGGTGGCCTCATCGTCCTGTGCGAGCACCCGGAGGAGCGCGCCCGCCTGCAGGCCGACCCCTCGCTCATGCCCTCCGCGGTGGAGGAGATTCTGCGCTGGACCTCTCCCCTGCACCACATGAGCCGCGAGGCGACGGCGGACACGGAGATCCGTGGCCAGAAGATCGCCGCCGGTGAGAAGGTGATCATGTGGTACCCGTCCGCCAACCGGGACGAAGACATCTTCGAGGCCCCCTACCGCTTCGACATCACCCGCGACCCGAACGAGCACCTGGCCTTCGGCATCGGCGAGCACTTCTGCCTCGGTGCCGGTTTCGCCCGCGCCGAGGTGCGGATCATGTTCGAGGAACTCCTGCGGCGGTTCCCGGACATCCAGGTGGACGGCCTGCCGGAGCGCCTCCGCTCCAACTTCATCAACGGTGTGAAGCACCTGCCGGTGCGCCTCACCGCTGCACGCTGACCGGGACGGCAAGGAGGCACCATGAGCCGCAGGGTCGAGGTCGATCAGCAGATGTGCGAAGGTCACGGCAAGTGCCAGGCCGCGGCGCCGGAGGTCTTCGAGCACCGCGACGAGGACGACCTGAGCCACGTCATCCTTGATGAGGTGCCGGACGCGCTGACGGCAAAGGTCGACCGCGCGATCCGGCTCTGCCCACGGCAGGCGATCCGCTGGGTGTCATAGCCCGACCGCTGCCGAAAGCGAAACGCTCTACGCCGGCGTGACCCGGGAATCGCGACCGTTCAGTGACCGTGAACTACTTCGCCTGCTCGCCCGCGATCCAGTCGTGCCGCTGAAAACCGTTGTCCTCATTGGCTGGCACGCTTTCCGCCTCCGGCGACGAGGCGTCCGGTGGGATCGATTCCGGCCTCGCACTTCCCGCCCATAGGCAGGGCTTGTCCAGACGTTGTATAACGCTGGCGCGGACTGACCCGGTGCGCGGAACCACGGACAGGCGGCCTCATGCCACGACCTCGCATCTTCACTTCCATGGACGAGGCGATCGCGGACTTCCCCGACAACTCGTCCCTGATGATCCCGGGCTTCGGCCCCGGGCAGCCGATCAACCTCATGGCCGCGCTCTGGCGGCAGGGCGCGACCGGCATCACCAGCATCTCCAACGGCGTCGGCTTCGCGGCCGGGGCGGAGGAGTTGCGGGGCCTCGGTGACCTGGTGATGGCGGGACGCGTCAAGAAGGTGATCGCGGCGTTCACCGCCTCCACCCGCCCGTCGCGCGCCGGCACCGCCGAGGAACTGATCCGCAGCGGCGCCGTACAGGCGGAACTGGCCCCACAGGGCACCCTGGCCGAGCGCATCCGCGCGGGTGGCGCCGGCATCCCGGCGTTCTTCACCCCGGCCGGCGTGGGCACGGAGACCGCGATCGGCAAGGAGCACCGCGACTTTGACGGCCGCACGTTCGTCATGGAGCACGCGCTCTTCGCGGACTTCGCCTTCATCCGCGCCTGGAAGGCGGACACCGCCGGCAACCTGATCTACCGGCGCGCCGCGCGCAACTTCAACCCGATCATGGCGATGGCCGCTCGTACCACGATCGTCGAGGTCGAACAGCCGATCGTCGAAGCGGGGACGCTCGACCCCGACCAGATCCACACCCCGGGCATCTACGTGCACCGGCTCATCCAGATCCCGGAGGGCGGCGTCCTGCACGTCGACCGCGCCACCGCGCGCGCCATCCTCCAGGTCCGCTACCACGACCCGGTACCCGAGGGGCAGGAGTAGAGCCATGACCGAGAAGCAGCCGCTCAACCGCGACCAGATGGCCGCCGTCCTGGCCCAGCGCCTTGCTGACGGATCGATCGTCAACCTCGGGATCGGCATCCCGACCGGCGTGTCGAACTTTCTCCGCCCGGAGCAGGAGATCGTCCTGACCTCTGAGAACGGCGTCATCGGCTACGGCCGCCTGGCCGGCGCGGGCGAGGAAGACCCGGACATCGTGAACGCCTCCGCCACGCAGTCCGTCACGCTGAACCCGGGCGCGGCGATCGTGCACCACGCCGACTCGTTCGCCCTGATCCGCCGCGGGCTCGTGGACGTCACCTGCCTCGGCGCGTACGAGGTGGCCCCGGACGGCTCGTTCGCGAACTGGAAGACCACCAACGAGGAGTGGAACAACCTCGGCGGCATCGGCGGCGCGATGGACCTGGCCGCGTGCTCGAAGCAGATCTTCCTCGCGCTGGAGCACACCACGCGCGACGGTGAGCCTCGGCTCGTGAAGAAGTGCGCGCTCCCGGTGACGGCGCCCGCCGGCGTCACGCTGGTGGTGACGAATATCGCCGTCGTCTCGGTGCGAGACGGGAAGTTCATCCTGGAGGAGCACGCACCCGGCTACTCCGCGGAGGACATCCAGGCGGTCACCGGCGCGCCGCTGGAGATCAGCCCAGACTTCCGCCAGGTCAGCGTCTGAACAACGCCCGCCGGGGCCCGCCCACTGACGTAGCGGACGTAGGGCGCCTCACCGGGTCCGCGAGGACTTCGGTCGGGCGCGCACGTACGCCGCGAGGTGCTCGCCCGTCAGAGTGGAACGCCGGGCCACCAGGTCCGTGGGAGTGCCCTCGAAGACGATGCGGCCGCCGTCGTGGCCGGCGCCGGGCCCGAGGTCGATGATCCAGTCGGCGTGCGCCATGACCGCCTGGTGGTGCTCGATCACGATCACCGACTTGCCGGCGTCCACGAGCCGGTCGAGCAGGCCGAGCAATTGGTCGACATCGGCGAGGTGCAGGCCGGTGGTGGGCTCGTCCAGGACGTAGACGGCGCCCTTCTCGGCCATCTGCGTGGCGAGCTTGAGCCGCTGCCGCTCTCCGCCGGACAGCGTCGTGAGCGGCTGGCCCAGACTGAGATAGCCGAGCCCAACCTCGACCAG
>JAUXUW010000095.1 GCA_030684635.1 Dehalococcoidia bacterium
ACGCCGCCGAAGGCGCGCTCCGCCTCGCCGCCGCTGGGGCGGGACACGGACGCGATCCTGGCGTCCGCGGGCTATACGGCGGACCAGGTCGCGGCCTTCCGCGCGAGCCGCGCGATCGGGTAGCCCTTGCGCGACCCGGAGACCCGAAGGGCGCCCGCGCGGGCGCCCTTCGTGCGTGCCCGCCGAGGCGGGCGACTACATGCGGGAGAAGCCGGAGCCGGGGAGGGTGATACCCAGGCCGACGCCGTTGGTGATCCAGCCGAACTCCTGCAGGATTTCCTGGCTGTAGGTGACGCGCCCGGTGACCCTGTCCAGCGGCTCCGTGGCGAGGAGCAGCGCGGCGCGGGTCATCATGGACATCGGCTCGCGGTCCGGGTCGTCCAGGCTCTTGCTCAGGCCGAAGTGGACGGTGCCCTCCGTCGCCACGCCGACGCCGGGGGAGTAGCAGGCGACCGTGACGCCGTGTTCGTAGACTTCCTGCGCGAGGCCCTGCGTGAAGCGCTCCAGCGCCGCCTTGGAGGCGCCGTACATGGTGCCGCCGCGCGCGCCTCGGCCGCCCGCGTCCGGGTAGGGGCCGCGGCCGGGGCCGATGGCGCCGACCGAGGAGATGTTGACGATCGCACCGCTGCGCTTCGCGATCATGTCCGGCAGCACGGCCTTCGAGAGCATGAACGGGCCGTGGAGGTTCACGGCGAAGGCGCGCATCCAGCGGCTGGCGGGGTAGTCCACGATCGGGATGTAGTAGTTCAGCGCGGCGTTGTTCACGAGGACATCCACCGAGCCATAGGCGGCCTTCGCCTCCTCGACAATGCGGTTGCAGTCGTCCTCACTGGAGACGTCCGCCGTCACCGCGATCGCCTCGCCGCCGGCCTCCTTGATGCGGCTGACCGTGCGGTCGAGCGACCCGTCCAGCATGTGGTCGCCTTCGTGCAGGGTGCGGGCGGCGCATACGACCTTCGCGCCCTCCTGTGCGAAGAACTCCGCGATCCCCTGGCCGATGCCGCGGCTGGCGCCGGTGACCAGCGCGACCTTGCCGTCCAACTTGCCCATGTCCGTGTCCCTTCGTGCGCCTGCATTGAACCAGAAGAGACGCCCATGGGGGCGTCTCTCTGGAATCGATTACCGCGAGGGGCGGTCCGGGGCTGATCCCGGGCGTTAGAGGACGGAGGACCCGTCCGCCCGGGCGCTGGCAGCCGTGGACGGGGGGAGTACCGTCCGGCGCGGCTGGGCGGAGCGGGCGTGGCGGTCCGCATCGATCGGGACGGTCTCGGTGGAGGTGAGCGTCACGACCTTGCCGCCGATCTCGTGGCCGGTCAGGCCAGCCACGGCCGCGGCTGCGTCCGTGGAGGCCATCTCGATGTAGACGAAGCGGCCCGGGCGACCGGTGCCGGAGTCGACCGGGCGGTCGTACGAGACGATGGGGCCGTAGGGCAGGAAGAGCCCGCGCAGGACGGGCTCGGTCGCGCCGGGGCCGAGGTTGCCGACCTGGATGCGGTGGTGCGTGGTTTCGGGGGACGAATTGGTCATGATGAATCCTCCTGTCGCGCGCTGCGCGACTGCCTGAGTGAGGATCCGGACGCGGTTGTTCAGCGTGAGGATCCGGATCGTGCTGGCGGGGATCCGGTCACCCGTTCCGGTGAGGCGTCCGGGGCGCCCGAAGTCACCTTCGGGGTCGCGGGCTTCTTTGCCTTCATGCCGGTGCGCTTGTCAGACATAGTGTACTCCTTCGGTTCAGCGGTCTCCTGCGGGGCGTTTCGGTGCCGTGACCGCGCCGGTGGAGACGTTTCCGCCCCCGCCGGCCTGCACGTCACGCAGCCATTGCTGGACGATGGCGGCAATCACGTCAGATTCCGTGACGTTCAGGGTGCTCTGGAATCCCCCGGCGACATCCGTGGTCCGGCGGATGTTCGCGCGGAGAGGTGCGGCGGGGTGGGGCTCAACCCACGCCCGGATGATCAGGACGGCGGTGCGCTCGGACTCCATGACAAGACCGTGCGCCACGGCACGTCACGCAGGCGTCACGACGCCCCGGAGCCGGGCAACAGTGCGCGCAGGGCCGGGGTCGGCTCGATGCCGAGCTCGTCCACCAGGAGCGTGCGGTACTCCTCGAAGGTGCGCAGGGCCTCGGACTGGTTGCCCTCCGCCAGGTGCACCTGGATCAGCGTTGCGCACGCACTCTCCCGCAGCGGGTCGGCGCGCAGCGCCGCAAGCGCTGCAGCCACGGCATCCCCGAACCGGCCGGCGGCCAGGAGCCGTTGTGCGAGCGCGTCCAGGGCGTGCAGCCGGAGCTGTCGCCACTCCTCCGCCTCCATGATCGCCCAGTCGTCGTACCAGTCGGGGAGGCAGTCCTCCGACAGGAGTGTGATCGCCTCGGCGCTGAGGTCGCCTGCGCTCAGTTCCGTCTCCGGATCGAGCAGGCGGCGGGCGAGTGCCTGCGCCTCGTGGAGGTCGACGACGACGTGCGGCGCCAGCGCCAGTTCTGCGCTGGTGACCGTGATCACCTCGTGCGCGATCGGCGGCAGACGCGAGAGCGCGGACCGGAGGCTGGCGAAGGCGTGCGCCTCGCTGGCCTCCGCCCAGAGCGTCCCGGCAATGGCGGAGCGGGAAACCACGCGGTCACGCAGTGCGAGGAAGGCCAGCAGGTGCTGGGCTTCTGGGGCGAGTGACGGGACGGTGGTGTCGCCTGCGTACAACTGGAAACCGCCCAGGATCGACAGACGGATGTCGTTGCGGTCGGACGGGGCGGGCGTTGTCGGGGTGGTTCGTGGCATGAGCGGTCTTACGTTCGACGGACCTCGACTACCTACTTACTTATAGGAACCTGCGACTGCCCAATTGTACCTGTCCGAGGCAGCCGCCGGGTGCGAGTGAGCCCGATCGTCAGCGCCTGTCAGACTCCCGGGTCGTTTCTGTTTCGGGCGGATGTTCCGCCTCTTCAGCGAACGCATAATCGCGTCGGGAGCGTTACATGTGCGTCACTTCTCTTCGCAGGAGTAAGCGCGATTCTGTCCGGCCGGGTGGTGGTCGGCAGACGGTCCGACGATGCAAGGCCATTCTCAGGCTGGACGGAAGGGATCGACGCTTGCTGCGCACGCGCATGAGTCGTTGCCGGTGGCGCCGTCCACAGGGCGTGGGGCGCAGGCAGGGCGTAGACTCCGGCGCGAGGGGCGTGACGGTGGCCCGGTGGTGTTCACGGCTGTGACGCCACTGTGACGTCATTGTGACGATAGTCGTCCGGTTGGAATGGAGTTCATATGTCACAAGTCCTCCCCCGTTCACCCCATACGTGGCTGAGTCGCAGATGGTTCGCACCGGGTGTGCTCGTCGCGCTGGCCATTGCGGTACTGGCGATCAGCCTGCTGGGCCCGGCGTCATCTGCCGAGGCAGTTGCTGCGCCGATC
>JAUXUW010000110.1 GCA_030684635.1 Dehalococcoidia bacterium
GTGGGTTCGAGTCCCACCGGCGGCTCCAGGTATTCCCTGTATACGACCCGGTGAGCGCGACGAAGGGCTATGCGATGAGCAAGTTCCGCACGCGCATCCGCGACGTTGGTCGCGCCATCGGTGGGTTCGGCTTCGCCGCCATCGCCCGCCAGGAACGCCCCCGCTACGTGCTCGTCGTCGCCGAGGCGGCGACGCTGGCCGAGGCGAGCAGCGCGGCCGGCGCCGGCGTGGATGCCATTCTCTTCACCGGCCCCCTTGCCGACCTTGCGGAGGCCGTCGCCGCCGTGAAGGTGCCCGTGGGCTTCCGCGTCCCGGACGCGACCCGCGTGGAGGCGGAGCGCGCCCGCGAGGCGGGTGCGGACTTCCTCCTCTTCGACGACGCGCTCACGCACGCCTCCGCCCTGACCGTGAAGGACCTGGGCCACGTGCTGCTGCTGGGCGCCGACCAGGACGAGCAGCGTCTCCGCTCCGTCGCCGCGATCGACCTCGACGCGGTACTGGTGGAGGCGGACGCGGACGTCATCACCGTGCGCGAGCAGATCGAACTCCGCCGCGTGGCGCTCCTGTGCGGCGCGCCGTTACTGGTTCGCTCCATCGGCACGCCGGACGGCGCCATCCTGGAGGCCTGGCGAGACGCCGGTGGCCCCGTAGTGCTGGTCCCGGCCGCGCTTGCGGAGAGCACGCTGGAGGCGGCCCGCCTCGTGCCGGCGCCCCGCAAGGCGCCCGTTGGCGAGGGCTCGGCCGTCCTCGGCGCCCCGTTCGCGCCGAAGCACGACCACGACCACGACGACGAGGACGACGACTAGCCGGCCGGTTTGCCAGATTCGGCCGGAGTCCGCCCCTGACGTTAAGTGCGCGTTTGCTTGACGCCCCAAAATGGCGCTCTCTACGATGCCGGGCATGACGACCGACTCGCCCGACGTGGTTGACCCGCACCTTGCCCGCTTCCAGATCGGCGAGGTGGCGGAGCGTACCGGCGTCACACAGCGCACGCTGCGCTTCTACGAAGAGAAGGGCCTCCTCGATCCGCCCGAGCGGATGGAGGGCGGCTTCCGCCTCTACTCCGACGACGACGTTGAGCGCATCGAGTACATCAAGCGGCTCCAGAACCTGCTGGGCTTCACCCTCGCCGAGATCAAGGAGATGGTCGAAGCCGAGGAGTTGATGAAGCAGATCCGGGAGACCTACCGCCCGGACCGCGAACTCCCCGCCCGCCTGGAGCGCATCGAGAAGATCATCCTGGCGCTCACCAAGCAGCTCGATGTCGTCGAGCACAAGGTGGAGCACCTGGCGAACATGCGCGAGGAACTGACCGCGAAGATGACGCGTGTCCAGAACCGCCGCAGCGAGATCAAGGCGAGCATCGCCGAGGAGAAGCAGGCGAAGCCCGCGAAGAAGTAGCGGCCCTTCAGGAGACGAACAGAACGGCGGCCGTCAGGCCGCCGTTCTGCTGTGTGACGTGCGTCGGGTCGAGGTTAGTGGTGCGCGTCGTGCGGGGCGTCGGGCTGCTGGAAGGCCCAGTTCAACTGGCGCTTCTGGCGGTAGGCGTAACCCAGCACCGCGATCACGAAGATCGCGAGGAGCGAGAGCAGCGTCACCCACATCACCATGGACATGTCCGCGCCGGTCTCCAGGGAGCGCCCGGACGCCTCGAAGATCGGGCCGGCCGCCTCGTCGGCGTGCTCGGCGTCGCCCGCCGGCTCCGCCGCGAGGATCAGCGAGGGGACGAGCGCGAGGCCGAGGCCGAACAGTGCCGCGCTCACGCGCGCCGTCATCGTCCGCATCATCGTCCACCTTCCATCAGCGCCGTCGGCGCAGGGCGTCGCGCCGCTCGGGGCGCGCTCAACTCGGCCAGAGTCTAGCGCGCCGTACCACAACGGGCAGCACCCGCCCGGGAGCATCCGGGGCCAGCCGATACAGTAGATCCATGATCGCACGACGCCTCCACATGGCCCTCGTCGCCACCGGCGTCTTCCTCGTCGCGCTGCTCGCGTTCGTGCTGACCGACGTCCGCCGCGCGGACGACCTGGACGAGGCGGCTGAGGTCGTGGTGCAGACGCCCGTGGCCACGGACCCGCTGGCGTCCCCCACGGTGGATCCGGCGGCGCCGGCGCTGGCGCTGCCCCACACCGGGGAGACCTTCCACGGGCTCCTGCAACTGGCGGTCGGTTCGGCGGCGCGGCTGCGCTACCACGCCGCCATTGAGGCCCGCGACGCGGGCGAGTACGCGCTGGCCGCGGAGCGCTTCGCCGCCGTGGCCGCCTCATCCTCCCCGCTCGCGCCCATGGCCGCCCTGCGTGCCGCTCAGATGCTGGGCCTGGCCGGGGAATCTGAGGCGGCCGCTGACGCCTACGCGGAGGTCGTCGACATCGACGACGCGCTCCCCGCCTCGCTCCGCGCGGTCGCGCTCATGGACGCCGCAGGGGCATTCCTGCAGGTGGAGCGGGTGGCGGAGGCTCAGGCTGCGCTGATCGCCGTCGAATCGGTGGCCGGCGTCTTCGGCAGCACACTGGCGGAGGCACGCTGGCAGCGGGCCGTCCTGTTGCAGGAAAGCGGCGACCCCGCCTGGGTCGACCTCGCGCTCCTGGCGATGGAGACATCACCCACGTCGCGCGCCGCGCGGGACGCCCTCGACGCGCTCGAGGCGGCGGAGATCGCCCCGCCCGGGATGCTGGCCGCCACCGTCGAGTACCGCGGCTTCCGTAACGTGGCGGCGGACGAACGCCTGCGGGCGCTCCTGGACGCCGGGGTGCTCGACGCGGAGGAGCAGGCGACGGCCTGGTTCTACCTGGGCGCCATCGCGGAGCGCTTCGGCGACCGCGAAGGCGCGCTGGAGGCGTACGCGAACTCGCTGGCCGCCAGCCCCGATTCGGCGCTCGCGGACGACGCGGTCTACTGGCGCGGGCGGGTCTCCGAAGAACTGGGACGGGCGGCGGACGCGGTCATCGAGTACGACGCGCTCGTCGCGACCTACCCCGCCAGCGACTTCGTGCCGGATGCCCGCCTGCGCGCGGGCGTCGCTACCGGCTTCGCTGGGAACGTGGACGATGCCCTCGCGCGACTCGGCGCCATCGCCGTCGACGGTGGTGCGACGGCGGCGGAGGCGGCACGCTGGCACAGCGTCCTGCTCGAACAGTCCGGGCGGGTGGATGTCCCGGCGATCTCCGTCGCCGCGATCGATCCGATCTCTTACGCAGCGGTCCTCGAGCGCTCCGGGGCTGCGGCGGCAACCTCCCCGTTTCCCGCCTCGGCACAGGAGGAGCGGGCTGCCCAGTTCGTCATGAGCGAGGCCGTCCATGCGGAGGTAGAAGCATGGCTGCTCCTCACGTTCGGCGCGCGGGAACGCCCGCAGGTCGCGGCGTTGGAGGAGCCACGCCTCCTGCTGGCGCTGGAACTCGCGCGCGCCGGCGAGCGGAGCGTCGCGGGCGACCTGCTGTTCGCGGAACTGAACGTGCGCCGGGGCCAGCCGTACGAACTGCTGGACATGGCCTTCGCCGCGCTGGACACCGGCCTGCACGACGTGGCGATGGGTGCGGCCACGCGGATCCTCGGCCCCTTGTCCTCGCAACAGCGCCTCGCGGCGCCGCGCCCGCTCCTGATGCTCGCCTACCCCGCGCCCTTCCACGCGGAGACGCACGCCGCGGCGGAGGCGTTCGGCGTGCCGCCGCTGCTGCTGCTGGCGCTGGTACGCCAGGAGTCCGCGTTCAACCCTCGGGCCGGTTCCAGCGCGGGCGCGTTCGGGCTGACGCAGGTCATCGAACCCACGGGCGCGTCGATCGCCGCCGCGCTGGGGGAGGAGTGGTCGTTCGAGGGGCTCGCGGATCCGGGCCGCGCGCTCCGTTACGGCGCGTACTACCTCGGCGAGCAACTCTCATGGTTCGATGGCCACATGCTGGCGGCGCTGGCCGCGTACAACGGCGGGCCCGGCAACGCCGCCTACTGGCTGGACGTGCAGCCGTTTGGCGGCGCGGACGGCTTCATCCACGCCGTCGAGTTCGTGGAGACGCGCCTCTACCTGGAACTGGTGATGGAGAACTACGCCATGTACCGCTATATCTACGCCGGTGCGCCGGCGCCCTCGCTTCCGTAGGGCCTCGGTCCGGGCAGGAATGGGTGTCCGCTGGCGGCGGATTGCCCCTCCCTCCCCCCGTCTCTATACTCGACCGACGTACGCGAAGAATTGGAGCTACGGTGAAGCGAACCTGGCAACCGAAGCGGCTGTCGCGACAGCGCAAGCTTGGCTTCCGCGCGCGCATGGCAACGGCCAGCGGCCGCGACATCATTGCGCGTCGCCGTCAGCGCGGCCGCACCAAACTGTCGGTCTAAGAACTCAACGCACCAGGGCACCGGGCGGACGGACGCCCCCGGGGGACGACGGCACACGGCCGGTCCCGGGAGGCTGATCACATTGCGTGAGTCCGCTCAGCCCGGCCGCCGGCCCCCGGAACGTCTTCGACGCCGCGGGGACTTCGCCCTGGTGATGCGAACAGGCCGCCGAGCACGCCACCACCTCTTCCAGGTGGTGGCGCGTAGTACCGGAGAGCCGGTCACCCGCATCGGGTTCTCGGTTGGCAAACAGGTCGGTGGCGCCGTGGTGCGCAACCGGCTGAAGCGGCGGCTACGGATGATCCTTCGCGATCTCCCGTGGCGCGAGGGCTTCCACGTGGTGATTATTGCTCGCCCCGGCAGCGATTCCGCGCGATTCGATGAGCTGGCGAGCGCCCTGAAGACATCCGCGCAACGGATGGGCCTCATGGGCGTCGAGGACGCATGAAGCAACCGCTGCTGTTCCTCATCCGCCTGTACCAGAGCGCCGTGTCGCCCTCGTTGGGCGTCGCCTGCCGGTTTGAGCCGACCTGCTCCCACTACGCACTTGGCGCGATCGAGCGGCACGGCGCCCTCCGGGGTGTCGCGCTGGCCGCGCGACGACTTTCCCGCTGCCGGCCGGGTGGCTCCGGTGGCTACGACCCCGTCCCAGGCTCGCCGGAGGCCCTTCAGGTCGCCGCGGAGTCTCGGCGGACGGAAACGAGGCTCCAGGCGTGAGATCAGGCTTCGTGCGCGGGATGTTTCACGTGAAACATCAACACTCCATCCACGACATCAACACCCGCCCCGCCCCCGCGACCCGTTCGCGCGCGGCACGCATGCGACTGGTCGCTGCCGTCGCCGGTGCCGCGTTGTTCCTCGGTGGGTGTGCCGGTGTCGCCAAGCCGCTCGGCTGGGCCGCACCGGTGATCGCGAATGAGGCGGTCCTGGTGCAGGTCGCGCCGGGCCAGATCGCGCTCCTCGATCCCGCCTCCGGCAACGCCGCGTGGCGGTTCCCGCAGGAAAAGGACGCTGCCAACCCCTTCTACGCGACCCCGCTCATCGAGGGTTCCACGGTCTACCTCGCCGGATATAGCGGCCTGGTCCGCCGGCTCGACATCTCCGGTGGTGCGCCGGTACAGGTCTGGCAGGTCCAGTTGAAGCACCGCGTCGTCGCTACGCCCGTGGTGGACGGCGATACGCTGCTGGTCCCGACCGAGCACGGTGGCATCGAGCGGCTGAACCTGGACTCCGGGAACCGCGGCGAGCCGATCCTGACCGATGAGAGCCGCGTCTGGGGTGCGCCCGCCTTCTCAAACGGCATCCTGTACCTCGGCGACCTCGACCGCGGCGTCACGCTCGCCATTGACCCCTCGACCGGCCAGGAGTTGTGGTCGCAGTCCTTCGTCGGGGCGTCCGCCGCCGACCTCGTGGTCGCGAATGGCCTCCTGTACGTTCCCTCCTTTGATCGCTCCCTCCACGCGCTGGACATCGGGAACGGCGGCGCGGAGCGCTGGACGTTCCAGGGTGATGGCTGGTTCATGGGTGCGCCGCTGGTGCAGGGCGACACCCTCTACGTCGCCACCATGCGTGGCACCGTCTACGCCCTGGATGCGGTCACTGGCACGCAGCGCTGGGCACAGACTGTGGAGGGCGCGGAATACCGCACCACCCCGGTGGTGGCGAACGCCTCACTGGTCGCGATCGACCGCAAGGGGCTGATCACCGCCCTCGACCTCTCTACCGGCGCGCCGATCTGGACCACCACCATCGAGAACGTAGAGTTCAACGCGCACGCGACGGTGCGCGGCACGGACATCTTCCTGGTCACCTCCCAGCACGACGTGCTGCGGGTGGACGCGGCGAACACGGGCGCTGTCCAGCGCCTGACGGTCTCGGACTAAAGGAGCGCCTGGACTATGCCGATCGGCGCCGCCTGGCAAACCCTCCTCGAGACCCCGCTCATCAACATCATGGTGGGGCTGAGCGCGCTGGCGTTCGGCTCCTACGGCCTGGCCATCCTGACCTTCACGGTGATCAGCCGGGCGATCCTCTTCCCCCTGACCCTCCGGATGCTGCACTCCATGAAGGCGCTTCAGGAGATCCAGCCGCAGATGCAGGAGATCCAGAAGAAGTACTCGGATCCCAAGCGTCGCAACGAAGAGATCATGAAGCTGTACCGGGAGGCCGGGGTGAACCCCCTGGGCTGCCTGGGTCCGCAACTGGTGCAGTTCCCGGTCTTCATCGCCCTCTATCAGGTGATCCGCATCACCCTGGGCAACACGCCCGAGGCGGTCCTGGGGCTGTCCGGGCGTCTCTACAACGTGGACTTCATCCAGGACGCCGTGCCGCTGAGCCGGACGTTCCTGTGGATCGACCTCGGCGCGAACGGCAACATCATGTTGCTGGTGCTGGTCTTCTGCTCCATGTGGTTGCAGCAGCGCATCTCCAGCAGCCGCACTACGCAGGCGACCCAGTCCGAGCAGCAGCGCCAGATGAACCAGATGATGCAGTGGTTCATGCCGGCCATGTTCTCCTGGTTCGTGATCATCACGCCGGCGGGCCTGGGCCTGTACTGGGCCGCCAGCACCATCATCGGCATCATTCTCCAGTGGATGTTCGTCGGCCCCGGTGACTTCACCTGGGGCTCGCTGATTCCGAACGTGGCGCGTGCGCGCCTGGGCATGCCAATGCTCGCCGCGCCCGCACACCGTCCGACCAACCGACAGTCTGGCGCCGCCCGTGCGGGCGGCGAGTCCGAATCGAGGCAGACCGATGCGATCAGAGGAGACGAACGGAAAGACGGTCGAAGAGGCGATCTCCCGGGCGCTCAGCCGCCTCGGCCTGCGTCGCGATCAGGTCGACGTCGACGTCATCACCGAGGGTAAGGCCGGGGTCTTCGGCTTCGGCGCCCAGGACGCGCTCGTCCGTGTCACCGCCAAGGGCAGCGCCATCCCCATGTCCGCCGGCCCCCGTGAGGGTGCTCCGCCCCGCACCGAGGCGCCGCGCGCTGACGCCCCCCGTGGCGCCAACCGAGGCGACGGCGGTGGCCGCCGCGACCGCGATGCCGCGGCCGTAGACGAAGCACCGCGCCCGGACCGCGCCCCCGGGGCGACGGAGACACGACCGCTGGCGCTGAGGGCGGCCCTCGTGAGGGTGGACGCTCCCGCCGAGGCCGTCGTGGGGGTCGGGGCCGTGGTGGCCGCGACCGCGCCGAGCAGGCCGCAGGGACGTCCCCCGAGGGCGCTC
>JAUXUW010000114.1 GCA_030684635.1 Dehalococcoidia bacterium
CCCCCGGCCGCCGCCGCGCGCGGTTCGCGCTCGCCCCGGTGGCGCTCCCCGGCTGGGCCTGGCTCTCCACCGTCGCCCTCGTGACCGCCGTCTACCCGCTCGCGCTGTTGGTGGCCTCCGCCACCGCCATCGTCGCCGTGGCGGCGCTCGCCTCCGCCGCCCTCGTCGCCCCGGGCCGTCGAGGCCTCCACGAGCGCCTGACCGGCACCCGGGTGGTGCCCGCATGACCAACGACCGCACCCCCTCGGACGCCCCGGAGGAGCGCGAGGCGTCCGAGGACCGCTTCGACCCGCCGCCCGCGCCCGTCGTCACCGAGGAAGGCGTCTACGGCACGCCGCGACAGATGACCGTGCGTGACCTGGAGCGGACGCGCTACCGCGGCTCCCGCCCGTGGCTCGCGACGGTGGTGCTCGCCTTCGCCCTCGCGACGGCCGCCTGGCTCACCGCCTTCACCACCGCGCAGGTCACCGGCCCCGCCGTCGCCATCCCCGTCATCGGACGCGGCCTCGAGGCGCTGACCGGGCTCGAGGCGCTACTGGTGCTGCACCAGCAGGAGATCAAGATCGCCGCCGCCGCCGCGCCCGCCCCGGACGCCCCCGTCGCAGTCCCCGGCTTCGAGGTACGCGGCGCGACCCTGACCCGCGCCGGCGTGCAGGCCGGCGGCCCCGCGGACTGGTACCCCGTGCTGCTGGACGCCTCCGCCACCGCCATCCACCGCGACGGCATCGAGGTCCTCGCGCTCACCAACCAGGCGACCGGCGGCGGCTGGTTCAGCACCCCCGGCGGCACGCGCCTCCTGATGCACACGCTCTCGGACACCAACCACGGACGCGCCGTCTTCGGCTCCTGGCTGATGGGCGCGCTCGCGCTCGTGCTCGGTGGGCTCGTGGTCCTGGCCGGCAACTCGCTCGGCCGCATCCAGGCGCTCGGCGTCGGCCTCGTCCTGGCGGCGATCCCGGTCGCCGCCGGCGGCCTGCTCGGCATCGCCGTCGTCGCCTTCGCCGGCAGCGACGGCTCCCCGCTCGCGGAGACCATCTCGAGCATGGCGGGCGAGGTCGCCCGAGCGCCGCTCCGGAACGCCATCACGCTCGCCGGCCTCGGCCTCGTGATCGCCGTCCCCGCCCTCGCCGCCCGCCTCATCCTCGAACGAATGCCCGAGCCACTCGCGGACGGCGGCCCCGCATGACCATGTTCCGCGCCACCATCGAGCAGAGCGGCAAGACCGCCACCGGCATCCCCGTCCCCACCGAGGTCGTCGAAGGGCTCGGCGCTGGCAAGCGCGTGCCCGTCCGCGTCACCCTCGGCGGCTATACCTACCGCACGACCGTCGCGCCCTACAACGGCGCCTACATGATCCCGCTGAGCGCGGAGCACCGCGCGGCTGCGGGCGTGGAGGCGGGCCAGGCCGTGGACGTCGGCATCGAGGTCGACACGGAACCCCGCACCGTGGAGGTGCCCGCCGACTTCGCAAAGGCGCTGAAGGCCAACACGGCCGCCCGCGCACGCTTCGACGCCCTCGCCTACAGCCACCAGCGCCGCTGGGTGCTCTCCATCGAGGACGCAAAGACCCCGGAGACCCGCGCCCGCCGCATCGCGAAGGCGATCGAGGAACTCAGCGCCGGGTAGCGAGGCGGCGCCACCGACCCGCGCTGGGACGACGACGACCTGGCCCAGCTCAAGACCGTGCCCGGCACCGCCTTCGAGGCCGTCGACACCGGCCCGATCCTCGGCCGCTAGGCCTTCGATCGCCTGCGGTCACCTGCGGCGCTGGGTGCTCTCCATCGAGGCGCGGAGACCCCGGAGACCCGCGCCCGCCGCATCGCGAAGGCGATCGAGGAACTCGGCGGCGGGTAGCAACTCGGCGCCGATGTCTCCCCCAGCCCGCCGATTCGCACGCGCGCCGGTGGGTGTGGTGTCCCGGGGCGTCCTCGTGGAGGCGGGCGACCTGTTGCGAGAGATACCGCGCGACTAATACAACTGTGGTACAAGCGCACCGGCCCCTGCTGGGTGTCGATGGGAGCGCGGCAATGCTCGGTCAAACCATCGGACGGATCGTCAGGCTCGGTGGCCTGACGATCGCCTTCGTCGTCGGCCTCGTTGTCCTGCTCTTCTTCCTCGGCATCATGATCCAACTCTGGAACGGCCTCAATGCATTCGCGCAGTCGGGCGGCTCGCATGGCGCGGGCTGGTGGATCATGCGCATCTTCCTCGGCATGCTCGGCGCGGTCATCCTCTCCACCTTCGCGATCTTCATCGGCAACGTCGGCGTCGCAATGCTGACGATGCCTGCATACGGGATTGGCTGGCTGCTTGGCTGGGCACTAGGCCGTACACCGCGCCCGAATGTCGCCGCCTCTGCTGTCGTCATGGCCGAACTGGGCAAGACCCTCACAGGGGCATTCGCGATGCTGGCCTTCTACTGGTACTGCATCCTCGCGCCGCTCTGGATCTGGGTGCCCACCTGGTCGCTACGCATCGCCGTCGTGATGTTGGTGTTCGTCTGGACGCCCGGCGTTGCGTTGATGGCGTTTTCGTCGCGCGCAAAGGGGCCTGTGGCGATCACGGAGAGCGACGGGTGGTACAGACCGTGAGCCTCGGAGCGCGCTGCGTCACCCCCGCAGGTCATCGGGGAGTACCCCCAAGACCCGATCAAGTGCGGCCTGACACTCACTAGGAGATAGGTGGCGGAACTCGTTGGTCACGACGATTAAAAGCTCCGTGAACGTCCCGTAGAAGTTCAGCGAGGACTCGAAGTCCAACGGGCGAGCCTGATCCGGGAACTGGAGTAGGTCCAGGAGCTGACTTTCGGCGATCCATCCGTTCCTATCAGCATGCTCCACCGCCGCCTCAAGATCTGAATACTGGCCATGAAGGGCGCCGATGATGAGTCCCGGCATGACACCGTCAGGAAGAAAGGTCCCACCGGCGACGATCCCCGCTAATCTGGCGGCATGCAGATAAAGGAAATCCTCGACCCATTCATCGGCTCCTAACGCAACGAACTCGTCGAGGACATCCTCGATGTCACGCGCCACTTCTGCCTTCATATCTCGATCTGCGGGCGATGAGGGCATGAAAATCGTATTCACTGCCATGTACGCGAGCACCGCGTACATGGCCTCGATCGCGTCGTCAGCGCGACTTGATCGCCATTTGTCCCGCCCAATTGGGACGAACGAGCGGAAGAGCATGGGCGACGTCGCATCGAGCATTCGGGCAACTTGGAGCGCCGCTGCGATAGACCCGATGTACCAGATCTCGGCTCTCGAGTCCTTGACCTCGGAGTTGCGCAGGCCTTCCCAAACGGTATTCAAGAACCGTGACGTGGTCTGCCCATGCCACTCAGCAAGTTGATCGGCCCGACTTGTCAACGCTCGCCTCCGCCCCATCAACTAGTCCCGGTGAAGCGCCAACCAGACAAGCCCTATGGTAGAGGCCCCACCCCTCCCTCACCCCCCGAGCGTTGACGCTTCCGGGCGGCCCGGATAGCGTCCCTGCGACGCACCTTCCGTGCCTCGGACGCCCCGATCCTCGTACGCTGGATACCCCGCGGCACGCACCCGCATGGAGAAGCGCATGCTCCGCAGCCCGAAGGACTTCTTCCGCCCGCTCGCCATCGGCGCGCCCGAGCCGTGGCGCGAGATCCCGGCGAAGCCGAGCCGCATGATCCACTTCCTCCCCGTCGTCACGCCGAAACTGGCGGAACGCATCCCCGACATCCTCAAGCAGGTGGACGTCCTCCTCGGCAACTTCGAGGACGCGATCGCCCTCGACCAGAAGGAGGCGGCCCGCGAGGGCTTCATCCAGGCGGTCAAGGACAACGACTTCGGCGACGTCGGCTGCTGGGCGCGCGTCAACGCGCTGGACTCCCCGTGGTTCCTGGACGATGTCACGCGGCTGGTCTCCGAGATCGGCGACCGCCTGGACGTGCTCATGCTGCCGAAGGTGCTCGGCGCCCAGGACATCCACTACATCGACCGGCTCCTCGCGCAGCTCGAGGCCCGCGCCGGCGTGAAGCGCCCGATCATGGTGCACGCCATCCTGGAGACCGGCGGCGGCGTCGCCCAGGTGGAGGAGATCGCCCTCGCCAGCCCGCGCATGCAGGGCATGTCCTTCGGCCCGGCCGACCTCGCCGCCTCCCGGCGCATGAAGACCACGCGCGTCGGCGGCGGCCACCCCTCCTACCTCGTGCGGAACGACCCCGACCCGGCGAACCCGGAGGCGGCGCGCCTGACCGCGCAGCAGGACCCGTGGCACTACTCGATCGCGCGGATGGTGGACGCCTGCGTGAACGCCGGCATCTACCCCTACTACGGCCCCTTCGGCGATATCTCGGACGCGCAGGGCTGCGAGGACCAGTTCCGCTCCTCGTTCCTCCTGGGGTGCGTGGGTGCCTGGTCGCTCCACCCCTCGCAGATCGAGATCGCCCGCAAGGTCTTCTCCCCCGACCCGGTCGAGGTGAAGTTCGCGAAGCGCATCCTGGACGCCATGCCGGACGGCTCCGGCGTGGTCATGCTGGACGGCAAGATGCAGGACGACGCGACCTGGAAGCAGGCGAAGGTGATCTGGGACCTGGCGGTGATGATCGCGAAGCGCGACCCGCAGATGGCCCAGCAGTACGGCATCGAGGGATAGCGGTCTCCCCTCGGAGGCTGATCGCGGCGACGCGGTAAAGGAACGCCCATGCGGTTCTACGAGTACGAGTCGAAGCGGATCCTGGCGAAGGCCGGCATCCCGCTCCCCAAGAGTCACTTCTGCACCACCGCGGAGCAGGCGCGCGAGGCCGCGGTCACCATCGGTGGCCCCGTCGTCGTCAAGTCGCAGGTGCTCTCCGGCGGCCGCATGAAGGCCGGCGGCGTGAAGTTCGCCGACACCCCGGACGAGGCCGCGAAGCACGCCGCCGACATCCTGGTGCTCCCGATCAAGGACCTGCTCCCCGTCGGCGTCCTCGTCGAGGAGAAGCAGCAGGTCGTGCAGGAGTACTACGCCGCCGTCACCTACGACGGACGCGCCAAGCGCCCCGTCATCATCTTCTCGGACATGGGCGGCATCGATATCGAAGAGGTCGCGGAGCAGCACCCGGAGCACCTCTCCCGGACGCACTTCTCCGCGCTCCGCCCGTTCTCGGACTACATCGCCAAGACCGCCGTCTCCAACGTCGGCATCACCGGCAACGACCTGACGGCGCTCACGCGCATCGTCTCCGGCCTCACGCGGCTCTTCCTGGACCGCGACATGACGCTGGCCGAGATCAACCCGATCGGCAAACTCGCGGACGGGCGCATCATCGCGCTCGACTGCCACGCCGACATGGAGCAGGAAGCCCAGCGCCAGCACCTGGACCTGCTGAAGGACCTCGGCCTCGTCGGTGACGAGAAGCGCCAGGCCCGCCCGCCAACCGAGTTCGAGATGGAGGCGGAGCGCATCGACGGCGCCGACCCGCGCGGCGTCGCCGGCAACCTCACCGAGTTCGATGGCGACCTGGGCCTGATCATCGGCGCCGGCGGCGGCTCGCTGACGCTGTTCGACGCGGTCCGCGCCGCCGGCGGCAAGCCCGCGAACTACTGCGAGATCGGCGGCAACCCGTCCGTCTCCAAGGCGGCGAACCTCACGAAGTTGATCGTCTCGCGGCCGAACGTGAAGAAGATCGCCGTGATGATGAACGTGGTCTCCAACACCCGCGTGGACATCGTGGCGCGCGGCGTGGTGAAGGGCTGCATCGAGGCCGGCTTCAACCCGGCCGAGAAGATCGCCCTCTTCCGCATCCCCGGCTCGTGGGAGGGCGAAGGCTTCGCCATCCTCGAGAAGTACGGCGTCCCGTACGTCGACCGCACCGTCTCGATGGACGAGGCGGCGCGTATCGCCGTCGAGAACTTGAAGAAGGCGTAGCCCGATGAGCATCCTGGTCGACGAGAACACGACCTTCATCATCCAGGGCATCACCGGCCGCGAGGCCGTGACGATGGCCCGCGAGTGCCTGGACTACGGCGCGAAACTCCTCGGCGGCGTCACCCCCGGCCGCAAGGGCCGCAACGTGCACGGCCTGCCGGTGGAGGACACCGTGCGCGCCTTCACCGAGTCGCAGCGCGTGGACGCCGCCGTCGTCTCCGTGCCGCCCGTCGGCGCGGCGGACGCGGTCTTCGAGGCGATCGACGCCGGCATCAAGCTGATCGTGGTGGTCACGGAGCGCATCCCGCGCAAGCAGGTCGCGCAGTTCGTGGAGTACGCGCAGCTGCAGGGCGTGCGCATCATCGGCCCCAACTGCCTCGGCATGATCTCCCCCGGCAAGACCCGCGTCGGCGGCATCGGCGGCTCCGCGGAGGCGACCCGGCGCGCGTTCAAGCCCGGCAAGGTCGGCGTGATGTCACGCTCCGGCGGCATGACCGTGGAGATCGCGAACTCGCTCTCGGAGGCCGGCCTCGGCGTCTCCACCGCCGTCAGCATCGGCGGCGACGCGATCATCGGCAGCACCTACGCGGAACTGATGCCGCTGTTCGACGCCGACCCGCAGACGGAGGCGATC
>JAUXUW010000116.1 GCA_030684635.1 Dehalococcoidia bacterium
TGGCCACGACTCCTCGAACCAGCGCGCCCACGTCACGGCCTGGCTCTGCGACCCGGCCAGTGCCACCGCCTCCGCCATCGCCAGCGTGCTGCTGGCCGTGAAGAGCGTGACGCGCGCGGGGGGCTCCGCTTCCGCCGGCACGCGGCGGTCGAGGTGCGCCCCTACGGCGGCCTGGAACCCCCCCGGCCCGCTGCGGAAGCCAGGCGGGACCACGGACTGGAGGCGGTTCACCAGCCCGGAGAGCGGGCGGGGCGCCCGCCCGCCGGTGACCACTGCCTGGTAGGAGGAGATGCCGGCCGCGATCCACCCGGCGAAGTAGTCGAAGCCCAGCGGGTGCTCCGGCCACTCGATCGCCTGATGGATGCGCCCGCGCGGCGCGTAGAGCGCCTCCTCCAGCACCCGCGCCTCCAGGCGGTGCCAGCGGCTGCGCAACACCTCCGCCTGCGCCGCCAGCGTCTCCACCCACGGCCGGCCGGCATCGAGATTCCCGAAGGCGACGAGCGCCGGCACCAGCCGGGGGATCGAGGTCGCGGCGAGCGTGGACTGGCCGGCACGCTCTACCGCGTGCAGCGCCTCCGCCAGGCCGCCGGGCGCCTGCGCCTCCAGCAGCACGCACTGCGCCACCCGCCGGTGCACGAGTTGCTCGAGCCGCCCAAGGTCAGACGGGGCCGGGTCCACCAGGGCAATCTCGTCCAGCGTCCGGAGCGCCGCCTCCGGCTCCGCGCCGAAGATCTCCACGCTGGCACGGGCTCGCAGCAGTTCGGCGCGCACCACCGAGATGTCCGGCGCTAGCCGCAGCCCGAAATCGACCTCGGCAAGCGCTTCGCGGTACTGGCCGGCGGCGATGTGGCACACGGCTGCGACGGTGGTGAGGCGCGCAGCGGTGACGAGGTCGGAGGCCGCGTGGGCGGCACGGACCGCCTCCTGGTACGGCGTATGCCACGTCTCCCCCGGGGGCAGATCCCGGATCACCTGACGGACGCGCTCGACGGGATCTGAGGCTGCCAACGGCGTCACCCTTTGATGTAGTAGGAGGTTTTCTACCACATCTGCGTCAGGAAGGCCGACCCGCGGACAACGATGATGCTTTTCAGAAGAAGCCACACCCCGGCTTCTGATCTGCACCCCCTCCGACAGGGCGTTCACGAGCGTTACCGGCAGTACGCGCGAGACACGTCTGGGGCATTGAAGGCGCGTCGGGAGACCCCTCCCCGACGCGCCTTCGCCGTTCTACAGCCCTCTAGCCGCCTGACGCCTATCCTCCGCCGATGGATACCACCCTGCTCGTGCTCATCGCACTCGCCGGCACCCTCACGCAGGCGGGGGTCGGCTTCGGGTTCGGGCTGGTCTTCGTCCCGTTTGCGGCCCTGGTCGTGCCGACCCGAGACGCGGTCGCCATGTCGCTCCTGCTCGGCACGATCATCGCCGGCGGCATCTACGCGGAGCAGCGCACCCGCACCTCCCCGAGGGCGATCGCACCGCTGGTGGTCGGCGCGCTGCTCGGGACGCCGCTGGGCGTGCTGATCCTCGTGCGCGCCGACGAAACGCTGCTCCGGTTGCTCGTCGCCACCTCCGTGTTCGTGAGCGCCGTCGTCACGCTTGCCACGGGCAACGGCCACCCGCACGAGGCGCGCCCGGAGCCAGTGATCCGGCAGGGAGTCGTAGGCGTCATGGGCGGCGTGATCCGCGGAGCCGTGTCCATGGGCGGGCCACCGATCGTGCTGTACCAGCACTGGATCGGGGGCGGTGCGGATCGGATCCGCGGCGCTCTGACCGCCTACTTCTTCTGGGTCGGCATCCCCGCCACCGCCATGACGATCCCCAGCGGCGTCTTCACCGGCCACGTGATCCGCACCACGCTGATCGCGCTCCCGGTCGCTGCCATAGGGGTCGCCCTTGGACGCTTCGTCCGCGCACGGCTCTCCGAGGCGTGGTTCGGGCGCGTATCAATGCTGGTCCTGGCTGTCACCGCCGCGGTCGCCGCCTGGGGCGCGGCCGACGTGCTGCGAGGGTAACGCGAGAAGCCTGTCGCCATCGCGCGCCCTGTTCCGACGGTTGTCTGACGGCTACCTGACGAACGACATCCCCGCGGCCCTGTCGAAATCGCATCGCCCGTCGAGCACTGGGGACGTTGGTCATATCGATGCCCTACCCAACGGCCATCCGGGAGGGACGGTGGTCCGGCCTACGGTTCCCCCGGATCGGGCGGGGCGCCCGAGACGGGGACGTACCGCATGGTGTCTCGGACAGGGCTGGGCAACGGCGTCAGGCAGCGGGGTCTCCGACCCGCTGATGAGGGCGAGATCGATCACTATGTCCGCGGTGCGGTGGTGGTGCGGCGCGCGCACAGCGTCCCCCGCCAGGCTGGCTCCGGCCCAACGCATCATGAATTCCAGTTGTCGATCCTGGACGGCTTCGAACTCCGGGCAGGTGGGCGGACGCTGCTCGCCGGCCGAGGAGAAGCGCAACGCCTCCTCACACTGCTCGCGCTGCGGGATCGCCCCGTTTCGCGCGGTGTCGTGGCCACCATGCTCCGGCCGGATGCCCCCGAGGCACAGGGCCTCGCGAGCCTGCGCTCGGCGCTGGCACGCCTGGACCCGGATGTGCGGCACGCGATCGTCATCGCCGGCGCCGATCTGGCGCTGACACCGGACGTGTCGGTGGACCTGCGGGATGCTCGCGCATTCGCCCAGCGCCTCCTGGAGACGGAGCGGCCGCTCCCGTGGACGGACCTCCAGCAGGAGGCGAGCCAGTCGCTGCAGGCGCTGACGCTTGACCTGCTCCCGGGCTGGAAGGAGGAATGGGCAATCATGGAGTCCGAAGCGTGGCGGCAACTGCGGCTGCACGCGCTTGATGCGCTATCGGTGCACCTCACCCAGGCCGGCCGGTTCGCGAGCGCGGCGGGAGCCGCCGCCGCTGTGCTGCAGTCCGAACCGCTACGCGAGAGCGCCTGCGCGGCGCTGATTCGCGTTCACCTCGCAGCCGGGAACCGGAGCGAAGCCATCCGCGTGTTCACGGAGTTCCGCGCACGGCTCATGCGTGAATTGGGGCTGGCGCCGTCACCGGTGCTGTGCGCGCTACTCGCACCAGCGCTCCCGTCGACACCGGGCGACGGGGGCTAGCGCCACTCAGGGCGTCCGGATCCAGGCAGGCGCGCGCGCTCGGAACTCGATCACGGCGAGGTCGACCTCACCGGACACGGACGAGAGCGCCTCCAGCATGCGCGCCTTGTCACGCTCCGTCTGGAGCCGCCCGATCATCCACGTCCCGGCTTGGACATGGCCTTGTAGTCCAGGTCGACCGGGTTCTGCGTTGCCAGCACCACGCCCACCCCGTATGCCCACGCCTTTTCAGCAGGGTCATGATCGGTCGCTTCGCGGGGGGCTCGGCGGTCGGCGGGACGAAGCCGACGACCTCGTCCACGTAGGCGAGCATGGTAGGTTGTTGGTGCCGCTCTGGGAGCGCA
This sequence comes from Dehalococcoidia bacterium, assembly GCA_030684635.1. GTDB lineage: Bacteria > Chloroflexota > Dehalococcoidia > UBA2979 > UBA2979 > W-Chloroflexi-9. The sequence continues at coordinate 3,467 of JAUXUW010000116.1, forward strand.
TCCAGGTGACCACCCGCGCCAGCAATCTGGCCCCGAAATACGCGACGGGCCTGCCACGCAGATTACGTCAACATGGTCAGGAACGCGGACGCACATGCGCGCTTCGGTCGGTGCGGGCTCGAACTGCCGTGAACGAACGGCACCTTCCTGGAACGTTACGAGTAGTAAGGTACCGAACCTGGCTCCGGTAGTGTTTACTGGCTGTGCAGACCGTGGCGGCAACCCCGGTAATGTAACCCCGATAATGTCAGTTCTGGCCAGCGTCCCCGATTCCGGATCCAGCGTTCGTCGATGTGTACCCACCACACGACAGGGCAGACCACGGCAGCGTGGGTGACTTCGAGGTCATACTGAGTGGTTCTTACGCTGGCACGTGTGCTCCGCATTCCTGCTCTCGTCATCGTGGCCCTCGTGGCCCTATTTCTTGTGCAGGATCGCGTGTCCGCGGCGGCGCAGACGTCGACCACGAGCGGTGACTGGGCGAGTACGGGGACCTGGGTCTCCGGCACGGTGCCCGCTGCGGGCGACACGGTCACCATCGCCAGCGGGCACACGGTCACTGTCTCCACCACGGTTTCCATCGAGGGTGTCACCGTGGACGGCGGCGGCACCCTCGTCGTGACCGGATCGCTATCGGTGGGCGCCTCCAACCTCGCCGTCGCGGGAACGGTGAACAACAACGGGACGCTCTCCGTCACGGGCACACTGACCGGCGCCGGGAGCCTCACCCAGGGCACGAGCGCCACCCTCAACATCGGTAATGCGCTCGCGCCGACCATCACCACGCTCGATGCGACCACCAACCTGCCGAACACCGTGAACTACAACTTCGCCGGCGATCAGGCGATCAAGGTCAACACCTACTCCAACCTCACCCTCTCCGGGAGCGGGACGAAGACCGGCACGCCAACGAGCGTGAGCGGCGCACTGACGCTGGCCGGCACGGCGGCGTATGACGCCCCAACGGGCTTGAGCGTGGGCGGCGCGCTCAACCTGCAGGGCGGCGCCCTCACGATCCCCAACACCATCACAGTGACCGGGAATACGACGCTGAGCAGCGGATCGCTCACGATTACGAACATCGCCGGGACGAAGACGTTCAGCGGCGACATCACGGTGAATGGCGGCACGTGGGACAACGACGACGTTGTCGAGCCGGTGGCGGTGAGCGGCAACATCACCTTCATCAGCGGCACATTCACCTCCGGCACCGGCCTGTACACGCTGAATGGCGCGAGCAAGACGATTACCGGGCCGATCACC
>JAUXUW010000197.1 GCA_030684635.1 Dehalococcoidia bacterium
CAGCATAGCCCGGCCACGGTGCATATCCTGCGCCGGCGTGTGATGCTGGTTGACTGATGGACACACGCCCTGCCAACACGTCTGCCCGGCGTTTTTCGCGCCGCCGCATGCTCCGCCGCGCGGCGTTCGGCCTCGCCGGCCTGGCGGGTGCCTCGCTCGTCGGCTGCGCGAGCGACGAGGGCGGCGTGACGGTGACGACCAGCACCCCGACGCCCACCGGGACACCCGGGCCAGCCACGACCGCCGCGGCGCCCCGGTTCGACGGCACGCTGCGCCTGCACCTCGGCGCCCCGCCGGCCTCGCTCGACCCGTACGCCGGGGTCGCGGGCGGCGCGTTTACGTCGCGGACGATCGCCGGGCACCTCTACAGCCGTTTGTTCCGCGTCGCCTCGGAGCCGGACCGCGATCCCTGGTCAACGGGCACCGCATCCGACCTGGCCGGGGGACTCGAGACGCAGGACGGGCAAGTCTGGACGGTCACGCTGCGGGGCGGTGCGCGCTTCCACGACGTGCCGCCCGTCAGCGGCCGCGACGTCACCGCCGAGGACGTCGTGGCCTCCGTCGAGCGGCTGAAGGCGGTGGACTCGCCCGGCGCGGCGCTCGTCACCCACTGGTCGCAGGTGCTGGCGGTGGACGACCGCACCGTCCGCTTCACCCTCGCCGCGCCCTCCGCGGCGTTCCCGGACGAACTGGCAGACATCGACCGGCTGCTCGTACTCCCGCGCGAGGCGATCGAGGGTGGCATCGATATCACCTCGACGCCGGTGGGGTCAGGGCCGTGGGTGCTGGATGAGTACGATCCCGAGACGAGATTCCGTCTGCGGGCGAACCCCGCGCTCTCGCCCGAGGCCGCGCCCCTGCTCCCGGCCCTGGAGTACGCGTTCCTCGATGACGACGCGGCGCTGGCGCGGTTCCGAGCAGGCGACTTGCACGCGCTGCCGCTGCGCTCGGACGCGGTGCTCCCGCTGCGCGGCGAGCAACGTGAGGTGCAGTGGCGCGGGCACGTCTCGCCGCTGCTGTCGTTCCTCTACTTCTCCGGCGAGGAGGCCGAGGCCCCCTGGCGCGACGAGCGCTTCCGCCAGGCCGTCTCGCTTCTGCAGGACCGCGACGCGCTGACCCAGGCCGCGTACAACCTCAGCGCCTTCCGGGACGTGGGCCTGGATGCGCCGGTGCGGTGGAACAACCTGGTGCCGGCCGGCTTCACCCGTTGGTGGCTGGACCCGACCTCCGGCGACCAGGGTGACAGTGGGCGCTTCTTCGTCCACGACCCCGCGGAGGCGCGGCGGCTGCTGGAGGCCAGCGGCTACGCCGGCGCCCCCATCCCGTTCCTGCTCCCGGCCGAGGTCTACGGCGCGACGTTCGACACCGTCGCGGACGCGCTGGTCGTGTCGGCGGCGGCGGTCGGCCTGAACCTGGTCCCACAGCGCCAGGACTTCGCCTCCGAGTACGTGGCGCGCACGTTCCGGGGCGACTTCACCGGCATCGCCTTCGGGTACCAGTCCGCTTTCACGGAGGTCGGCGAGTACCTCACGCGGATGTTCGGCCCCGGCGACACGAACCACGGCCGGGTCGGAGACGCGGTCATCGATGACCTCGTGGAGCGGCAGGCGGTCGCGCTGGACGAGGGCGAGCGGCGCTCGCTCATCCACGAGGTCCAGCGCCGGAACGCAGGGCGGATGTACTACGTCCCGTCGCAGGCGGGGACGGGGCTGCTCTGGACGGCGTACCACCCGCAACTGCGCGGCATCCGCCAGACCCGTGGCGCCGGCGCGGGAGCCGAGGTGAACCCGTTCCTGTCGGTTGAGGCCTGACGACCCGGCCCGGCGTCAGCGGCGGCGGGCGATGTAGTGCGGGCTGGTGTTGAAGAACACCTCCGCCGCTTCCATGATCGTCTCAGTGAGGCTCGGGTGTGGGTGGATGCTCATCCGCAGGTCGTCCAGCCGCGCACCCATCTCCACCGCCAGCACACCCTCCGCGATCAGTTCGCCGGCGCCGGGACCGACGATCCCCACCCCCAGGACCCGCTCTGTACCCGGCTCCACGAGGATCTTCGTGGAACCGTCCGTCCGGCCGAGCGTCAGCGCACGACCGGAGGCCGTCCACGGGAACCGCGTGACCTCGACCTCGATGCCGCGCGCGCGCGCTTCCTGTTCGGTGAGGCCGCACCACGCGATCTCCGGGTCGGTGTAGACCACCGCGGGGATCGCGGCCGGCTCCCACGCCGCCGGCTCGCCCGCGATCACCTCCACCGCCACGCGCGCCTCGTGTGTCGCCTTGTGCGCCAGCATCGGCTCGCCGGCGACATCGCCGATCGCGAAGATCGAAGGCTCATCGGTGCGGCGCTGGTGGTCCACACGGATGAAGCCGCGCTCGTTCGTGGTCACCGAGGTGTGTTCGAGGCCCAGGTCCGCGGAGTTCGGACGCCGCCCGACGGCCACCAGCACGCGATCGAAGGTACGCGTCGTCTGTTCCTCCACCCCGGCCAGGTCCACCTCCACGCCGCCGCCGGCGTGCTCGCGCAGCGCCGTAACGCTCGTCTCCAGCAGCACTGCCTCCAGGCGTCCTTCGAGCGACTTCGCCAGCACACGCACGAGGTCGGCGTCTGCGCCGGCAAGCAGCGTGCCGGTAGCCTCCACCACCGTGACCTTCGAGCCCAGCGCCGCGTACAGCGTCGCCATCTCCAGGCCGATGTAGCCGCCGCCGACGATCAGCAGCGTCCCGGGCACCTCGCGCAGTTCGAGCGCGGCGGTGGAGTCCCACACGCGGTCAGAATCGAGGCGCAGCGCCGCCGGCATCGCCGGGCTGGAGCCGGTGGCGACGATCGCGAAGTCGAAGGTCACCTCGGCGAGTTCGCCATCGCGTTCGACGCGGATGGTGTGCGCGTCCACGAAGCGGCCGAGCCCGTGCACCATGCGGACCTTGCGCGCGCGGGCGAGTGTGCCGAGGCCGCCCGTCAGTTTCTCGACCACCCCGTCCTTCCAGCCACGCAGTCCGTCGAGGTCGATCGTGGGCGCACCGAACTCGATCCCGAAGGCGGATGCGTGCTCGGCCTCGCGAATCACGCCGGCGGCGTGGAGCAGCGCCTTCGAAGGGATGCAGCCGATGTAGAGGCACACCCCGCCCGGGTTCGCGCGCGGGTCGATCAGGGTGACGTCGAAGCCTCGCTCGGCGGCAAGGAAGGCGGCGGGGTAGCCGCCGGGGCCAGCGCCCAGGACGGCGACACGGAGGCGCTCGGTGGTCACTCGCTATCCCTCCAGCGCCATCAGCATCGGGTTGCGGATCGCCTCGACAATCCAGGACATGAACCGAGCGCCGTCCGCGCCGTCCACCACGCGGTGGTCGAAGCCCAGCGACATCGGCATGATCAGGCGCGGCGTGAAGTTCTTCGCCTCGGCGTCCCAGACGGCGGTGCGTTCCGCGCGCCCGAGCCCGAGCACGGCGACCTCCGGCCAGTTGATGATCGGGTCGAAGTAGCCCGTCCCGAGGCTGCCGAGGTTCGTGACGGTGAAGGTGCTCCCCGTCATCTCCTCCAGCGTCAGCCGGTTCTCCCGCGCCCGCCCGGCGATCTCGTTCAGTTCCACCGAGATCTCGATGATGTTTTTCTCGTCCGCGTTCTCGATCTTCGGGACCACGAGCCCTCGGTCGGTGTCCACGGCGACGCCGAGGTGGATGTACTGCTTGAGCACCAGTTCCTGCGCGTCCACGTCCAGTGAGGAGTTCAACTTCGGGTGGGCGCGGAGGGCGGCCGCGACGACCTTCAGCAGCATCACCGAGATCGTGAGGTTGCCGCCGGCCGCCTGGGCGCGGGCCTTGAACTGCTGCCGCATCTCCTCCATCGCCGTGATGTCGGCGTGGTGGTAGATGTGCACGTGCGGGATCTCCGCCCACGACTGCGCGAGGTTCCGCGCGACCGTGCGGCGGAGCCGGGTCAGCGGCTCGCGCGTGACCTCGCCCCAGCGCGTGAAGTCCGGCAGCGGCCGTGCCTCGAACCCGCCGATGATGTGCGGCGCGGCGTCGGCGGAAGAGGCAACAGCGGCTGTTGGGGTGCTGGTCGGCCGCTCGCGCGCCGCGCGTTTCACGTCGTCCTCGGAGATCCGGCCACCCGGCCCCGAGCCGGTGACCGAGGCGAGGTCGACGCCGACCTCGCGCGCGAACTTGCGCACGGACGGCGACGCGAACACCGGCTGATCGCCGGGCGGCGCGGTCTCGGTGGCCGGTGGTGGTGCGACGTCGCGAGGCGCCTCGGCCGGCGTCGGTACTGCGACGGGTGCTGCCGCTGCCGGTGTCGCGGCTGCGGGTGCTGCGACGGACGCGGGCGTAGTCGGTGTCTCGGCGGCAGGCTCTGCGGGGGCCTCGGTGGCTGGTGCCGCGGGTGCCGGCGCTGCCTGGGCGACCGGTGTGGCCGGTGTGGGGGTGGCCGCCGTCCCGGCCTCGATGCTCATGAGGGCGGCACCGACCTTGATCGTCTGGCCGGGGGCTACGTGCACCTTCGTCACCACCCCCGCAATGGTCGAGGGGACGTCCAGCGTCGCCTTTTCCGTCTCAATCTCCAGGAGCGGCTGGTCCACGGCGACGGTGTCGCCCTCGGCGACCAGCACCTTCAGGACATCGGCCTCGGCGATGTTCTCGCCCAGGCTGGGGAGGGTGATCTCGGCCACGGCTTCGTTCCTCTCGTCCCGCGCGCTACAGCGTCGCCGGGTTCGGTCGTTCCGGGTCGATCTTCAACGCCTCGGCGGCGCGGAGTGCCAGGCTGACCGGCACCTGCTCCTCGCGTGCGAGCGCGGAGAGCGCTGCGAAGGCGATGTGGCGCGCGTCCACCTCGAAGAAGTCGCGCAGCGCCTCGCGCGTGTCGCTCCGCCCGAAGCCGTCCGTGCCCAGTGCGACCACGCGTGCGTCCACCCACTTCGCGAGGCCGTCCGGCAGCGCCTTCAAGTAGTCGGACGCCGCCACCACGGTCTGGCCGTGGCCGAGTTGCTGTGCGATGAACGGCTCGCGCGCCGGCTCCGCCGGGTGCAGCAGGTTCCACCGCTCCACCTCGATGGCGTCGCGGCGCAGTTCCGTGAAGGAGGTCACCGACCACACGTCTGAGGCGACCCCGAACTGGTCTGCGAGCAACTCCTGCGCGCGCAGCACCTCGTTCAGGATCGCGCCGCTGCCCAGCAGGTGGACGCGCGGCTGGCCGGCCTCGCCCATCGAGCGGAAGCGGTAGATGCCGCGCACGATGCCCTCGCGGACGCCCTCGTCTGCCGGCATCGGCGGCTGGCGGTAGGACTCGTTGGTCACGGTGAGGTAGACCAGGCGCTCCTCGCCCTCCACGAACATGCGGCGGATGCCGTCCTCGATCAGCACGGCGATCTCGTAGGCGAACGCCGGGTCGTACGCGTGCAACGTCGGCACGACCGAGGCGAGGACGTGGCTGTGGCCGTCCTGGTGCTGGAGGCCCTCGCCGTTCAGCGTGGTCCGTCCCGCGGTCGCCCCGACGAGGAACCCGCGCGTCCGCGCGTCGGAAGCGGCCCAGACCAGGTCGCCGACGCGCTGCAGGCCGAACATCGAGTAGAAGATGAAGAACGGCAGCGTGGTCACGCCGTAGGTCGCGGCCGAGGTGCCCGCCGCGACGAACGAGGAGAACGAGCCGGCCTCAGTGATCCCCTCCTCGATGACCTGGCCGTCCTTCAATTCCTTGTAGAAGAGCAGGTTCTCGCGGTCGACCGGCTCGTAGAGCTGCCCGCTGGACGAGTAGATGCCGAACTCGCGGAAGAACGTCTCCATCCCGAAGGTGCGTGCCTCGTCCGGGACGATCGGCACGACGCGCTTCCCGATCTTCGGGTCGCGCATCATCAGCGCGAGCATCCGCACGAACACCATCGTCGTGGACGCTTCGCGGTCTCCGCTCCCGGCGAGGAACTCCGCGAACGGTTCGAAGGAGGGCGCCTCCACCGTGCCGTTGCGGACGCGGCGCTGCGGCAGCGACCCACCGAGGGCGGCACGCCGTGCGCGCAGGTAGCGCATCTCCGCGCTGTCCGGTGCGGGGCGGTACAGGGGCGCCTCCGCCACTTCCTTGTCGGAAAGCGGCACCTTGAAGCGGTCGCGGAAGCGCAGCAGCTCTTCCACGTTCAGGTGCTTCTGCTGGTGGCTGATGTTGCGGCCCTCGCCCGCCTCGCCCAGGCCGTAGCCTTTAATGGTGCGCGTGAGGATCACGGTGGGTGAGCCGCGGTGCGCGGCGGCGGCGGCGTAGGCCGCGTACACCTTCTCGGTGTCGTGCCCGCCCAGGCGCATCCGCCACAGTTGGTCGTCGCTCAGGTGGGCCGCCATCCGCGCCAGGCGTGGGTCGGCGCCCCAGAAGTTCTTCCGGATGTATTCGCCGCCGGCGACCGTGTACTTCTGGTACTCGCCGTCCACGATGTCGCCCATGCGGTCGGCAAGAATGCCCTCGGTGTCCGCTGCGAGCAGGGGGTCCCAGTCGCCGCCCCAGAGCACCTTGATCACGTTCCAGCCCACGCCGCGGAAGACCGCCTCCAGTTCCTGGATGATCTGGCCGTTGCCGCGGACCGGCCCGTCCAGCCGCTGCAGGTTGCAGTTCACGATGAAGACCAGGTTGTCCAGGTGCTCGCGCGCCGCGAGGGAGATCGATCCCAGCGCCTCCGGTTCGTCCGTCTCGCCGTCGCCGAGGAAGCACCACACCTTCTGGTCGGTCGGCTCCTTCAGCCCGCGCGCCTCCAGGTAGCGCATCATCCGCGCCTGGTAGATCGCCATCAGCGGGCCCAGGCCCATGGAGACCGTTGGGAACTGCCAGAAGTCTGGCATCAGCCACGGGTGCGGGTAGGAGGCGAGGCCGTCCGCGGAGAGCTCGCGGCGGAAGGCGTGCAGTTGCGCCGGCGTCAGCCGGCCCTCCAGGTAGGCCCGCGCGTAGATGCCTGGGGAGGCGTGCCCCTGGATGTAGATCAGGTCGCCGCCGGACGGGTGGTCGGGCCCGCGCCACAGGTGGTTGAAGCCCACCTCGTACAGCGTGGCGGCCGAGGCGTAGGTGGAGATGTGTCCGCCGATGCCCGGGAAGCGGTCGTTTGCCTCGCTGACCATTGCCAGCGCGTTCCAGCGGATGATGCTCTTGAGGCGGTCCTCCACCGGCAGGTTGCCGGGGTAGGCCGGCTGCTGCGACAGCGGGATCGTATTTACATAAGGTGTGCGCGAGGTTACCGGCAGGGTGACGCCCAGCCGCTGCGCCGCGATCTGGAGCGTCTCCAGCAGGCTGTGGGCCCGGTCTGCACCCCGGCTGCGGGTCACGTCCCGGAGCGCGGCGATCCACTCCTGCGTCTCCACCCAGTCGGGCGTGGAGGGGGCCTCGGGGGGGCTGGCCGGCGTGTCGCTCATCGTGACTCCGGGGGCGGGCGCCGTTGCGCCGAAGGGACGCGGTGGGCGCGGTCGCGGAGTCCGAATGGGTCCGGGCGCGCCTCCGTGACTCCAGCCTACCGCAGTGCCGCGCCCGTCGCGTGCCGGGTTTCCCCTGAGGGCCCTCGCGCCGTTGGTAGACTCGATCCATGACCACCGAGGCTGCACCGCTCGGCTCGCTCGTTGCCTGCATCCGCGCCACGGGCGTGGCGTATGAGGCGGGGCTGCGTTGGCAGCGCACCACGGCCACCGCCCTGCGCGTGGGTGATGGTCGTGAGGCGGTCGCCCTGATCGAGCACGCCCCCGTCTACACCTCCGGCGCGCGCGGCGGGGTGGCCTCGCTCCGCGTCCCGCGCGAGGCGTTGCGCGCCGCGCTGGTCGAGACCGACCGTGGGGGCGACGTGACCTGGCACGGCCCGGGGCAGTTGGTTGGCTATCCTGTCCTGGACCTCCGCGCGCGCGGCCTGCGCGCCGGCGACTACATCCGTGCGCTGGAGCGCGTCCTGATCGAGGCGCTCGCGTCGTTCGACGTGCGCGGCGAGGTCGTCGCCGGACGGCCGGGCGTGTGGGTGGACGGCGCGAAGGTGGGCGCCATCGGCATCCGCGTCCGCGATGGGGTGTCCACGCACGGCTTCGCGCTGAACGTGGACCCGGACCTCGCCTGGTTCGACGACATCATCCCCTGTGGCATCGCGGATGCCGGCGTGACCTCGCTCGCGTCCCTGCTCCTCACGCCACCCTCGATCGACCGGGTGGTGGAGGCCGTCCGCGCGTCATGGGAGCGGGAGTTCGGCGCGACCCTGATCGGCGCGGAGACGTGGGACGCGCCCACCCGCGCGGCGCAGGCGTGGGCTGTGGAGCGGTGGGGGTGAGCGCCGCCCCGCCCATCCGCGAGCCGAAGCCGGCCTGGCTGAAGGCGCGGTTCCCCTCCGGCGAGCGCTTCTCGCACATCGAGGATCTGCTGCGGACGCAACGACTCCACACAGTCTGTGAGGAGGCACGCTGCCCGAACATCGGCGAGTGCTTTAGCAGCGGCACCGCCACCTTCATGATCCTCGGCGACGTCTGCACGCGTGCCTGCGGGTTCTGCGCCGTCACCTCTGGTCGCCCCGAGGCGCTCGACCTGTTGGAGCCCTACCGCCTCGCGAAGACCGTCGACACGCTCGCCCTGGACTACGCCGTCATCACTTCGGTGAACCGTGACGACGTGGCGGACGGTGGCGCCAGCGTCTTCGCCGCTTGCATCCGCGCGATCCGCCGCCTCCGACCCGCCTGCGAGGTGGAGGTGCTGATCCCCGACTTCGAGGGAGACGCGGACGCCCTCGCCACCGTCGTCCAGGCGCGCCCGGATGTCCTGAACCACAACATCGAGACGGTGCCGCGCCTGTACGCGCGGGCACGGCCGCGAGGCGACTACCAGCGCACGCTGGAACTGTTCCGCCGGGCGCGGCGACTCGACGCGTCGATGCCCCTGAAGAGCGGATTGATGGTCGGCCTTGGCGAGACGGAGGCGGAACTGCACGCCGTCTTCGCCGACCTGCGGCAGGCGGGCGTGGACGTGCTGACCGTCGGCCAGTATCTGCGTCCGACCGAGAAGCACCTGCCGGTCGCGCGCTACCTGCACCCGGACGAGTTCGCTGCGCTGAAGACGCACGCGCTCGGCCTCGGCTTCGCGCACGTGGAGGCGGGGCCGTTCGTGCGCTCCTCCTACCACGCGGGCGAGCAGGCCCGTGCCGCCCGCGATGCCGTGACGCATGCCTGAGCGGCTCGTGATCATCGGTGGCGACGCCGCCGGGATGAGCGCGGCGACGAACGCGCGCCGCAGCCGCCCCGCCGCCGACCTCGAAATCGTGGCGTTCGAGCGCTCCGACTGGATCTCGTTCTCCGCCTGCGGTGAGCCGTACTACGTCTCCGGGGATGTCTCCCCGATCGAGGCGTTGCTCGTGCGTTCCGTCGAGGAGTTCGCGAAGTCCTCCATCACCGTGCACAAGCGCCACGAGGTCATCGCCATCGACACCGCCGCGCGCGCGGTCACGGTGCGCGACCACCTCGGTGCCCGCGAGTTCACCGTGGGCTACGACCACCTGGTCTATGCGACCGGCGCCTCCGCGCGACGGCTCCCGATCGAGGGCGTCGACCTGTTCGGCGTCCATGAGATGCACGTCCTGGACGACGCGCTGGCGGTGCGTCGCCTGGTGGAGCAGCGCCCGAGGCGCGCCGTCATCGTCGGCGGTGGCTTCGTCGGCGTGGAGATGGCGGAGGCGTTCCTCGCGAACGGCATCGAGACCACGGTCATCGCCGCCGGCGACACCCTGCTCGAGGGCGCCTTCGACCCGGACTTCGCCGCACGCATCACGGCGGCGGTCCGCGGCCTCGGCGTCCGCGTCGAGACCGGCCACCGCGTCGAGTGCCTGCACGGCGAGGGCGGGCGGGTGACCTCGGTCGGCTGTGGGGACCGCGCGATCCCCGCCGACCTGGTGGTGCTGGCCGCCGGCACCGTCCCCAACGTGGCGCTCGCCCGTGCGGCCGGGCTGCGGATTGGCGAGAGCGGCGGCGTGTGGGTGGACGACCACCTGCGCACCAGCCTGCCCGGCGTGTGGGCCGCCGGGGACTGCGCGGAGACCACGCACTGCCTGACCGGTCGCCCCCTCAACCTGCACCTGGGCACCATCGCCAACAAGCAGGGGCGGATCGTCGGGCTGAACGTCGGCGGCGCGGACGAGGTGTTCCCGGGCGTCCTCGGCACCGCCATCACGAAATGCATGGACCTGGAGATGGCCCGCACCGGACTGACCGAGGCGGAGGCGCGAGACGCCGGCTTCGACGCCATCGCCGTCACGTTCGAGGCCACGACCGCCGCGGGCTACTGGCCCGCCGCGCGCCCGATGTGGGTGAAGGCGGTCGCGGATCGGTCGACGCGCCGCATCCTCGGCGCGCAGATCCTCGGCGGGGCGACGGCGGGCAAGCGCATCGACGCGCTGGCGATGGCGATCTGGAACGAGATGACCGTGGACGCACTGCTCAACGTTGATCTCTCCTACACGCCGACGCTGTCGGGGGTGTGGGACCCGGTGCTGACCGCCGGGCGAGTCCTGCAGAGCGCCCTCGGGCCGGCCACGACGCCCTCGCGATAACGCTTGGCGTAACGCCGGGCGGTGAGTTCATGCAGAGTTCTTGCGGTGTTCATCAGGGTTGATGCGCGTAGGTTTCCCCGGCGTATCGTCGATGCCCATGGGTCGTCGCCTCTTCCCGAACGTGTACGAAGGCTGGATCGTCGTCGGGTCGGCGGCCTTCATCATGCTCGCGATGTCGGCGTCGTTCTTCTACGGCTTCGGCACGATCTTCACCGAGGTCATCGACGAGTTCGGCTGGAGCGTGGCCGCCACCTCGCTCGCCTTCTCCCTCCGCTCTGAGGTCGGCGGCATCGCCGCCCCCATTGTGGGCGTGCTGATCGACCGCCTCGGGCCACGCCGCGTGATGATCGGCGGGCTCCTGGTCTCCGCCGCCGGCATCGTGATCATGTCGCTCATTCAGGAGATCTGGCACTTCTACGTCGCCATGCTGGTGATCGCGGTGGGCTCCTCCGCGGCCGGCGGCCAGGTCGGCCTGGTCGCCGTGGCGACCTGGTTCGAGGAGCGCCGCGCCCGCGCGATGTCCTTCATGACGATCGGCGGTGGCCTCGGCGGGCTGCTCGTCGTCGGCATCGCGGCGATGGTGGAGATGATGGGGTGGCGGGTCGCCCTCCAGGTGATCGGCGCCTTCATGGCGACGGTGGGGGTGTTCGTTGCGCTGAACATCCGCGGGCGTCCGCTGAACCACCCGCAGCCGATGGATGGCATCCGCTATGCGGACGACGACATCATCCCGGAGCCTGCGGTGCGCTGGGGCATCCCCGTGCGCACCGTCCTGAAGTCCCGCCCGTTCCTGCTGCTGGCGATCGGCATGTCGCTATACGCCTTCGGCTCCACCACCTTCGTGGTGCACCAGATCCCCTACCTGGAGAAGGACATCGGGGTCTCGAAGGCGGTCGCCTCCACGAGCGTTGCGGCGTTCACGGTGTTCTCGATCGTCGGGCGGCTGGGCTTCGGCATCATCGCCGACCGCTTCCCGAAGACGGCGGTGCTCGCGGTCTCCACGGGGATGGTGGTGGTAGGCCTCGTGGTGCTGGCGCTCGCCAACAACTTCGTGACGGCGATGATCGCGATCCTGATCATCTCCCCGGGCTTCGGCGGCTCGATCCCGGTGCGTCCCGCGATGCTCGCGGACTACTTCGGCACGAAGCACTTCGGCACGATCAACGGCCTGGGCTCACTGATCATGACCACCGGCGGCGCGATTGGTCCGTGGTTCGTGGGACGGGTCGTGGATGTGACCGGCCACTACGAGTTCGGCTGGTTCGTCACCGCCGCGGTGACCGCGCTCGCGATCCCGCTCTTCCTCGCCTCCAAGCCCCCGGTCGCCCTCGCGGCGGAGGCCCGGCGGCTGGCGGAACTGGAGCCGCGCACCGAGGGCGGCCCGGATATGACGACGGCCGGGGGGCACTGAGCCCGCACCCGGCCGTCGCGCCCGAAGCAGCCTTACGACTTCTTCGGGTAGATCTCCATCAGCACGAAGTTCGAAGCGGTCGGGTGCACCCAGGCGTTGCCGCCATTGGGGGCGCGGTTCACCTTGCCGCCGTTGTCGATGACCTGCTGGACGAAGCCGTCCGTGTCATCCGACTCGTACGCGAGCAGGTAGATGCCCTCGCCGTGCGGGTTGAACGGGTTCACCCGCTCCTTCATGAGCTTGGCGATCGGGCTCTCGTCGGAGACCGGGCAGATCAGGTGGCACATGACCTGGCCGTTGAACCCCACCGGCTGGTAGGTGAAGTTCCCGATCGGGTTGTGCGCCTTATCGCCGATCTTCGTCATGCCGAAGCGCGACTCGTAGTGGGCGATTGCCTCATCCAGGTCGTGCACGGCGACGGTGTAGTGCTTGAACGTGATCACGGAACGACTCCCATCACACCTCGGTTGGCGTGGGGAGACTAGCAGAGCGGGGAAGAGAGGGGGCGAGGCGCTGCCTGTTACGCCTCCGCGAAGAGCGGGCCGCCCTTATCCAGGATCGCGCCGGAGCCGTCCCCGGCGATGACCACGGGGCGCTCCTCGCAGTAGACCTCGGACTCGCACTTCACGAACTGGAAGACCGGGGTGTCGCCGCGCTTCTCGAAGTGAATGTGCCAGGTGCCCAGGACCAGGTTGTCCCCCCGGCCCTTGGCGATCTCCGCCTGCAACGCCGCCACCAGCGCTTCGAGTTCTTTGAGGCCCATGCGTCCCGCCTTCCCTGGCCTCCGAGTGTACCCCGGGAGGGTATCGGCGGCGCTGGCCCTAGCCGCCGCCTTCCATAGAATGGGAGGAGCGAGGGGGTGCGCGTGGTCGTCCAGAACGCCGCCGGCAAGGCCAACACCGGCAACTACTTCGAAGACCTCACCACCGGGCGCGAGATCGTCCACGCGGTGCCTCGGACGCTCACCGAGGGCGATGCGGCGCTCTACATCGCGCTCACCGCGACGCGGCTGCCACTCTTCTGTGACGCGGAGTTCGCCCGCTCGCTCGGCTTCAAGCGCGAACTGATCCACGACCTGCTGCTCTTCCACACTGTCTTCGGGAAGTCCGTACCGGACATCTCCCTCAACGCCGTCGCCAACCTCGGCTATGCCGATGTGCGCTTCGGGGTCGCCGCCTACCCGGGCGACACCATCACCGCCACGACGAAGGTCATCGGCCGGCGCGAGTCCAGCACCGGGGACACGGGCGTGACCTGGGTGCACACGGTCGGCCAGAACCAGCGCGGCGAGGAAGTCCTCTCCTTCATCCGCTGGGTGCTGATGAACAAGCGCGACACCTCCGCCTTCACCGGCATTGATGAGGCGCCGAAGACGCCGTCCCAGGTCGACCCGGCGCACTTCGTGATCCCGGCGGAACTGGACCTTGCGCGGTTCGACACCCGCGTGACCGGCGGCCGCTGGTTCTGGGAGGATTACGAGCCCGGCGAGCGCCTCCACCACGTGGAAGGCGTCGCGATTGAGGAGGCGGAGCAGCAGATGGCTGCGCGCCTCTACCAGAACATCGCTCGTGCGCACTTCAACGCCCACGCGCTGAAGAACACCCGCTTCGGTAAGCGCGTCATCTACGGCGGGCACATCATCTCCATGGCGCACGCGCTCTCGTTCAACGGCCTGGAGAACGCGGTGCGCATCCTGGCCTTCAACGGAGGCACCCACAGCAACCCCACGTTTGCAGGCGATACGCTCTTTGCCTGGACCGATGTCATCGAGAAGATCGATCTCGGCCGTGCGGACGCGGGCGCGCTGCGCCTGCGGCTGGTGGGCGTGAAGAACGCGGACCCGTTCACGGAGGAGCAGCCCTTCAAGGTCGCGGACGACCAGGGCCGCGAGCGCTACCACCCGAACGTGGTGCTCGACCTCGACTACACCGTGCTCGTGCCCCGGCGGCGGTAGCCGCACGGACGACGAAGCAACGGCAGACAGACAGCCTCATCGCGCGGCAAGCAGCGAAGGACTCGAACCATGACCACCACGAACGTTGCCCCGGCCACTGCCGCGCGCACCCTCGTCGATGCAGCCCAGCGCGTCGTCGCCGCCGCCGTGAAGCGAGCCGCCCAGGTCACCGACCGCGGCGCGAAGATCGACGACTACCAGGTGCACACGGAGCGGATCGCATACGTCGCCACGCAGGTGCGCGCCGCGCAGGACCTGCTCGCGTACGTCGAGCGGCTGCAGGCGGCCGGGAAGCCGGACGCGCTGCAGGAGCGCATGGCGCACTCCTACGCCGCGGAGATCACGCACGCCCTCCGCTCGCAGGTGGAGGCGGCCTGGGACGACTTCGGGCTGACCGAGGCAGACATCGCCCCGCTGCACACCCCGGAGATCCGCGCGCTGGTGCGCGCCGGCATGGACGAGGGCGCGATCCGCGCGATCGGCCGCGAGATGATCGCCTCCGGCGGCCAGAACAACTGCGAACTCGAGGATGAGGTCGCGGCGCTCACCCGCGACATGGCGCGGGACTTCGCCCGCACCGAGGTGATGCCGATCGCGCAGGAGATCCACCGGCAGGACCTGCTGGTGCCGGACTCCCTGCTCCAGAAGTTCTCCGCGCAGGGCTTCTTCGGCTCCTCCATTCCGGAGGAGTACGGCGGGACTGGCATGGGCGACCTGCCGATGATCATCATCACCGAAGAGCTCTCCGCTGCCTCCCTCGCCGCCGCAGGGTCGCTCGCGACGCGTCCGGAGATCCTGACGAAGGCGCTGCTCGCCGGCGGCACGGAGGAGCAGCGGCAGCACTGGCTGCCGCGCATCGCCCGTGGGGAGGAACTCGTCGCGATCGCCGTGACGGAGCCGGACACCGGTTCGGACGTCGCCTCCTTGCAGACGAAGGCGGAGCCGGCGGAGCACAACGGCCAGCAGGGCTGGCGCATCAACGGTGCGAAGGCGTGGAGCACGTTCTCCGGCCGCGCCACCGTCCTCGCGCTGCTCGCTCGCACCGACCCGGACCCGAAGAGCGGCAACCGCGGCCTCTCGTTGTTCATGATCCCGAAGCCCCCGTTCGAGGGGCACCACTGGAAGTACGAGCAGCCCGAGGGCGGCGTGATGGAGGGGACCGCGAACCCCACGCCGGGCTACCGCGGTATGCACTCCTTCACCATCGCCATCGACAACGTCTGGGTGCCGCAGACCCACCTGGTGGGCGGCGACCAGGGCGTCGGCAAGGGCTTTTTCCTGCAGATGGGCGGCTTCGCCGCCGGCCGCCTGCAGACCGGTGGCCGCGCCTGCGGTGTCGCCCAGGCCTCGCTGGAGAAGGCGTGCCAGTACGTCGCACAGCGCAAGCAGTTCGGCCTGCCGCTCGCCGAGTACCACCTCACCCAGTACAAGATCGGCCGCATGGCCGTGCTGATCGCCGCCTCCCGCCAGACCACGTACGCTTCCGCGCGCGCGTTCGACACGCGCGCCCCAGAGCCCTCCATGGCGAAGCTGCTCTCCTGCGACGTGGCGGGCGAGGTCTCCCGCGAGGCCCAGTTGCTGCACGGCGGCTGGGGCTACTCGGAGGAGGACCCGATCTCCCGCTACGTTGTGGACGCGCTCGTGCTGCCCATCTTCGAGGGTGTGAAGCCGACCCTCGAACTGAAGGTGATCGGGCGCGCGCTGCTCGCCGGCGCGTAGGCCCGGACGGCGCCGACGATGGGTCACGACGCGCCGGAGATCGAAATGCACAGCCGCGCAGAGTGGCGCGCCTGGCTGCAGGCGAATCATCAGTCGCCCCAGGCGGTGTGGCTGGTGACGCACAAGAAGCACCACGCGCTCTACGTCGCATACGCCGACATCGTGGAGGAGGCGCTGTGCTTCGGCTGGATCGACGGCACCGCTGGCAAGGTCGACGCGGACCGCTCGAAGCTCTACCTCTCGCCTCGGAAGGCCGGTAGCGTCTGGTCAGCCCCGAACAAGCAACGCGTCGAGCACCTCGAGGCGGCCGGCCTGATGACCCCGGCGGGGCGCGCCGTCATCCACCGCGCGAGGGCAGACGGCTCCTGGTCGCTCCTCGACGACATCGACCAGTTGGTGATGCCGCCTGACCTGCTCGCCGCGCTCGAGGCGGACGCGTCGGCGCGGGCGA
>JAUXUW010000024.1 GCA_030684635.1 Dehalococcoidia bacterium
GTGCTGGCGGCGAAGGCCAGGGCGATCGGCTGCGGCTGCGGGGCCGGCGCGGGAGCGACGGGCTCAGCGACGACCACCGGAGCGGCCACCGCGGCCGGCAGCACCATGTCCGCGACCGGGTCCGTGTCCGCCTCGAGTTCCGAGGGGTTCACGTGCGCCATGTCGTCGCGGCCCAGGTAGGACACGGCCAGCTCGCGGAAGATGTAGTCGATGATCGAGGACGAGAACTTGATGCGGTCGTGGCCCTGGACCATGCCCATCGGCTCGAACTTCGTGAAGACGAAGGTGTCGACGAACTTCTCCAGCGGCACCCCGTACTGCAGCCCCATCGAGACGGCGATCGCGAAGCAGTTCATCAGGCTGCGGAACGCGGCGCCGTCCTTCGCCGTGTCCACGAAGATCTCGCCGAGCGAGCCGTCCGCGTACTGGCCGGTGTGGATGTAGAGCGTGTGCCCGCCCACCTTCGCCTTCTGCGTGTAGCCGGTGCGGCGGTCCGGCAGCCGCAGTCGCTCGCCCCGGGCGGCGCCCGAGGCGGCCGTGACGGTGCGCGAGGCCTGGAGCGCGACCATGCGCTCCGCGGCCGCGATCACCGCGGCGGTCTGCGAGGCGGCCTCGTCGCCGTCGAAGTTCTCCGTGTCGTCGTCGATGTCTTCGCCCGACAGGGAGGACAGCGGCTGGCTCAACTTCGAACCGTCGCGGTAGAGCGCCAGCGCCTTCACGCCGGTCTCGGCGGCGGCCATGTAGACGTCCTTGACCTCCTGGACGGTCGCCTCCATCGGCATGTTGATCGTCTTGGAGATCGCGCCGGACAGGAACGGCTGCGCGGCGGCCAGGATGCGCACGTGCGCCATCGCCTCGATGAAGCGGGTGCCGTACTTGCCGCACTTGTTCGCGCAGTCGAAGACCGCGTAGTGCTCCGGCTTCAGGTGCGGGGCGCCCTCCGTCGTCATGCGCCCGAGGATGTGGTCGTTCGCGACCTCGATCTCGTCGCGCGAGAAGCCGATCGCCTCCAGCAGCGGCTGCGACATCTGCGCGTCCGTCAAGCCCAGGGTGTGGCGGCAGAAGTCCTCGCCCAGCGTGTAGCGGTTGAAGACGAAGGCGATGTGGAAGGAGGTCTTGAGCGCCTCCTCCACCGTGGCGATCGCCTCGGCCGTGAAGCCGCGCGCCGCGAGCGTGTCGCGGTTGATGATCGGGGCGTCTTCCAGCGTCTGCGTGCCGGCGGCGTAGGTCACGATGTCCGTGATCTGCTCGGCGGTGTAGCCCAGGCGCTTGAGGGCGGTGGGGACCGACTCGTTGATGATGCGGAAGTAGCCGCCGCCGGCCAGCTTCTTGAACTTCACCAGCGAGAAGTCCGGCTCCACGCCGGTCGTGTCGCAGTCCATCAGCAGGCCGATGGTGCCCGTGGGCGCGATCAGCGTGGTCTGGGCGTTGCGGTAGCCCCAGCGCTCGCCCAGTTCGTAGGCGCGGTCCCACGCGCGGTGGGCCGCCTCCAGCAGGTCGGACGGGCAGGAGCGCTGGTCGAGCGCCACCGGGCGGACGGAGAGGCCCTCGTACTCGCTCTCGGGCGCGGCGTAGGCGGCGCGGCGGTGGTTGCGCATCACGCGCAGCATCGCCTCGCGGTTCTCGCCGAAGCGCGGGAACGCGCCCAGCTCGCCCGCCATCTCCGCGGAGGCGGCGTAGGCGCGGCCCGTGAGGATCGCCGTGAGCGCGCCCGCCCAGGCCAGCGCCTCCGGGGAGTCGTATGGGATGCCCTCCAGCATGAGCAGCGTGCCGAGGTTGGCGTAGCCCAGGCCGAGCGTGCGGTAGTCGTACGACAGCCGCGCGATCTCGTAGGAGGGGAACTGCGCCATCGCCACGGAGATCTCCAGGACCATCGTCCAGATGCGCGTGGCGTGCTCGTAGCCCGGTAGGTCGAACTCGCCGGTCTCCAGGTTGGTGAAGGTGAGCAGGTTCAACGACGCCAGGTTGCAGGCGGTGTCGTCCAGGAACATGTACTCAGAGCACGGGTTGGAGCCGTTGATCGGGCCGCCGGCCGGGCTCGTGTGCCACTCGTTGATCGTCGTGTCGAACTGCAGGCCAGGGTCCGCGCTCTGCCACGCGGCCAGGGCGATGCGGTCCCACAGCGCGCGCGCCGGCATCGTCTTGGTGACCACGCCGTCCGTGCGCCGCGTCAGGTTCCACGGCTGGTCGAGGCGCACCGCCTCGATGAACTCGCTCGTGACGCGCACGGAGTTGTTGGAGTTCTGGCCGGAGACGGTCTGGTACGCCTCGCCCTGCCAGTCAGTGTCGAAGTCCGCGAAGTCCAGCGTGCGGACGCCCTGCTCCGCCAGCTGGAGGACGCGGACGATGAAGCCCTCCGTCACCCCGTCGCGCCGCGCGCGGCTGATGGTCTTGCGGAGCGTACGGTTGGTGGCGAGGTCGGTCCCGCCGAGGTCGCCGTCGGTCGCCGACTCGAAGATGGCGGTGAGGTAGCGCCGGGTGACGGTGGCGCCGGTGACGAGCGCGGCGACCTTCTGCTCCTCGCGCACCTTCCAGTCGATGAAGGTCTCGATGTCCGGGTGGTCGGCGTTGAGGATGACCATCTTGGCGGCGCGGCGGGTGGTGCCGCCGGACTTGATCGCGCCCGCGGCGCGGTCGCCGATCTTCAGGAAGGACATCAGGCCGGAGGACTTGCCGCCGCCGGAGAGGGGCTCATCCTCGCCGCGGATGCCGGAGAAGTTGGAGCCAGTGCCGGAGCCGTACTTGAAGATGCGCGCCTCGCGCGTCCACAGGTCCATGATGCCGCCGGGGTTCACCAGGTCGTCGGTGACGGACTGGATGAAGCAGGCGTGCGGCTGCGGGCGCTCGTTCGCGTTCGTGGAGTCCACCACGCGCCCGGTCTCGGAGTCGACGTAGGAGTGGCCCTGGGCGGGGCCGGTGATGCCGTACGCCCAGTGCAGGCCGGTGTTGAACCACTGCGGCGAGTTCGGCGCGGCCATCTGGCGCGCCATCATGTAGCAGAGCTCGTCGTAGAAGGCGCGCGCGTCGTCCTCGGAGTCGAAGTAGCCGCCCTTCCAGCCCCAGTAGGTCCAGGTGCCGGCCAGGCGGTGGAAGGTCTGACGCGCGTCCGTCTCGCCGCCCATCTCCGCGCCGGATGCCGGCACGCGGCGCTGCAGCCAGGACGGCACGCCATCCTCTGCGACCGCAACGGTGAGGGCGGGGACGCCGGCCTTCCGGAAGTTCTTCTGCGC
>JAUXUW010000144.1 GCA_030684635.1 Dehalococcoidia bacterium
CCCCGTCGTCCCGGAGCCGCCCCCGTCTTCGCCTCCGCCGGCAGCCGGCACGACACGCCGCCCGCCGCGCGCCGTGGAGGTGCGACGCTCGAACCTGCCGGCACGCCTCGACCCGGGGACGCTCGAACTGTCGCTGGGGGATGCTGCACGGCTGCTGCGGCACCCACGGGTGGGGGCGGGCGCGGCGGCCGCGGCGGTCACCGTGGCGTGGCTGCTCTCGCGCCGAAAAGGCTGAAACGGGCGCTGAGCACGCGCCGGCCTGTTTCACATCCGCGCAACACTTCGGCAATCGGGCGTCAATCTGTGTCCGACATGCTCCAGTTGTCCCGATTCAAACGGAGACAAGGAGCGCCGAGATGATCGTTACGGAATCCTGCCCCCGCTGCCGTGGCACGCTGACGCGCGTGCGCGACATTGGCGAGACCTACCACTCGTGCGTGCAGTGTGGCCACGTCGTCTACGGCGCGCTCCCCACGGTGAGCGCACTCCCGCAGATCGAGCGGAGCGACCGCCCGACGGCGGCCGACCGCAGCGAGATCCGCCGCCGCCAGATTCGCCGTGCGAAGCAGGCGCTGGCGCAGCGTCAGGCGGCCTAGCCGTCGCCGAGTGAGTCCGAGCGGGGGGCGCTACCCCTCGTAGCGGCGGAAGAGCGCGGCCGCGTTCTGCCCGCCGAGTCCGAAGGAGTTGGACATCACCACGCGCAGGTCTGCCGAGACGGCCACGTTGGGCGTCACGTCCAGGTCGCAGTCCGGGTCCGGCACCTCGTAGTTGATCGTCGGCGGGATGCATCCGTGGTGGAGCGCCAGCACGGATGCCACCGCCTCGATCCCCCCGGCGCCTGCCGCCAGGTGGCCGGTCATCGACTTCGTCGAGGAGATTTTCACGCGCCTGGCGTGGTCGCCCAGGGCGATCTTGATCGCCTGCGTCTCCGTCCGGTCGTTGTACTGCGTGCTGGTGCCGTGGGCATTGATGTAGTCGACCGCCTCGGGCTTCTCGCCGGCGTCCGCCAGCGCGCGCGTCATCGCCAGCGCCTGGCCGGTGGGGTCCGGCGCGGTGTCATCCGTCGCGTCGAAGGACCAGCCCACGCCGCCGAGTTCACAGTAGATGCGGGCCCCGCGCGCCAGCGCGTGCTCCTCCGACTCCAGCAGCAGCACGCCCGCACCCTCGCCCAGGATGAAGCCGTCCCGGTTCGCATCGAACGGGCGGGAGGCGTGCTCCGGGTCGTCGTTGTTCTTGGACAGCGCACCGAGGCGGCCCATGGATGAGAGCGAGAGCGGTGTGATCATCGCCTCCGCGCCGCCGGCCAGCAGCGCCTTGGCGTGGCCCAGGCGGATCAGGCTGAGCGCGTGCCCCAGGGCGTCCGTGCCGGAGGCGCAGGCGGTGTTGATGGTGGTGTTCGGGCCGCGCACGCCGAGCTGCCGTCCCAGGCGGCCCGCCCCCATGTGCTGCCCCATGCGCGTGACGATGAACGGGTCCACGCTGCGGGAGCCGCGGTTCAGGTAGATCTCCCACTCCGGCCCCATCGCAAAGCAGTCGCCGGAGGTCGCCATGACCACGCCGATGTCGTCGCGGTTGGCGTCAGTGACCTCCAGCGCGCCGTCGACCATAGCCTGCATGCCGGCGGCGGTGGCGAACTGTGCGAACCGCCCGGTGCGGCGCGCGACCTTCCGCTCCAGGTACTGCTCCACGTCGAAGTCCTTCACCTCGCCCGCAATCTGCACCAGGCAGTCCGTGGGGTCGAAGGAGGTGACCCGCCCGACGCCGTTGCGGCCGCTGCGGAGCCCCTCCCAGAACGCCTCGCCGGTGTTCCCGATCGGGGTGACGGCGCCAACGCCGGTTACGACTACGCGGTGAATGGTGCGTTGCAGGGGTGCTGCCATGGCGTGAAGCCTCCGTGAGCGGGTACGAGGAACCTCGATCGTACCGGGTTGTGCGCGTTGGCTCGATGCGCCCGCCCCGCCGTCCGCGCCGGCACCCCTCGACGCAGGTGCGAGAATGGGCGCGCGCACCGGAGGTGGGGCTATGCCTCTGCCGCTCGAGGGCTTTCGGATCCTGGACCTGTCCGTCTGGCAGCAGGGCACCTACGCGACCACGATGCTGGCCGACATGGGTGCGGACGTCATCAAGATCGAGTCGTACGCGAACCCGGACCCCGGCCGCGGCCTGCAGATCATCGAAGGCCGCAGCCCCTACTTTCACGCCCTGAACCGCGGCAAACGCTCGATCCTGCTGGACCTGAAGAACCCCGCCGGGCAGGAGGTCTTCTGGCGGCTGGTGGAGACGGCGGACGTCTTCCATAACAACATGCGCTACGGCGTCATGGAGCGTCTGGGCGTGACCTTCGAGCGGCTACAGGCGGCGAACCCGCGCTGCATCCTGTCCAACGCCACCGGCTGGGGACACCTGGGTCCGGACCGCCTCGATGGCGCCATGGACACGCTGGCGCAGGCGCGTGGCGGCTTCATGTCCGTGACCGGCGAGGGCGAGGAGGGCGTGCCGACGATGGCCGGCTTCCCCCAGGCGGACCACGTCGGCGCGGTCGTCAGCGGCTACAGCATCGTGCTGGCGCTGCTGCACCGGGAGCGGACCGGCGAGGCGCAGGAGGTCAACACCTCGCTCTACGGTTCACAGATCAACATCCAGTCGTTCGGCATCACCTCCGCCATGTGGTCGGGCGCCACCCGCGGCCGCATCAACCACGCGCAGCGCGCGCCCACCTGGCAGCACTACCAGGGGAGCGACGGCAAGTGGTTCATGATCGGCGCGCTCCCCGCCGACAAGTGGTGGCACGAGTTCTGCGAGGTGATGGGATCCGAGGAACTGGCGCGCGATCCCTACCGCACCGCCGCCCAGCGGCTGGAACGGAACCACGAGGTCATCGAGCGGATGGACGCGATCTTCGCGACGAAGACGCGGGATGAGTGGGTGACGGCGTTCCAGGCGCGGAACCTGCTGGTGCAGCCGGTCGCTGACTACCTGGAGATCGCCGCCGACCCACAGGCGTGGGCGAACGACTACCTGGTGCGCGTCCCGGATGAGAGCGGCCGCGAGTGGCCGATGGTGGGCTCCGCCGTCCACCTCTCGAAGTCCCCGGCGCGCATCACGCGGATGGCGCCCGAGTTCGGCCAGCACACGGAGGAGGTGCTGCTGGAGTCCGGCTTCACCTGGGACGATCTGGCCGCCCTGCGCGAACGCGGCGCCTTCGGCTCGCCGCAGCCGTAGCGGCCTCGGTGCCCCGGTAACGAAACAGCGCCCCGCCGAAGCGGGGCGCTGTCGTGTCTGCGGGCGGAGCCACCGCTAGATCGCGGCGATGCTCTGCAGGAACTCGCGCACGTTGAGGGCGAGCGAGGCCGGCTGGTCCGTCGGCACATGGTGGCCGGCGTCCTCGATGAGGGAGACGCGCGAGCCGGCGATGCGGCGGTGCAGGCGCTGGATCGCCTCCGGCGTGAGCATGTCCGTCTCAGCGCCACGCACGATCATCGTGGGGCACTGGATGCGGTCGGCGTAGTCCCAGAGGTCGGCGACGCGGCGCTGGCCGGGATCCGGGTCCGGCGGGCGGACGGACGGGTCTCGGAATGCCGGGTCGAAGTCCCAGACGTACATGCCGTCGTCGTTCACGGTGAAGGAGGCGCGCACGCGGCGCTCCAGCTGCTCCACGCTCGCGTAGGGCAGGTAGGGGCGGAACGCCTCCACGGCCTGCTCCAGCGAGCCGAACTCCTCGCCGGTCGCCATCAACCGGCGCACGGTTTCGATGCCGGAACGCAGCACCTCCGGCGCCGTCTCGATGACGATGAGGGCGGTCACCATCTCCGGGTGCTCGGAGGCGTAGCAGATCGCGTTCGCGCCACCCATGGAGTGGCCGACGAGCGTGACGGAGCGCAGGCCGAGCTGCTCGATGATCGCCTCGAGGTCCTCGATCTGGCGGGAGCGGCTGTAGTCGTGGTCGGGGACGCGGCTGGACTGGCCGTAGCCGCGCTGGTCGAGGGCGATGACGCGGAACTCGCGTGCAAGGTCCACGGCCATGTCGTTCCAGACCTCGGAGGTCTCGGCATAGCCGTGGAGGAGGATCAGCGCGTGCTTGGTGCGGGTGTCGCCCCACTCGCGGTAGTGGAAGCGGAGGCCATTGGCCTCAATGAACTCGTCGCGTGCCTTGCCGGGGTTGGCCATGGGATCTGCCTCTGTTGAACTGCCGTGGAGGTGCCGGGACGCGCCAGTGGGGCGGCCGGTGCGCG
The DNA here is from genome assembly GCA_030684635.1 of Dehalococcoidia bacterium. Lineage (GTDB taxonomy): Bacteria > Chloroflexota > Dehalococcoidia > UBA2979 > UBA2979 > W-Chloroflexi-9. Next base: position 4,233 of record JAUXUW010000144.1, read on the forward strand.
GCGCGCCGGGTGGTGGCCCGGACGAGATGCGGTACACCGAGCCTACCAGCCGGTACCGCTCAGTGTCCCGAAATATTGATGATAAAAGTAACTAAGTTGCGACTTAGACGGAGGCAGTGATGGCATTGGCGACCGGCAGGCCGCTCATCAGCCCGATCCAGGAGCGCCCCCGGTCGTGGGAGGCGAAGATCTTGTCGCCGGCGGCGACGAAGACCAGGTCCTCCCAGTCCCACGGACGGACGACGCAGGGGACGCGGTCCCACTCGTCCTCGTCTTCCAGCATCAGCCGCTGCCACGTCACGCCGCCGTTGGCGGAGCGGAAGACCGCGCCCTCCAGCCCGGGCGCGTGGCGCGCCATGGAGAGCACCAGTGTGTCCGGTGCGCCCGGCAGCACCGCGAGCGAGCCGCCCCACGACCGGTCCAGGCCGCCCAGCGCCTGCAGCCAGGAGAATCCCTCGTCCTCGGAGCGGAACACGCCTCGGTCCGCGGTGGCGAACAGGCGGTCGCGC
>JAUXUW010000165.1 GCA_030684635.1 Dehalococcoidia bacterium
ACCCGGCGGCCGCGGCGGCGCTGTTCCGGAACGTGGGCGACGCCCTCGGAGGTGCGTTCACGGAGGCGCGCGACGCGCTCCAGGAGCGCCTGCGGCGACGGGGCGAAGGCAAGGTGGACGCAGACCCCTCCGACGAGGTCCCCGCGGCGGGCTAGCCGCCGGAGGGCGGCTGCGGCGGGAGCGGGAAGCCCACCGACCCGGTGCCCGGGAACGAGGTGGCGACGCCTGGGAAGTTCGCGTCGATCTGACCGACCAGCGCGACCGCCATGTTCAGGTACGCCCACAGCTCATGGATGAGTTCGTCTTCCTCGACGCGCGCGATCAGCGCCGCGGGGGCCCTGACGATGCGCTGCGTCGGGAGGATGAATCCCAGGGGCCCGGAGTGCTTCCCCTCCAGCGTGAACTGGAGGACGACGCGGTCACCCATCACCGCCAGGTGATCGACCTCCATCTCCAGGTCCGGGAACGCCACCTTCAGGTAGCCGGTGTAGTCGCGGATCAACTCCGGACCGCCAACCTGTCCATTCGGCGTGCGCACCACCACGGACGGGTGGGAGACGCTCACCAGGAACTCGCCCAGGTCCATCAGCGCGGCGCGCTGTAGCCAGTCGTTGAGCAGGCCCTTGAGCCGCGATTCTTCGATCGTCACGCGTACTGCACCGGGAAGATCAGCGGACTGCCGGGGGACATCAGCGGCCAGATCTCGACGGCGCGTCCGGACTGGCCCGCCCGCAGCATCAGGACACCGGTGAAGCGGACGTGACGTCCGGTCGGTTCCCACGTGCCGAGGCGGCCCGTGTGCGTGGCCGTCAGGAACAACTGGATCAGCACGCGGTCCTCGAAGAACAGCACGCCCTCGATCTCCATCGCCAGGTCGGGATAGGCATTCGCCATGATGGCGGCGTGCGCGGCGAGCATGTCCAGGTCGCCGACCGCACCGTTCGTCGGGTAGACCAGCGCGTCCGGCTCCGAGACGGCGAAGATCGCGGAGACGTAGTCAGACACCGCCATCTGGACCGTCCACGCCTGGAAGAGCGCACGGGCCTGAGCCTCCGTGCCAGACGGGTACGGGGAGGTCGGGTAGGGGACGTCGAGCGCGCCTGGGGCCAGCGGGAAGGTCGCGGAGGCTCCGGCGTTCACGTACGGCCAGATGTCGGAGAATCGCCCATCCTGGTTGACCGTCGCAACGAGAAGGCTGGGGGAGCGCATGCGCTCGCCGGCAACGGGCGCCAGGTGGGGCAGCGCGGGAGAGAGCGTCCCCGAAACCACGCCCTGGACGACCAACTGGTCGGGCAGGAAGAACGCGCGCTCAATCTCCAGGGCCATGTCCGGGAACATCATGCGCGCGGCGGCGACCTGCTGGGCCATCATCTCGGAACTGCCGACGATGCCGTTCGACAGGTGAACCCGGCCGTCCAGTGCCGTGAACGCACCGACCGTCGACAGGAAGTCGCCACCCTCAGCCGCGAGGGCGAGCCACTGCTCGAAGACCGCCTGGGTCCGCTCCACGATCATCGCAACTCCTGCAGAGAAACCTACGCTCTGAGTGCAGGCGAGTCCATGCTGGACATGCGAACTATTTCGATAGCGAGTCGGTAAAGAAGAGAGGCCCGAAGGGTGAATGCCCCTGGGCCTCCCCTCCTGTCTCGTACCGCCCTAGCCGACGAGCTTGCGGTAGATCTCGTACCGCTTCTTGGGGTCTTTCTCAGTCACGCTCGTCGCGTGCAGCGTGAAGCCGGCCTCGGTCGCCTGGTCGATGGCGTCCGCGCATTCCTCGACGCTGCCGACGGTGCCGAGCTGCTCCACGAGAGCGCGCGGCACCGCTGCGGCACCGGCGCCGGAACCGCCGTCCGCCCAGGCGCGGCGCACCGCCGTAGCCTCGTCCGCGTAGCCCATGCGGGAGAAGTGCTCGTAGTAGAAGTCACCCATCCGCGCGATGTAGAACGCGGCGTTGCCGGCGATGCCCTCATACACGCGCTCGGGCTGGTCGCTCACGGTGACGCCGTTCGGGTTCCGCACCTCCACGTCCTCACGCTTCCGGCCGGCCTTCTCGACAGCGCCATAGAACGCGTCCAGTTGGCTCTTCCAGTCCGGCTTCGGGAGGAAGATCGGCATCCAGCCGTCCGCGATCTCCGCGGTCTGCTGCACCGACTTCGGGGTCACCGAGGCGAGGTGGATGGGGATGTGCGGCCGGAACGGCTTGAAGCGCAGCGTGAAGCCGCGCTGCAACTTGAAGATCTTGCCGTCGTAGTTGAGCGGCTCTTCGCGCATGATCATGTTGATGATGTCCACGTACTCGCGCGTGCGGGTCAGCGGACGGTCGAACTTCACCCCGTGGAAGTGCTCGATCACGTTCGGCCCGGACGAGCCGAGACCGATCACCATGCGGCCCTTCGAGATCTCGTCGAGCGTCGCGAAGTGCTGCGCGATCGCCGCCGGGGTCCTCGAGAAGTTGTTGATGATGCTGGTGCCGAGCTTGATGCGGGAGGTCTCCCGCGCCAGCACCGTCAGCAGCGTGAGCGCGTCGCGTCCCCACGCTTCCGCGATAGAGATCAACTCCACCCCGGCGTCGTCCGCGATCTTCGCCTGCTCGATGACATCATCGAGGTCGAACTCGCCCTGCCAGTTCACCCCGATCGATAGCCTGCGCATGCTCTCCCCTTCGGGCGACCCCATGTCGGGCCGCCGCTACTGGCGACGTCATGTCACGCCGCGCGCCGGGAGTGTACGCGCTGCCAGCCCGGAAGAGGGCTAGGAAGTTGCCTCGTCCGTCCGTGCCGCCGGGGGTGGCGACGGGCGGTACAGGTCCAGGTCTTCCTTCTGCAGGCGGTCGGAGAACTTGTCGTAGATGGCGTCGAACGCGTCCATGTCCCACTCGGACACGAACGTGATCGCCTTGCCCTCGCGTCCCGCGCGGCCCGTGCGGCCGATGCGGTGGACGTACTCCTCCGGGTTCTGGGGTACGTCGTAGTTCACCACATGGGTGATCTCCGGGATGTCCAGGCCGCGCGCCGCGACGTTCGTCGCGATCAGCACGTCCAGGGCGCCTTCGCGGAACTGCTGCACCACGCGGTCGCGCTGCCGCTGGTCCATGTCGCCGTGCAGCGCGCCCACGCGCACGCCATCGCGCGCGAGATCGTGCTCGAGGTTGTCGACGCGTCGCTTCATGTTGCAGAAGATCAGCGTGCGGCCCCGGAGTTCCCGGTCGACGAGTTCACGGATTGCGCGCACCTTGTCGCGCGACGCGACCTCCATGTAGACCTGCGCGACGCTCTCCACGGTGGTGGACTCGGCGGCGACACTGATGGTCTCCGGGTCGTTCATGAACTGCCAGATCAGCCGGCGGATGGTTCCGGGCATGGTGGCGGAGAACAGTGCCGTCTGGCGGCGCTGCGGGGTGCGGCTCAGGATCCGCCGGATGTCCGGCAGGAAGCCAATGTCCAGCATCTGGTCGGCCTCGTCCAGCACGGCGTACCGGACGTACCGAAGCGTCAGCGTGCCGCGGCCGAGGTGGTCCAGGATGCGGCCGGGCGTGCCGACGACGATGTGCGGCCGCGCATCCAGCGCACGAAAGTCGCGCTGGAGCGAGTGACCGCCCAGGAGCCCCACCGCCTCCAGCCCGCACGGACGAGCGAGGTCACTGAGGACGTCCAGCACCTGCTGGGCGAGCTCACGGGTGGGGACCAGAATGATCGCCTGTACCTCGGCCAGATCGGGGTCGAGCTTCTCGACCATCGGCGCGCCGAAGGCGATCGTCTTGCCGCTGCCGGTCTGCGCGATGCCGACGACGTCCAGGCCGTTCATCAACGCCGGGATCGCCTGCTCCTGGATGGGCGTGGGCGAGGCGAAGCCGAACCGCGCGAGCGACGACAGCGCGCGCTCGCCCAGCCCCAGGTTCGCGAAGGCGGCCGGGTACATGGACGGGTCGATGGGGGCGACCCCCTGGCGCGGTTCGCGCACCGGGGCGTACTCATCACGCTCGTCGTCCGCCTCAGGCTCCTCGACGCGTTCGATGGCGACCGGCGCGGGCGCACGGCGCGAGCGCCGCACGGTGGTCGGGCGCTCGACACGCTCCTCGCGCTCTTCGCGCACCGGCTCCTCTTCGGCGACTGGCTCGTCTTGAGTCACGACGACAGGAGCGAGAGCGACCGCATCGTCCTCCTCGTCCTCGTCTTCGTCGTCGAGGTCATCGTGCAGATCATCGTCATGCGGCACGGGGGAGCCGTCCTCGGCAACCGCGCCGTCTGAGCGGCGGCGGCCGCGGCCACCACGGCGGCCACGACGGCGGCGCTTCGGAGCGCCCTCGGCGTCTTCGGTCGGCTCGTCGCCGTCCACGGCGCCGGCATCGGCCGCCGGCGAGACGCCATCGAGGTCGTCGTCATCCATGTCGGCGGGCTCGAGGCGGAGCGGCTGGTCGAGTGCAGGCTCAACGGGCACGGGCGGAGAGAGCGGCGGCGCGGAGAACGTGTCGCCGCGCGGCACCCAGTTACCCACGGTGCGCGCACCCCCCACCAGGATGCGGTCGGTGTCGCGCATGCCGGTTGGCCGTCGGCGGCGGGCCGGGAGGATGGAACGGTCGCCACCCTCCGCGCCGGAGCGGAACGCCACATCCTCGGGCAGCGGCGCGTCAAGGTCGGAGCGCTGGGGTCGGAAGGAGCGGCGGCGGCGGGAGGCCTGCTCACCACGCTCACGTGCCTCGTCGCCTTCGACCTTGCGGCCCCATCGGTAGGCGCCGCCATCGGTCTGGCCCTCGGCGCGACCGCCGGAGCCTGCCGCCGGCGGGGTCGAGGCGGGACGGCGGCCGTCCGGGGACTGGCCGCTGCGGGGGCGCATCTCGCGCGGTGCGCGGCCCTCGCGAGGTTCTCGGGGTTCGTGCGGCTCCCGCGGAGCGCTGGCGCTGGTCGTGGCTTCGGGAGCCTCGCTCCCGGTCCGGGTGCGGCCACGGCCGCCGCGGGTGCCACGCCGGCGGCGCTGGCGGGCTTCGTCGTCAGCGGTGTCGCCGGGGCCGGAGGCCGGGCGGGGGGCGGCCGGTCGGGCCGCGCGGTCGCCCGCGTCACGGGCGGTGGTCTGGGGTTGGTCTTCGGGTTGGCCACCAAAGAGGCGGCGGAGGAAACCAGCGGGTGGCGTCACCGGGCATTACCCCCGGTGGTCGGAGCGGTGTTCATGAACAGTCCTGAGGGGAGCGGGGTGTCCGCGCCAGGGGGGCGCGGGAAGTGTGGATCATTACCGATATGGTACTCCGCCACCTCGCACGAGGGAACCCGGGGGTCAGACGGCCGCTTCGGCAAGCCCCAGGGAGCCCTCGGCCGGCCCTCCAGCAAGGTCCTCGCGGGCCCGGCGCATCAGCACCACGAACACGCCGATGCCGAGGAGCGCCAGGCCGCCGGCCATGTAGAAGACCGACTCGATCCCGAACTGCGTCTTCACGAGCGCACCCACCAGCGACCCCGAGAGGAACCCCAGCGACGAGCCCATCGAGTTCAGCCCCATCAGCGAGGACATCCCTACGCGGCGTCCCACCTGCACGAAGATCGCCTGCTGTGCCGGGAACGCCAGCGCCTCGCCGAACCCCGCGACCAGCATCGCCACCAGCACCCACGGCGCCATCACGAGCGCCGACCCGAAGATCGAGGTGTCTACGAGGGTGTGTGGCACCAGCGGGATCGCGATCTGGGCGACGCCGCCGATCGCCAGCCCCGTCACCACCAGGCCCATCCGGCTCACCCGGTCGGCGAGTTGCCCGCTGTACGGCTGGAGCGCCGCGTTCAAGAGCGAGCGGCTAGAGAGCAAGATGCCGACGAACAACGCACTGTCCGTGCCCAGCCCTTCCTCCGAGATGACGTAGACCGCCAGCCAGGTGGAGGCGGAGCCCCACCCGAGCGCCGTCAGCATTACGAGCAGCGTGGAGGCCTGCACGGCGGGCCGGCGGAGCAGCGCGCGGAACGACTGCAACGGCAGGCGGGCCACCGGCTCCTCGCCTTCCCCCGCCGCCTGGGGCGCGTCCGATGGAAGGAACAGGAACGTAGAGAGCGCCGTCGCCGCGAGCAGCAGCGCCATGGAGCCGAAGGCGGCGTCCGAACCGAAGGCGTCCCGCATCCCGCCGCCGAACAGCGGACCGAGGCCGAAGCCGCCGATCTGGGCGACGGAGAACCAGCCCATATAGCGGCCCTCGCGCCCCTCGGGGGCGAGCCGGCCGACGTAGGCCAGGGCCATCGGGAAGACGCCCGCGGCGCCGATGCCGGACAGGATGCGGAAGCCGACCACCATGCCCCAGTGGGTCGCGAACAGGTAGCCGATCGCACCCGCCGCGTAGATCGTGAAACCCATGACGATGAACCGCTTCGCGCCGAACCGGTCGCCGAGGCGTCCCACGAGCGGCGCCGCGATGATCTGGGCGATCGCCAGGCCGGAGAAGGAGAGTGCCACCGCCACCGCGGGCCCGCCCAGTTCGTCCTGCACGTAGAGCGGAAGCAGCGGCGACACCATGGAGATGCCGGCCATGGCGACCAGCATGGCGAACCAGAGCGTCACGAAGCCACGAGACAGCACGCAGGGTCACCATCCCGCCAGCCCGCGATCGGTCCGCGGCGGCGACGTTCATCAGGCGGAACATGAGAATACCGCCGGATCTTTCAGCGGTCTGTCATGAACCGGTGAAGCGTGACGCGGCGTCTAGCGGAACACGACCGTGCGGTTGCCGTACACGGACACGCGGTCCTCGATGTGCCACTGCACGGCACGGGCGAGCACGGAACGCTCCACCTCGCGGCCGAGTCGCACGAGATCCTCGCGCGCGTCGCGGTGGGTCACCCGCACCACGTCCTGCTCGATGATCGGGCCCTCGTCCAGGTCTTCGGTCGCGTAGTGGGCGGTCGCGCCGATGATCTTCACGCCTCGGTCGAAGGCGCGGCCGTAGGGGTCGGCGCCGGCGAACGCCGGCAGGAACGAGTGGTGGATGTTGATGATCCGGCCGGGGTAGGCGTCCACGAACTCCGCGCTCAGGATCTGCATGTACCGCGCGAGGACGACCAGGTCGATCTCATGCTCGGTCAGCAGGGCGCGCACGGCGGCCTCCTGCTCCGGCCGCATCGTCGGGTTCACCGGCAGGTGATGGAAGGGGATGCCGAACGCCTCCACGTCCGCGCGGAGGTCAGCGTGGTTCGAGATCACCAGCGGGATGTCGACCTCGAGCTCCTTGCGGCGCCAGCGCCAGAGCAGCTCCATCAGGCAGTGCTCCGTGCGCGACACCATCAGCGCCACGCGCTGGCGACGCTCGCCTGCGAGCCGCCACTCCATCTCAAATGGCGCGGCGATCTCCTCCGCGAACCGCGCCGCGAGTGCTTCGCGCGGAAGGTCGAGATCGGCGGTCTGGAATTCGATGCGGAGGAAGAAGCGGCCGCTGCCACCGGCGGTGGAGAACTGGTCCGCCTGCATGATGTTCGCACCATGCTCAAACAGGAACCGCGACACGGCGGCCACGATCCCCGGGCGGTCCGGGCATTGCACGATCAGACGCAGGACGGGGGCTTCGGCCATGCCGCGATCCTAACCGGCCTGCCGGTAGTGGTCGCGATCCATCACTCGGCCGGCGCCGCCTTCACCAGCGGCTCCAGCCGCGCCTCCACGCGAAGCGTGCGCGTCTGCGGCAGGAAGCACTGGCGGTCATCGCACGCCTGGAAGCGCACCGTCACGTCCAGCGCGAACGGGCCGCCCTCCCGCACCGTCGTCCAGACGGGGACCTCGAACTCCACACGCCCCTCAAAGACGTGGAAGGTCTCATCGAGACCCTCCATGCGGAACCGGTGTGTCGGTGGCGCTGTCGTAGCGGCGGTCTCGATGCCCTCGGGCGCGGCAACCTCCACGGTCGTGGCGATGTACCCGTCCGGGATCGGCTCCCCGTACAGGTGCAGCCCTTCGTCCAGGTCGAACCGCACGAGGATCGGGACGCGACGCATGAAGGCCAGCGCGTCGGCCCCCAGCACCGCGCTCACGCGGACGCCGGTGCTCTCCGCCGACGCGCGCGGGTTGTCGTGGACTTCGAAGTCCACGCCGAAGGCATCACGGAGGACGGACTGCGCGGAGGGGCGCACCTGGTACTGCTGGAAGAAGGACTTCTCCTGCACGCGGCCGTCCGGGCCCAGGACGTAGGAGCCGGGGAACGGGATGCCGTAGTTCTGGTGGTCCTCCGCCAGCGTCGTGTTCAGGATGCCGTAACGGCGGATGACCTCCGACCCGCGGTCGGAAAGCAGCGGGTAGGTGATGCCGTATGCGCGCGAGAACGCCGCGAGTTCCTCCACGGTGTCGTAGGAGACGGCGAGCACGCGGATACCGGCGCGCTCAAACTCCACTAGGTGCTGCTGCAGCTCCACGAGCTGCGTGCGGCAGTACGGTCACCAGCGGACGGAACGGAAGAACAGGAGCAGCGCCCGCTGCCCGCCCAACGCCTCCATCAGCGAAACGGAGCCGCCGTGCTGGTCCGGCAGGGTGAAGTCCGGGACTACCTGGCCCAGGTCCGGGCCGGTCGGGAAGTCCACACCGTTCGGCTCGTTCAGCATCACGCTCCCCCGCCTGCCTTCACGCGTCGCACGCCATCGACGATGCCGAGGATGGCGTTCACCTCCACGACCTCGCCAGGCTGGAGGTCCGCGTCGACCATGTCCCAGGAGAGGCGTGCCTGCTGGGGCGCACCACCATCCGGGAGGTACACCACCTGGTAGTAGCGCGTGCCGTGGAGTTCGTATGGCATGATCGCCTGCAACGTTGCCCGCATGCCGCCTCCACCAGGTCCGCGTTGAGAGGCTTACAGACTACCAGCGGCTACCATTTCTGCATGGACACCGCCCCCGGACTCTGCGGCAGGTGCGAACACGTCCGCACGGTGGCCAGCGCGAAGGGCTCCGTCTTCTTCCGCTGCGCCCGCCATGAGCAGGATCCTGCGTTCCCGAAGTACCCTCGGCTGCCCGTGCTGCGCTGCGCCGGGTTCGAGGCGCGGCCGCTGCCAGTGGAGATCGCCATGACGTCACAACCCTCGCCCGCCTCGCCTGATGCGCCGATCCCGCCTCGGGAGCGCGCCGCCCGTCAGGAGAACCTCTTCGAGCGCATCGGCGGGCGTGAGGTCGTGGAGCGCGTGGTGCGGGAGTTCTACGACCGCGTGGCGGCCGACCCGGAGTTACGCGCGCTATTCCCGGAGGACCTGGAGCACGGCCGCGAGAAGCAGACGCTGTTCATGGAGCAGTGGCTCGGCGGCGAGGCGCGCTACTCCGCGCTGTACGGCCACCCACGGCTGCGGATCCGGCACTTCCCGTTCGTCATCGGCCAGAAGGCGGCGGGCCGGTGGCTGCGACACTTCGGCGAGGCGCTCCGCGCCGCCGGGGTGGGCGAGCCGGAGATCGCCGAGATCCTGGCCGGCCTGGGGCCCATGGCCCGCCACATGATCAACAGCGACCAGGACGTGCCGCGCGACCCAATCGGCGACGTCTTCCTCACCTGAGCCGAGGCCACTTGATGCCCCAGCCGTACCGTGACCTGGCGCCCGACATCGTCCGTCAGCGGCTGCTGCTGGAGGGCTACTGGAGTGTCGTAGTGGACGCGGACGTCGTCCGGCGCTTCCTACTCGGACTCGCGGCGCACCTCGACCTGCGCACGTACGGCGACCCGGTCGTCTTCGCGCCCGCGACCGGGATGGGCCGCGACGAAAACGCGGGCTGGGACGCCTTCGTCCCGCTGATCGACAGCGGCATCTCCGGCTACTTCTGGGCCGGGCCGCGCTTCTTTTCCGTCGTGCTCTACACCTGCAGGCGCTTCGACCCCGACGCCGCCGAGGCGTTCACGCGCTCATTCCTCGGCGTGACGGGCGACCTCGCGCGGCTGGAGTTCTAGTCCCGCGAGTTAGCGCTTGACGGCGATGTGCATCGCGACGGTGTGAAACATCAGCATCCGCACCTGTGTCACCTCGAAGCCGTGGGAGCGGAGGCGCTGCGTGAACTCGCGGGGCGTCAGGAAGTGGTCGACCGACACCGGCAGGTAGGTGTAGGCAGTGCGGTGGCCCGAGATCAGCCGGCCGAGGCGCGGCACGACCTGGTTGAAGTGCACGCGCGCGAACGGCCGCAGCAAGCCGCGCTCCATCTTCGGGATCTCCAGGACGGCCAGGCGGCCACCCGGCCGCAGGACCCGGTGCGCCTCGTCGAGGGCGGCGTCCAGGTCGGGGATGTTGCGCACGACAAACGCCGAGCACCACACATCCGCGCTCGCATCCGGCAGCGGCAGCTTCGTGGCGTCGCCCAGCGCGAACTCGGTGCGGTCGGCCAGGCCTCGCTCGTGCGCCTTGCGACGCGCACCCGCGAGCATGCCGCCGGCGAAGTCGAAGCCGGTGACGCGGGCGGCGCCGGCATCGAGGCAGGCGAAGGCCAGGTCGCCGGTGCCGGTGCCCGCGTCCACGACCACGTCGCCCGGCCGCACCGCCGCCTGCGCGGCCCGGCGACGCCAGGACTGGTCGCGCCCCAGCGTCATGAGCCGGTTCATCAGGTCGTAGCGGCCGGAGATCTCCGTAAACATGGTCTGCACGTAGCCGGCGCGGTCCGCGTCCGCCTCGAACAGCCGCTCGGGGTCACCGGGGGTCGTCATGCTGCGAGCGTACCCGAGGCGTGGCGTGCGCGCCTCGGCGGTGGCTCCGGGTAGACTGCCCGGCATGGCTGCACTCGCCGGACACGTCGCCGCGCTCTACCGCTACCCGGTGAAGTCGTTCACCCCGGAGCCGCGCACCTCGCTCCGTATCTCCGAGCGCGGACGGGTCGAGGGCGACCGGCTCTTCGGGCTGCTCCTCGGCGACGCCGGCGCGCCCGATCTCACCATCACGGACGGCGAGTGGTGGCCGAAGGCCGCGTTCGTCACGCTGATGACCGCGCCCGGCATCGCCCGCCTGGGCCTCCGGTACGACGACGCAGCACAGCGCCTGCGTGTCTCGCTCGGAGACACGTTGCTCGTCGAGTGCGGGGTGGACGAGGCGGGACGGCGCGCCTTCGCGGCCGCGCTGGAGGCATACCTGCGCACGCTGGACGAGACGCCCGATCTCGACCGGCCGGGGCGGACGCCGTTGCGTCTGGTTGGGGACGCCTTGGACGGCCACCTGCAGGACCGGGGCGCCTACGTCACGCTGCACGGTCGCGGCAGCCTGATGGCGCTGGGCGAGGTGCTGCGCGACCCCTCCCTGGACGAGCGCCGCTTCCGCTCCAACATCGCCGTCGATGGCCTCGCGCCGTGGGAGGAACTGGGCTGGGCGGGCCGCCGACTGCGCATCGGCGCGGTTGAGTTCACCGTTGCGCGGCCGGTTGGCCGCTGCATCGCCACCCACGCGAGCCCGAGCGAGGGGGTGCGCGACCGCGAGGTGTTGACCACGCTCACACGCTCCTTCGGGCACGAGCAGCCGTCCTTCGGTGTGCTTCTTGAACCGGCGGGCCCTGGCGAGATCCGTGCCGGCGACGAGGTGCTCCTCGACTGAGCGCGGCGGTACGATTCGCTCGATGCCCTCCCCCTCACGCCACGCCTCGATCACCCGATGATGGACCTACTGCCGGTCCAGCGCGCCGCGCCGCTCGACCGGCTCCGCGCGCGCCGCGCCGCCGCGCCCGAGGTGCGCCTGCTGGTGCACCGCGGCACCTGCGGTGACGACGCCGGCGCGACGGCGATCCTCGAACAACTGCGCGAGGCGATCCCGGACGCGGTGGTCGCAGAGACGGCCTGCGACGGTGCGTGCTGGGCCGCGCCGGCCGCGACGGTGATCCGCAACGCCCACGTCCATCGCTTCGCGCATCTCGACCGCGGCATCCCCGGCCAGATCGCCACCTGCCTGGGCGGCGCCTGCGCCGACGACTACGCCGGGCGTGGCGAGCGAGGGCTCACCGCGCGACTCGGACGCCACGACGGATCGCTGGGCGAGGCGCTGGGCTACGGCGCGTACGCAACGCTCGCCGCGATCGCAGGCGCGCCATCCGAAACGGTGGTCGCGCTCGTGCAGTCCGCCGTCGTCACCGACCGCGGCGGCAGCCACGCCGATACGGCACGCGCCTGGCGTGACGCCCTCGCGGGCGGCGCCCCGAGGATGCTCGTGGTGCAGGCGACGGACACGGAACCGGGCGTCACCATCGCCCGGCACCTGGTGGAGGGCGATCCGCATCGCGTGATCGAAGGCATCCTCATCGCCTGTCACAGCATCGAAGCGGACCGCGCGGTGGTGGTGCTGGGCGCGGGCGTCGACCGGAGCCGAACAACGTTGCTCACGGCCCTCGAGGAAGCACGTTCGACCGGACTGCTGGACGGCAGCGCCCTTGGGGGCCGCGCCGTGACGATCGAGGTGGGCGCGGAAGCGCCCGCCGGGATCGTGGAGCACGTCGAAACACTCTGCGCGCTCACGATGATCCTCGAAGAGCAGCCGCCGCCCACGAAACTGCTATCGCTGGCAGGCGTGCCGCGGCCGGGCGTGTACGAAGTCCCGGTAGATGGCGCGACCACATGGGCGGGGTTGCTGGCGCAGGCGGGCGCAAACCCGTTCCGCACGCAGGGCCTGATCGCCGGTGGCCCCGCGTACCGCCTCGTGCGGCCCAAGGAGTACGAGGAACCGCTGAGCCTGCGCGCGCTGGGAGCGGGCGGGATCCGTGCGCTGCCGTTGGGCACGGACATCACATCCGTGCTGAGGGAGACGGTCGCGGGCCTCGCTGCGCGTGGGTGCGGCGTCTGCCGCGGGTGCACGGAGGGTGCCCCGCAACTGGAGCGATTCCTTGCGCAGCCAATGGCGTACCGTGAGGAGACAGCCCCGCTGCTGGCCGTCCTCACCGATGACGCCTCGTGCGGGCCGAGCGTCAACGCCGGCCGGCTGGTAGCCTCGGCAGTAGTGGCATTCTCGGAGGCGTTCGACTCATGACCTGCAACTTCTGTGCTGGCTCGGAAGACCTGGAGCGCACGGCAACGGTGCGCTGGATGCTCCTGAAGGGGCGCCGGGCGACCTCCACGCAGACCACGATTTCCGTGCAGGCCTGCCCCAAGCACCTCAAGCAGATCCGCGCCGGCAAGATCCTGAAGTCCCCGGACGGCTATTACGCCTTCGGTGAGGATTCGAACGAGGCGCGCGAGCGCTACGAGAGCACCGCCATCGAGGACGCGAAGAAGCGCGCCGCGACGCGAAAGCCCACCACTCGCTAGTCACATCGGAGTGCGCCGATGAGCGCAGCCGCCCTCATCTGGCCGTACATCGAGCGCAGCGTTGAGAGTCTGCGTGGCGTCGCCGCCGACCTGACACCGGCCGAACTGGTGTGGCGCCCACCTGCGGCGGATGCGAACAGCATCGCCACTCTGCTCACCCACACGATCGCTAACGCCGAGGACAACCTGCTCGGCACCCTGCTGGCGCTCCCGGGCACCTACGACCGCGAGCGTGACTTCGTCGCGCCCGACCTCGACGTCGGCGCAGCCGAAGCACGCTGGCGTCGGCTGCGCGAGACGTTTGAGGCGGCGTTACCGGGGCTCAACGACGCGCGCCTACTCGCGGCGATCACGCACCCGCGACGCGGGAGCATCACCGGCCTCGAGGTCATGCTCGTGGTGGCCCGTCACACGGCGGAGCACCTCGCTCACGCCGAACTGACGCGCGACCTCCTGCTGGCGGAACGCGCCCGGCCCTAGCCCCGGGTCACCCGTCCCCGCACCGTCATCGACGCGATCATCGAGACGATCGAGATGATCAGCGCGCCGAAGAACGCCGACCAGAAGCCGTCGATGCTGAACGCGAGGTCGAGCTGGCCCGCGACCCAGGCGGTCGCACCGAGCAGCGCCGTGTTGATGACCAGCACGAACAGGCCGAACGTGAAGATGATCAGGCAGAACGCAAAGAACGTCGCCAGCGGTCGCAGCAGGATGTTCACGATCGCGAAGATCGCCGTCCCCGCCAGCAGCGACGTGGTGTCACCGATATCGATCCCCGGCACGATCGCGTCCGCTAGGAACAACCCCGCCAGGTTGATCACGAAGCGGAACACCAGCGCCCGCACCGACCACGGGTCACGGTCTGACTGGATGACGACGCCGGGCATCGCCTACACCTCCGCCACGTCGACCGCGCGCCCCTCGGTCCGGGAGCGGGCGATCGCCTCCGTCACGCGCATGTAGAGCAGCCCATCCTCGAAGTTGGTGAGGGTGACCGGCGCGCCGGTGCGGATCGAGTCGATGAAGTCCGCCTCCACCCGCCAGTCGCCGGCGGTGCCGGCGTCCGGCTCCAGCGGCTGTGCCTGCTGGCCCAGCGGCGCGAAGGTCATCCGGTCGCCCGCCTGCCAGTGCAGCGTGCCCTTCGAGCCATAGAGCGAGACGCCGTTCGGCCCGGCCGGCGCGGCCGTGACCGCGCTCACGCGGTAGGAGACGCGCGTGCCGCTCTCCATCACTGCAAGCACACCCAGACTGTCGGGGACGTCGATCGGATGCGGGCGTCCCGTCTCCGGATCGATGCGGGAGGCGACGAACGTGGTGCCGTCCGCCATGACGCGCTGCGTGGGGCCGAGCCAGCGGTGGACCGCCTCCAGGTAGAGGCCCAGCGTCATAGTGTTCGTCCCTGAGTAATCGCGACGCTCGCGCCAGTGCAGCGGGGTGGAGGGGTCCAGGCTGGCGCCGGAGAGCACGTTGACGTGCGCCTCTCGCACCTCCCCCAGCGTCCCGTCCGTGACCATGCGCCTGATCGTGCGCCATGACTTGAAGTCCAGCGGCGAGGGCACGATCTGCGCGACCAGGTGCGGATGCTGGCGCGCGGCGGCCAGCATCTCGCGCGCCTCCGTCGCGTCCATCGCCATGCGCGCCTCGGTCAGCACGTGCTTGCCCGCCTCCAGCGCGGCGACGGTGTAGGCCCGGTGTCGGTACGGCCAGGTGCCGATGACAATGGCATCCACGTTTGGGTCGGCGAGGAGCGACCTGGGGTCCGTCGTCGTGCGAGGGATGCCGAACTCGTCCGCGACCAGCCGGCCGCTCTCCTCCGAGCGATTACAGACCGCGACGATCTCCACGCCCTCGATCGCCTGCAGGCCGGGGATGTGCCGCGCCCGCGTGTTACCGCCGGCACCGATCACCGCGATCCGGATCGGATCTGCCATCTGCTGCTCCGCTCGTTCCGTTGCTACAGGTCCAGTGTCGGGCGTGGCGGCAGTGGCTGCATCGGGGCCATGCCGGGCAGGGTTGGGGTCGGCGGCTGCGCGACCTCGATCAGCGCGGGGGCGTTGAGGGCGAGCGCCTCCCGCAGGACGGCGCGCAACCCCACCGGGTCCGAGGCGCGGAAGCCCGCGACGCCGAACGCCTCCGCGACCCGCGCGAAGTCCGGGTTGTTCAGTTCGGTGCCCATGCCGTGCCCGTTGTAGCGCTGCTCCTGGATGCGGCGGACGTTCCCAAACATGCCGTCGTTGAAGACGATCGTGACCAGCGGGATGCCCTGCTGCGCCTGCGTAGAGAGTTCCTGCACGTTGTACATGAACCCGCCGTCTCCGTTGATGGAGACGACCTTTCGGTCCGGCGCGCCCACCTGTACGCCCAGGGCGGTCGCGTAGCCGTAGCCCAGCGTGCCCTGGTATCCGGACGTGAACATCGTGCGGGGCTGGTACACCGGGAACCCGCCGCCCTGCACGTAGTAGCCCACCTGCGTGCTCTCAGAGACGAGGATGCCGTCCTCCGGCAGTTCGGCACGGATCGCGTCCGCCATCCCCTGCTGCCACGGCGTCTTCGCCAGCGCCTCCTCGTGCGCCCCACGGAGCCCACGCAGTTCCGCCTCGCGCGAGGGGCGGCTGCGGTTGTACTTCGGCACGCGTCGCAGCAGTTCCGTGGCGGTGTGCTTCGCATCGCCGACAAGGCCGACCTCCGGCGTGACGTTCCGGCCGACCTCCTCCGGGTCGATGTCCGCCTGCACAACACGGCCACGCACGGTGGTCGCGCCCGCACCCATATCCGCCGCGAGGACAAACCGCGTGCCGATCACCAGGATCGCGTCCGCGTTCGGCACGAGTTCCGCCGTCGCGGTTCGCCCCGACTGAGCCCGGTAGTCGCGGTCGGAGAGGATGCCGCGGCCGTTCGGTGTCATCAGGACGGGCGCTTCCAGCATCCGCGCGAGTTCCCCTACCTCCGCCCATGCCTCGGCGGACAGCACGCCGCCACCGGCGCAGATCAGCGGCCGCTCCGCCTCGCCGAGGATCTTTGCGGCGCGCTCCAGCAGGTCCGGGTCCGCCTGGTGCAGCGCCGAGCGGCTCCACGACTCGGGCTCCAGCAGCGTCACGTCCGCGACGGTGCCCAGCACGTCCGGGGGCACCTCGATCGAGGTGGGGCGCGCGCGCCCAGTCTGCATCGCCTCCGCCGCGCGCCGCACCATACCCGGGATATCCTCCGGCCGCATCGCGCGTTCGGCGCGCTTGGTCAGGTGCGAAAGCAGGCCGGGCTGGTCGTGGATCTCGTGGAGGGCGCCGCGGCCCGCATCGATCTGGGTCGAGTGGATCTGGCCGGTCACGCACAGCACCGGGGATGAGCAGGCGTAGGCGGTGGAGAGCGCAGCCGTCGCGTTGAGCACACCGGGCCCCGGTACCACCACGAACGTGCCGATGCGGCCGCTTACCCGCGCGTAGCCGTCCGCCATGTAAGCGGTCGCCTGCTCGTGGCGGGTGTGGTGGACGCGGTAATGCCCGCGTTCTTCCCACAGGGCATCGAACAGGTAATCCAGCTGGATACCGGGCAGCGCGAACAGCGTGTCGATGCCCTCGATCTTCAGGGACTGGGCCAGGGCCTGGCCGCCGGTCATGAGCATCTCTGCGCTCCCTTCCGCGTTGCGACTCCCGGGCAGGGTAGCGCGGTGGGAAGGCGCCCGTAGGGCGCTTACGGGACATCGAAGATCGGCGAAATTGCCCACGCGGATGACTGACGAAACCGGCAACTTCGACATAAACTGTCGGCATGCGCGTACTCGTCATCGATGACGAGCCGGACGTCGTTGAGATCGTCCGACTCACCTTCAACCTTCGCTGGCCCGAGGCCGAGGTCTTCAGCGCCTCGACCGGGGAAGAAGGCGTCCTTGGCGTGGAGCAGCAGTCGCCGGAGATCATCATCCTGGACATCGGTCTCCCCGACATCGACGGGTTCGAGGTCCTCGAGCGCATCCGGCACTTCTCGGACGTCCCCGTGGTCATGCTCTCCGCGCGCCACGAGGAAGTCGACAAGGTCAAAGGGCTGGAACTGGGCGCGGACGACTACGTCACGAAGCCGTTCTCGCACATCGAATTGCTGGCGCGCGTGCGCGCCGTCCTGCGCCGCACGGAGTCGCAGGTGCCGGCGAGCGAAGGGCCGCCGTACGAGGCCGGCCCGCTTCGCATTGACTACGCGAGCCGGGACGTCACCGTGGGCGGCGAGCCGGTGAAGCTGACCCCGATCGAGTACGGCCTGCTCTACCACCTCACTCGGAACGAGAACCGCGTCCTCACCTTCCGGACGCTGCTGGCGAAGGTCTGGGGCCGCGAGTACATGGATGAGACGGACTACCTGAAAGTCCACATCCAGCACCTCCGCCGGAAACTGGGCGACGACCCGCACAACGAGCCGATGATCGTGAACGAGCGTGGCGTGGGCTACAAGTTCGTCCGCCGCGATCGCAACACGACACGGAGCGGCCGGAAGTGACGAGCGACGCCGCAGGGGGCAACGCTTCCGCCATTCTGCGCGCCGTCGGCTCCCTCCTCATGGCGCTGAGTGGTAGTGAAGAGAAGGCGCTGCAGCGCATGGCACATGCGGTCGCCGCGGAAGCGCCGGAGCCGGCGGATCTCCCGCGCACGGCCGTACCATTTGCTTCCGTCTTCCCGCCCGTGCCGCGTCGTGAGGAGCCGGTACCGACCTTCCGGCCCCCCGTGCGCTCAGAAGGCCCGCGCGTTGATAATCGGAGCACTGTGCCAGACGTGACCGACCCGGATGCCGATGTCGAATTGATCCTCTCGGATGCGCGCGAGCAGGCGCAGCGCATCCTGGACGAGTCGATGGAACGCGCCCGGGCGCTGGTCGAGTCGCGCTCGGCCAGCCCGGCCAGCGAGCAGGCTGTCCGCGAGGTCCGCTCCGCCGTCGCCGACCTGGCCACGGAGGTGCGCGATATCCAGCAGCGCCTCGACCGCATCGAAGCGTTGCTGCGGCAGGAGCGCGGAGGCGCGATGGCCGCCCCCGCCCCCTCGGCCGCCCCGGCCACGACCACAGCCACTGGGACGCCGACCGCTTCACCCACGCCGCGCCCGCGGCAGGCACCCGCGTCCGCCGCCTTCGCGGCGCCCTCCGTCCCGCCGCTCGTCCACTACGAGCCCGAGCCGGAGCCCGGGTACGCCGCCGCGCCTTCCCACAAAGCCGAACCCGAAAGCGAGATCGAGCCGCTGGCACCGCCCGCTTCGGCCACCCCCCCGCCTCCGGCGCCGGGTCCGCAGGCGCCGCCGCGCACACCCTCGTTCTCCGTAGTCCCGCAGCGCCCCGGCTGGCCGGCCACGGAACCGACCGGCGCGCCCGAGGGCGCACCCGTGGAGGCTGCGCCGCCCCGTTCTGCGGTGCCGCCCGTCCGCCCGAGCCTTCCTGCCGCGGACCTGGAGCCCGACCTGGGCGACGAGCCCGACCTCGAGGAGCCCGATGGCGACGAGGCGCCGATCGCCACGTTCCTCCCCGGCGAGGGGACGCTCGTCCTGCGCGTCATGCCGGTGTCCGGCTTCCAGGGGCTGATGCGCGTACAGGACGCGCTCGCGCGTTTGCCGTTCGTGCGTCACGCTGCGGTAGAGGCGTACTCACAGGGCGAGGCGCGCCTGCGCATCGAACTCATCGAGGCCACCGATTCGGACGAGATCGCGGCCGGCCTCAGCGAGCGGCTACAGGAGCCGGCGCATGTGCGCTCCGCCTCCGAGGCCGACCGGGAGTTGCTCATCGCGTTGCGCTGAAGCGTGGTTCGTTCCCGCGGCGGGGGCCTGCGGGGAGGCTGACCGGGTGGCCAAGACCAGTACCGACGCCCGATCCGGGGACGGCGGTATCCGCGTATGAACTCCCTTCAACGGGCGCGTCTGAGTACCCGCCGGTTGTGGATGGCGCTCATCGTCGCCACGGCGGTGCTGGTGGGCGTCCACGCCGCCGCTTCGTACGCCATCGCAGAACGGCTCGACCACGCGCAACTGGCGCTCGATGCTGGCTTCGCGCTCGTGCTCCTGATCGTCGCCGGCTGGTCCCTCGCGCGGCTGCGAGGGGACCGCGAGCGCGCGGCGGTGGAAGGCCTGCTGCTCGACCTGCTGTCCACCCCTCGGAACATCAAGGACACGGCCACGGAGGCGCTGCGCCTCCTCGCGGACCACGGCATCGGCGACGCGGCGGTCGTGGCGATCGCCGGCGAGGGCGACGGCCCGATCCAGCCGACCGCCGCAACCGGCTACCCGCGTGGATGGCTGGACACCGCGCCTGCCGCCGGCCTCGAGGCGGTCGGAGCGGCCCCCCAGTGGCACCGCCCGAAACCGGCGCCCCCGTGGGTGGAACCCGTCGCCCAGCGACTCGGGGGGCGTCCGTGGATCGCCCAGATCCCACTGCGAAGCGGGACGGACACGATCGGCCTGCTCATCGTCTCGCTCCGCCGTCCCGGCATCCTCGCCCATGCCGGGTTGCGTGAACTGATTGCGACCCATCTCGGCGCGGCCTTCGACCACGCGGCGCTCTACGAGGCCGCCTACCGCCGCGAGCGTGACCTGGAGGAGATGGAAACGCGCCGCCGCGACTTCATGGCCTCGCTCTCCCACGAGATCCGCACGCCGCTCACCTCCATCCAGGCATTCGCCGACCTGCTCCGGCTGGACCAGGGCTCGATGGACGACACCGCCCGGGAGATGGTCGCCTCCCTCAGTGGCGGCGTGGACCGGCTGAGCGCGCTCGTGAACGACCTCATCGACCTGGGCCGCACGTCGTCCGTCGAACTCGCCGCCGAGCCGCGCGACGTGGACGTGGTGACGATCCTGCGCGACGCCGAGGCGACGCTGCGGCCCTCGGTGATGCTCCGCGAGCAGACCTTCGTGCTGGACATCCCCAACGAGCCGCTCCGCGTGCACGTGGACCCGCGCCTGCTGGAGCAGGTGATCCTCAACCTGCTGTCGAACGCGAACCGGTACACCCCGGCCGGTGGCGTCATCGGCCTGTCCGCGTTCCCGCTGGACGACGCCACCGTCCGCATCGAAGTGTGCGACTCCGGACCGGGCATCCCGCCTGAGGAACGCGAGCACATCTTCGAGCCGTACTACCGCGTGCGAGAAACGGAGCGGGCCGTGCCCGGCTCAGGCCTGGGCCTGGCCGTCGCCCGTCGCCTCATCGACGTGTGCGGCGGGCGCATCTGGGCGGACCAGTCGGACACCGGTGGCGCCCGCTTCTGCGTAGACATCCGCGCGAGCGTCTGACTGCGCCGCCCCGGCCGAGGCGGTGTCGCGCAGCCGGTGAGACAATCGCGACCACATGCACGTCTCCCACCTCGCGTTCACCAACGTCCGCACCTTCCGGCACCTGGAGCTCGACCTGGGCCCCGGCATCCACGTGATCGCGGGCGAGAACGCGCAGGGCAAGAGCAACCTGCTGGACGCCGTCCAGATGCTTGCCACCACCCGCACCCTGCGCTCCGGCGCCGACCTGGACCTCATCACCTGGGACGCGCTGCGCGACGATCCCCTCCCCGCCGCTCGCATGGAGGCAACCGTGGAGACGCGGCAGGGGCGCCGGCTACTGGAGATCGCGGTCATCGCCGGCGAGACCATGCCCGGCGTCCGCGCGACGCGCGCCTCTCGCCGCCTGCGCGTGAACGGGATCGCGAGGCGCGCGAGCGACCTCGTCGGGCAGCTGCGCGTGGTGATGTTCTCCGCCGACGACCTGTCGATCATCGACGGGCCGCCGGTCAACCGCCGCCGCTACATGGACATCACCATCTCGCAGTTGGACCCCGCCTACCTCCGGGCGCTGCAGCGCTATGCGCGCGTGCTGGAGCAGCGCAACTCGCTCCTCCGACGCCTCGCCGAACGCCGAGGGCGACAGGACGAACTCGATTTCTGGGACGACGAACTGGCGGAGGCCGGCGCGATCATCGTCGGCGCGCGCGCCGAGGCGATCCGACGCCTCGCACGCGACGCCGCCACCACCTACGCCTCGCTCGCCGCAACCGAGACCGAGGACCTGACCGTCTGCTACGAGCCGCGGCTGCCGGACGACCTGCCGGAGGCGACCCGCGAGCACGACTTTGCGGAGCGCTTCCGCGCCGCGCTCGGGCGTGAGCGCACGGAGGACATCCGGCGCGGCATGACGCGCTGGGGCCCGCACCGCGACGACGTGCAGCTCCTCATCGGCGGACACACCGCCTCAGTCAGCGCCTCGCGCGGACAGCAGCGGACGGCAGCGCTCGCGCTACGCCTCGCGGAGATCGAACTGTCCACGGCGCGCACGGGCGACCCGCCGGTACTGCTGCTGGACGACATCCTGTCCGAACTCGACCCGGGGCGCCGTCAGCGCGTCCTGAGCGTCGCCTACGCCGTGGACCAGGTGCTGATCACCACGCCGGACGCGGATCACCCGTCGCGCGAGGAACTCCCGGGGGCGCGCCGCTACACGCTGGCCGGGGGCGTGATCACGGAACAGCGGGAAGACTGAACAAGGGGCTCGGCGCAGCCGGCAGCACGAACGTGAGCGCGCGCGGCTCCACGGTCAGCGTCAGCGCCGCCTCCGGGCCGCACTCCCCCAGCCACTCACCGTCCACCTGCACCGCCAGCGCGCGCTCCGGCCGCACCACGATCCGCGCCCCGCGTCGGTAAGAGACGCCTCGCACGTCCGTGCGTCCGAGGCGGCCCTGGAGCCCCGCCAGCGCCTGCCGCGCATGGACCGGGAGGCCGCTGCCCCCCGTGGCTGCCTCGAATGTCACGAGGTCGAGCAGGCCGTCGTCCGCCCGGGCGTCCGCAGCGACACGTGCGACGCCGCCATAGAGGCGAGTGTTCCCGGCGATCGCGAGCGCCAGCGGCTGCGTGACCGCGACCCCGTCCACCTCCACGCGGGCGAACGCGGGGCGCCATCGCGCGAGCGTCCCGGCACCGTACGCGACGAACGCGAGCGGGCCCAGCCGCCGCTTCAGCCACGGACGCGACTCGACACGCCGCACTACGGCGGCGTCCAGCCCCATCCCGCACATCAGCAGGAAGCACCGTGAGTCCCCTCGAAGCGTCGCAACGCCGAGGTCGAGCGGGACGCGCAAACCGCCCTCCAGCAGCGCCAGCGCCTGCTCCGGGTCGCGGGGGATGTGCATTTCGCGCGCCCACACATTCGCGGTGCCCGCCGGGATGAGCGCCACCGCCGGGGTCGTGCCGGCGATCCGTGCGCCTGCTACCACGCCGTTGAGGACACCGTTCAGCGTCCCGTCTCCCCCACATGCGACCACCGCGTCCACACGCGCCCTCGTAGCGATCGAGGCGAGGCGGGGCCCGTCGCCGGGGGCGGCCGTCTCTACGACCTCCACGTCCCAGCCCGGCAGCGCGAGCGCGGCGGCAACGCGGATCGCCTGAGCCGGGACGGCGTGGCGCGCCGCCGGGTTAGCGATCACCACGGCGCGGCGGCGGACGCCTGACACCTCGGGCGCGGGAGCAACGGCGGTTTGCTGCATGTGTCCGATGCTACCGGCTGGTGGGCTGTAGGAGGACGCCCGGTAGAATCGATAGACGCCCATACTGCAGGAGGTCACGTTGATCGAGATCGTGAAGTTCGACCACATCAGCATGGCCGTACCCGCGCTCGATCCGCAGATCGACTTCCTCACTCGCGTGATGGGCTTCCGCTTCGCCGACAAGTTCGAGAACGACGAGGGCTACTTCGGCGCGAACCTGGAGGTGCCCGGCTCCTCCGGGATCGGCTGGGAGATCCTTGCCCCGAACGGGCCTGATTCCTACCTCCACCGCTTCCTGCAGGGCGCCTCCGGCCCCGGCCTGCACCACGTTGCCATCCAGATCAAGGACGCCGCACAGGCCGCGGCCACCATCCGGCTGGAGGGGCATGAGCCATGGGGCTACCAGGTGGCGAACGCGGAGGCCGAGGGGGGCGATAGCCGCGGGATGGCGTACATCCACCCCCGGGGCGGCGGGCATGGCTTCCTCTGGCAGCTCTACGCCGGTGAGCCGTGGCACACGGGCGATCCGTTCGAGGACGAAGGCGCGCACAGCCTGGGCATCGTTGCGGTCAACCACCTGGCGCACGCGACGCCGGACCGCGACAGCCTGGCGGCGTGGTACGAGCGCGTCTTCGGCTGCACCACGCGCTACCGCTCCACGCACGACGGCTCGAAGGCCGGCTTCCGCACCACGGTGCTGGACACCCCGACACAGCAACTGCGCTTCGAGATGATCGAACCAGTCGGTGAAGGCTCGTTCATCCAGCGCTTCCTGGACGAGCGAGGGCCGAACATGCACCACGTCAACGTGCAGGTGCGCGACTTCGGGCACGCCCTGGCGGCACTGCAGCACCACCAGATCCCGGTCTTCGGACAGAACTCCGGCTCGCGCGACGGCGCGACCTGGAGCGAGGCGTTCATCCACCCGCGCTACACCGGCGGCATGCTCGTGCAGTTCTTCTGGGAAGAGCGCCCCGGCATCTGGATGTAGCCCGGACGGCCCCCCCGCGATCAGGTCCGGCGGACGAGCGGCCCGTGATGCGGGCTGGTCGCCGCCAGCGCTTCGATCGCCCGGCGGTCGCCGTACACAATCAGCCGGTCACCGCGCTCCAGCAGGCTCGCCCCGCCCGGCCCGGTCTCGATACGCCCGTCCGAGCGCTCGATCCCCAGGACGTGCATGCCGCGGTCGGGCGGAAACGCCTCCGCGACGGTGCGCCCGGCGAGGCCGCCCGCCTCGCCCTCAATCAACAGCTCTGCCACCACGTTCGTTTCGTCGACCTCCTGGCGGCTGGCGATGTGATCGACGAAGTCCAGGAGCATCGGCCGGACTGCGCTCAGCGCCATCCGCCGCCCGCCGATGCGGAACGGCGAGATCACACGGTTGGCGCCCGCCGACACCATGCGGCGCTCGGCTGAGTCACTGCCTGCCCGGGCAACGATGAAGATGTTTGGGTTGAGGGCGCGCGCGACGAGGACCATGTAGGTGTTCTCCACGTCCGAGTCCGCCGCTGCGATCAGCACCTCTGCCCGTTCTACGCCCGCATCCCGGAGCACCTGCTCCTCCGTGGCATCACCCACCACCGCCGGCAGGTGCGGCCATTCGGACGCGGCGAGCGCTTCCGGATCCTTGTCCACGATCACGAACGGGCTGTTCCGCGCCGCGAGCTCGCGCGCGACCTCCGCACCCACCCGGCCAAACCCGCAGACGATGACATGGCCGTCCATCTTTCGCACCTTCCCACGGACCCGGCGGAGCCCCAACTGGTCGGCCACCTGGCCGACCACGACCACCTCCACGAACGTCGTGAGGTCGTAGAAGAGCAGCCCCACCCCCACGAAGATGAAGACCATCGTGAAGATGCGACCGCTGGTGTCCAGCGGATGCACCTCCGAGAAGCCCACCGTAGAAAGCGTGGTGACGGACTGGTAGATGCCGTCCAGCACCCCGAAGCCCTCGACCAGGACGTACCAGGCCGAGCCCACGGCGATTACCAGGGCGAGGAGCCCGCTGAGAGTGATGAGTCGGCGCACGGGTCGCGGGTCTGCCTCGGCTGGGACTAGCGCGGGTTCATCTTCTTCTTCTTGTGCTGGACGTAGTCCACCAGCAAGTACTCGCCCAGGCGGTCTGGCGTCGTGTAGAAGACGCGGCCACCGTTGATCTTCGCGAGCTGGTTCACAAATTCCTTGAGGTAGTGGTTCCGGTCCAGCATGAAGGTGTTGATGGTGATGCCCTGCTGGGTCACCCGCTTCACCTGCTTCAGCGTCTCGCGGATCGTCACCGGGCTCGGTGGGTAGGCGAATTGCGAGCGACCGCGCTCCAGGTGCGCCGTGGGCTCGCCGTCCGAGATCATCAGGATCTGCTTCGATCCGCCACGGTGCTTCGCCAGCATCTTCTCCGCCAGCATGAGCGCGTGGTGCATGTTCGTCCCCAGCACGGACTCGTCCCAGCGGACGTACGGCAACTCCTGCGGCTTCAGTTCCCGCGCGTACGCGGAGAAGCCGATCACGTAGAGCGTGTCCTTCGGGTAAAGCGTGCGGATCAGGTTCTGTAGCGCCAGCGCCACCTTCTTCGCCGCCTGGAATGAGCCGCGCAGCGCCATGGACCACGACAGGTCCACCATGAGCACGGTCGCCGTCGTCGTGACGATCTCGGTGCGGTAGACCTCGAAGTCCTCGGGATCGAGGTGGACGGGAGCGCCGCGTCCTTCGCGCTCCAACGCGTTCATGATCGTGCGCCGCATGTCCAGCTGGAACGGGTCGCCGAACTCGTACGGCTTCGACTCGTCCAGGCGCTCGCCGTGACGGCCGGCCTCCGGCACCGCGTGGTTGCCCAGCCCGTGCTTCTTCAACTGCTTGTAGATCTCGGTAAGCGCGCGCTGGCCGATCATGCGCGTGCCGCGGGGGGTGAGCTTCCACTCGTCACCCTCGCGCCGCACGTAGCCTGCCTGTTCGAGGACCTCCAGCAGCTTCTTCAACTCCTCGAACTGCTGCGCGGCCTCGTCGCCCAGGAGTTCGCGGAGCTGGTCCAGGTCCACGTGCTCCAGGTCGCCGGTGTACTGGGCGCGCTCCAGGTCGCGCTCCATGTCGTCGATGTCGTGCATCTCGGACATGAGTTCCATCGCGCGCTGGAGGTCGATCTCCTCGTCGCCGCGGAACGGGTAGGAGGTGGGATCCTCCCGGCCCGGGTTCATGAAGTCCAGGTTCTGCGCGAGCTCCGACAGCTCCGATTCCAGTTCCGGGTCGCCGAGGCGGTCCGAGAGCATGCTCTGCAACTGGTCGCGCTGGTCGCCGGGCATGGACTGCATCAGCGACTGCATCGCCTGCATCTGCGCCTGCATCTGCTCGATCAGTTCGTCGAGGGACTGCGGCGGGTTATCGCCGAACATGTCGCCGAACTGCTCCATGAAGGAATCGAAGTCCGGCTCCTGCCCGCGCATCTTCTGCGCCAGCATGTCGTTGAGCGCCTTCACCATGTCCTTCATCCGCTGGATGTCCCCTTCAGACATCTCCTGGACCATCTTCTCGACGTCCTTGAAGAACTGGTTCGTCATCGCCTGCTTGAGCTGGTCGACGAGTTCCTGGAACTTGTGCTGGGCCTCCGGGTTGAGGAACTCGTAGTTCTGGAGTTCCTTCATCTGGCCTGGCGCGTCAGGCGGCAACTGATCCAGGAACTGCTGCTTCCGTTGCGCGATGCGCTGGAGCATCTCCTGGAACTGCTGCTCCGCGGACTGCTCGCCGCCAGCCTGCCCCTGCTCCCCGCCTTCGCCCTGCTCGCTACCCTGCGGGCTGCCCGAGGGTTGCCCGCCCTGCGGCTGGCCTGACTGCTGGCCGCGCTGGGACTGGCCCGTCTGCGACTGGCCACGCTGCGAGCGCGGGCCGCGCTGCTGGCCCTGCTGGCCAGGCATGCCCTGCTGGTCGGACTCGCCCGCAGCGGCATCGCCGTCCTCGGCGTCACCATCGCCGTCGAGGCCGTCCGAACCCTCCGGCTGCTGCCCCTGCTGGCTCGCGTCGGGCTGGCCGTCCTGCCCCTGCTCGCCGAGCCGCTCGTCGAGGGTGTTGCGCTCCATCTCCAGGATCTCTTCGAGCTGCCGGCGGATGTCCTCCATCACGCCACCCATGTCGAACTGGTCCAGCCGCTGGCGGCGCATCTGGCGCAGCCGCTGGAGGATGTCGCGCAGGCCCTGCATCCGGTCGCCCTGGGGCGTGCGCGTGCCGCGCTGCATCAAGTTGCGCAGCGCGTGCTGGAGATCCCCGAAGTTCATCAGGTCGTCGGACAGCGCCTCGAGCACGTCGTCCGCGTCCAGCGACGGGATCGTCTGAGTCCCGTCCCATTCGCTGTAGCGAAACGTCATCGGCATCGGGTGCCTCGCTTCATCTCGTCGGCGCCATCCCCGCAGGCTATCCGCGGTAGAGCGACTGACCTCCGAGGCGATCCTTGTTCAGGCGCTTGTTGAGGTGCAGCCCCTCCAGCACGAACTCCACCGCGGAGGCCTGGACCTCCGGGCGTTCGTCCTTCGTCGCCGCGCCCACAACCTCCGCCAGCCCGTCCAT
>JAUXUW010000196.1 GCA_030684635.1 Dehalococcoidia bacterium
TCCAGCACGACTTCCGGTTCCACGGCTTCGAGGGCGACTGGGCGCGGGGCGGCGGAGGGCGGGCCACCCGGGGTCCCCGTGGCCGTTGGGGTCGCGCTGGCCGTCTCTGTGGCGGTAGAGGATGTCTCGGGCGAGCCGGTCGGCGCTGCCGTCGCTACTGCGGTCGCGGATGCCGTGGCGTCGCCGTCCTCGCCGCCGTTACAGGCGAGGGCGACCATGCCGACCCCGAGGGCCGCGGCAAGGGTGAGCAGGGATCGAGCGCGCATGGTCAGCCTTCCGGTGCAGGAGCACCTTCGATGCTACCAGCCGTCCTCGGTGGGCCTGGACGCGACGGAGCCGCGCTAGCGGGTCGCGTCGCCCCGGCGGTACTCCTCGGTGATGTCGTCCAGGCGCTGCTTCACGTCTACGGAGAGCGGCTGGTTGACGGCCGACAGCGAGTCGTGGAGTTGCTCCGGGCGGCTCGCGCCGATGATCGGGGCGGTGATCGCGGGGTTCGCGAGCACCCAGGCGATCGCCATCTGCGTCATCGGGAGGCCGGCCTCGTCCGCGACGAGGCGGATGTCCTCCACGGTCTCAAACTCGCGGTCGTGCCAGTACCGCTGGCGGTACAGGGCGCCCGCGTTCTGGATCGTGAAGCGGGAGCCCTCCATGGGGCCATCCTCCGGGGAGTGCTTGCCCGTCAGGAGGCCGCCCGCAAGCGGGTTGTACGGGATCACGCCGATACCCTCTTCCTGGCACAGCGGCAGGAGTTCGCGCTCGAACTCCCGGAAGAGCAGGTTGTAGCGCGGCTGCACGCTGTCGAAGCGCGCCACCCCGAGGACCTCGGACCGTCCGATCGCGCGTGCGAGGCGGAACGCGAGCCAGTTGGAGACGCCGATGTAACGCACCTTACCGGAGCGGATCACGTCCTCCAGCGCGCGGAGCGTCTCGTCGATCGGCGTGTGCGGGTCGAACCCGTGCAACTGGTACAGGTCGATGTAGTCGGTCTGGAGCCGCTCCAGCGAGGCGTCGACCGCCTCGATGATGTGCTTGCGCGACGCGCCCTGCTGCCAGCGCTGGTTGCCGGTCGCGCCGAAGCACTTGGTCGCGACGATGAACTGGTCGCGCTTGCCGCGCATCCAGCGTCCGATGATCTCCTCGGTCCGTCCGGCGTACTCCACGCCCCCGCCGAGGGGGTAGACATCCGCCGTGTCCAGGAAGGTGATGCCACCCTCCGCGGCGCGGTTAAGGATCGCGACGGAGGTGCTCTCGTCGCTCTGGAGGCCGAAGGTCATGGTCCCCAGGCAGAGCCGCGAGACCCACAGCCCCGTCTTGCCCAGTCGCACGTGCTCCATCGGTCGCTCCCCCATCCGTGTGCCCGTCCGGCTTGCTGCTGGACGCGCGCATCGAGAGTAGCAGGGCGGCCCGGAAGCGCTGCCGGCGCTCAGCGCACCCGGTGTGCCTCGGCGTGCCGGCTGTCCGCGACGGCCACGAGCACCCGCATCGTGATGGCGCCGGCGAGCGTCGCGCCGGTCAGGATGTACAGCCACTGGGCGGCAGCGCTCGCGGTGCTGGTGCCGGACGTGATGCCGTGCAGCATCCCCAGCACCATCACCCCAAACGCCAGCGCGTGGATGGCGCGCCAGGCGGCGTAGGGGACGTGCTTCCGCAGCCAGGATGACGCGGCGATGACGACGAGCCCCACGAACGCGACGGTGCCGAGTGCCACCGGGCCGGTCAGCGTCGCCGACGCGAACGGGACGACAGCAGCCCAGGCGCTGACGCCGGACTCCGCGTGCCCCACGACGGTCACCACGTGCACCACGGAGGCGACGACGGCCGAGAGCGTCCACTGCTGGTGCAGGTCCATCACGGCCTTCTTCGAGAGCAGCCCGCCGGCACCCTTCGAGGAGATCAGCACGCCGAAGAGGACGGACAGCGCCAGCGCGCCATAGGCGACGAAGCCGGAGGCCCGGCTCGCCCACCAGAGGACTGGCTGCTCCGCGTGCGCCGCGGCATCCCACAGCGACAGCATCATCGCCGTCGCGAGCGCACCCATGGAGGCGAACAGCAGCGCCCGCAGCGGCGCCGGTAGCGACATCGTGTTCATGCGATCCACCGATCCATTCCCGGGGTCATCTCCCAGCGTCCATGAATCTCCACCATTGCCTTGCCGCCGGACGCATTGACCGCCGCGAGCCCACGCGCCGGCTGCGCGATCACCGCGGTGGCGAGGATGTCCGCGGTCACCGTGTCCGTCGCGAGCACCACGGCGGTCGTGACCTCGCCGGTGGCGGGGCGGCCGGACGCGGGGTTGATGATGTGGTGCGCCTCGCCGGCGTCGCGCGTCCACCGACGCTTGCCGGTGGAAGAGGTGCAGACCGCGGCGTCCTGCAGCCGGACGGCCAGGCCATCGCCCACGCCCACGATCCAGGGCGCGCCGTCCGCCATCTGTCCCGCGGCGCGGATGTCGCCGCCGCCATCGACCAGCCAGGAGGTTGCCCCCGCGCCGGTAAGCCACGCGCCCACCCGGTCCACCGTCCACCCCTTGGCGATGCCGCCGAGGTCGATCGTGCCGGTCCCGCACAGGGTCACCGTGTCTCCGTCGACACAGACCTCCAGGGCCGGTGCTTCAGGACGGGAGGCGAGGCCCTGCGAGGCGGGGTGCGCCTCGATCAGCTCGAATGTCCGGTCGTACCCGGCGGCCACCAGTGCGTCGGCGACGCGGATGTCGAAGGCCCCACCGGTCTGCTCGTGCGCGGCCAGCGCCCGTCGCGTGACCTCCGCCAGCCACGGGTCGGTGACGGTCCGGTCGCGGTTGAGCCGGCTCAGCGCGGAGTCCGGGAGGAATCGTGACAGGCGGCGCTCCGCTTCGCGGACCAGCGCTTCCGACTCGGCGAGTTCGCCCTGGTCGGACGTGATCCACCAGTCCGTGTTCATCGCCCGGAACTCGTGGGTCGTCATGACGCCCTCGACTGCCTCGTGACGATCACCCGGCGCGGGGCCGGGGTTGGGGTCGGGGTCGGGATGAGGTTGGCGGCGCCGACCGGGTCGGCGGAGGCCACGGCCGGGCTGACTGCCGGGATCACTGCTGTGGCGGGGACGGCTGCCGCGAGGTTCGCGGCGTCACCTTCCGCTGGTGCGGTCGAGGCAATGCCCAGCCATGACGCAGCCAGCATGGCGGCAGAGCCGGCCACCACCGACAGGTTCACGAGCAGGCGGCGTTCCTTCGCCGGTCGGGCGTTAGTCGTCATCGTCGTGCTCCCGTTCGCCGCGGTGCTCGCGCTCCTCGTGGTCGTCGTCATCGTCTTCGTGGTCGTCGTCGTGGCCGCGGGCGGAAGCCGGCGCGTCCACATAGACGTACTCCACCTGCTCGCCGGTCGCGGTCTGGACGACCTCCGTGCGCGCGGCCCCGGACGCGATCGCCGCATCCACCGCCGCCGGATCGACGCTGGCCGCCTCGGCGGCCGTGAACAGGGTGGCGTCCTGTTCATTCCCCCCACCGAGGCCCACCGTGGAGCCCGCGATGACGATGACGGCCGCAGCCACGGCGGCTCCGGCGATGCTGTATGCGAGTGCGACTGACCTGGCCATGAGGGCCTCCTTTGCTTCGAGGCCATCCTCCCGCCGCGGGCTTCGGCGTCTCTGTGAGGCCGATGTGAGTTCTCACAGGAAGGCGCACAGGCGACTCAAAGAATGCGGCAGTACGCTCCGGGCATGAGGCTTCTCGTTGCCGAAGACGACCAGCGCCTGGCGCGCATCATCAAGCGCGGGCTGGAGGGCGAAGGCCACGTCGTCGATGTCGTCGAGGACGGCGAGGCGGCGGTCGCCGGCGGCGCCGACCCCGACTACGACGTGCTGGTGCTGGATGTGATGATGCCCCGCCTCGACGGGTTCGAGGTCGTGCGGCGGCTGCGCGACCAGCACGTCAGCACCCCCGTGCTGATGCTCACCGCTCGCGGCGAGACGGAAGACCGCGTCCGTGGCCTGGATAGCGGCGCGGATGACTACCTGGTGAAGCCGTTCGCCTTCGAGGAGTTGTCCGCGCGCCTGCGTGCGCTCGGCCGGCGCAGCACCGCGCGCCACCCGGTGCTGACCGCCGGGGAGGTTGAGATGGACCTCGTGAAGCACGAGGTACGTGCGCGCAGCATCGCGGTGGACCTTTCGCCCACCGAGTTCCGCCTGCTGGAGACGCTGATGCGGAACGTCGGCCGGGTGCTCACCCGCCAGAGCCTGCTGTCTCGCGTCTGGGGGTACGACGACGAGCCGGAAGCGAACGCCGTCGACCTCTACGTCCACTACCTCCGTCGCAAACTCGGCGACGCCGCGGCGATTACGACCGTCCGAGGTGTGGGCTACCGGCTTGAGGCGGACGGGCCGACGCCGTGATCCGCCGTGCGCGCTTGCGCCTCACCCTGACTTACGCCGCGATCTTCGTGGCGATGCTCGTGCTGCTCGGCAGCGTTGCGTATGTCTCCATGCGCCGCAGCCTGAGCGACGAGATCGACCGCAGCGTCAGCACCGTGGTGGCCGCCTGGCAGTCCACCGCGCCGCCTCTGGAGCGGCTGAACCCGCTGGACCTCGATCGCGAGTACGACAGCGAGACCGCCGGCGTGTTCCTGCTGGTGTTCCGCACCGACGGCGCGCTCCTGGCCAATCCGAACGATGTTGAGGCGGAGGACTTTGCGGAGGAAGATCTGCTCGCGCGCGCGCTGCACGGCGAGTCCACCTGGTTCACGGTGAAGGAGCACGGCGATCGCTTCCGGCTATTCGTGGCGCCCGTCTGGCATCGAGGCATCGCGGGTGGCGAGGTCGAGGGCGTGGTGATGGGCGGGCGCGGACTCGCCTCGTACGAGCGCCAACTGCAGTCGCTGCTCGTGGTGCTCGGCTCGGTCGGCCTCGGTGGGGCGGTGCTGGCGCTGGTCGGCGGCTACGTCCTCGCCGGGCGTGCGCTCCAGCCGATCGCCATCGCGTATGAGCGGCAGCGCGCCTTCGTGAGCGACGCCTCTCACGAACTGCGCTCCCCGCTCGCCGTCATCCGAGCCGGCACCGATGTGCTGCTGCGCGACCCACTCTCGCAGGATCAACGGAGCGCCGTCGAAGATCTCCGCGACACCGCCGTCGAGGCTTCCGCGCTCGTTGATGACTTGCTGGAACTCGCGCGCCTGGAGCGGGCGCCGGGCGCGCCTCACGATGCCCGTACCGACCTCGCCGCGGTAGCGGAGGGGGTGCTCGCGCAGATGCGTCCCCTGCTGGAGGCGCACGCCTCCGAGGCCACGCGACGGGGCCCCTCGGTCCTCGCCCGCGCCACCGACACCGATGCGCGGCGTGTGCTTCGCGCCCTCGTCGAGAACGCCATCGCGCACACGCCCTCGGGCACCCCGATCGCGGTCGAGACTGACGAGGACGCCGGGGACGCTGTGCTCCGGGTGCTGGACCGCGGCCCGGGCGTGCCGCCGGAGGCGCTGGAGACGGTCTTCGACCGCTTCACCCGCGTCGACACGGCACGGACGCCCAGCGGCGGCCACTCGGGCCTCGGGCTGGCGATCGTCGCCGGCCACGTCCGCGCCAACGGCGGCACGATCGTCGCGCGGAACCGCGCCGGCAGGGGCTTCGAGGTCGAGGTGCGGCTGCCGCTCGCCCGCTAGCGACTCAGCCCGCGGCGCGGCCCAGCGCGAGGCCGGCGACCGCCACCGCGAGGCCGACCGCCAGCGTGCCAAAGAGGTAGAGGACGGCGGCGAACCAGCGCCCTTCCTCGACGTGTCGCACGGCGTCCCACATGTAGGACGAGAAGGTCGTGTAGCCGCCGAGGACGCCGATGCCCAGGCCGCTCCCGATCCACCTCGGGATCCCCGTCCAGCGCGTCTCGATCAGCCCGAGCAGCAGCCCGATCAGGAATGCGCCGGTGATATTGACGGCGAACGTCCCGGCCCCGATGAACCCGGCGCGGTTCGTGAGCCCGGTCGCGATCCAGTACCGCAGCAGTGACCCTGCGGCCCCTCCGAGCGCGACAGCGAGTGGGATTGGCATGGTTCAGGCTCAGTCCAGGTCGTTCGTGAAGAAGTCCGTATCGATCGACTTCAACTCGAACGTCTGATCTGTCGCGACGCCAAGGCCGGCCTCATACATCAGTTCTGCCAGTTCGTGACCGTCGATCAAGACGATGCGCTTCTCGATCTGCCGGACGTACTCGCGTGCCTCCCGCGAGAACGTAGAGGTGGTGATGAACACGCCCTTACGCGATCGGAAGCCCTCCAGGCTGCCAACGAAGCTCTGCACGCTCGGCCGTGAAACCGGATCCTTCCATCGTTTCGCCTGTAGGTACACGAGCTCAAGTCCGAGCTTGTCCTCGCGAATGACTCCGTCCACGCCTCCGTCGCCGGATCCGCCCAGGTGTTCCGCACCCCCCAGTGGCCCGCCATAACCAAGGCGCGTCATGAGCTGGACGACGAGGCGTTCGAACTGCGCCGGCTCCACCTCACGAACACGCTCCAGCAGATCGTCCAGCACATCGTGCTTCAACGAGGCGTACGCACGGTCGAGTTGCTCGCGGGGAGTTGCACCGTCCGATGGCTCCCTGATCGCGGATGTGCCGGTTTCCTTCTCGGGCACCGTGCGGTCGAGCCACTCGACGAACTTTGGGACAGTGAGCAACAGGGCCTTGTCCACGCGAGCGGGGTTGGTGGCGAGGATGCGTCGGGTTTCGGCGTTCGCCGCGATCGTGCCCCGTCGCGGGGCGTCGATCAGGCCGGCCTTGTACAGGTACGTCTTGGCCCAGTGGACTCGACTGGCCCACCGGGTGGCTCGGCCCGAGGGCAGGAGTTGCGTACGTTCGTCGTCAGACAGGCCGAATGTCGTCGCGAGCTCGTCACGCGCGGCGGCCAGGGATATCTCACCGCGTGTGGCGACGAGCTCCAGCAGGGGCTTCATGACGTCTTCGAAGGTGGGTGTCATCGGCGCACTATAGCGCGCGTCATCCATGCGCTCGGCGTGAGTGTGGTGGACCCGAGGGGTCTCGAACCCCTGACCTCGACACTGCCAGTGTCGCGCTCTACCAACTGAGCTACGGGCCCCCGCGAGCGTGGGACTGCCAGTGTAGAGACGCCTCGCGCTAGCGGTCTAGCCGCCCGCCGAGGGCGTCCCGGGCCGCCTGGAACACGCGCACCGGGTAGTTCGTGGTGATGGCGTCGACGCCGAGGCCAATCACGCGCGCGATGTCGGCGGGCTCGTCCACCGTCCAGCACGCGACCTGCAGCCCGAGGCCGTGCGCGAGCGCAACCGCCTCCGGCGTGAGGGCGGTGTGGATCGGGTTGATGCCGGTGACCCCCAGGCGTCCCGCCAGCCGGATCCGCTCCTCGATCGCCTCGGGCGGCAGCGGGCGGTGGGTCAGGTCGAAGTACGTCGGGAAGCCGGGGAAGCGCCGGAGCGTGCGCTCGACCTCGTCGTCGAAGGTGGGGGTGAGCCACGTCCGCGCCTCCGCGCCGGCGCGGCGCACCGCCTCCGCGATGCTCGCCTCGATCGCCTCGCCCGGCGCGGGGACGTCGATCACAACGGCGATGCGGCCGGCGAGGCAGGCGAGCGTCTCGTCCAGCGTGGGGATGGGCTGCGGTTCGTGGCCCTGCGGCCCGCCGCAGCGCAGTGCGCGGAGTGCCTCTAGCGTCACCGCCTCGACGGCCCGCGGGTCGCCGGTCGTGCGCTCCAGCATCTCGTCGTGCATCAGCACGAGCGCGCCGTCCAGGGTGGCGCGCACGTCCACCTCTACTGCGTCGCAGCCGTCCGCGATCGCCCGCTCGATGCCGAGCAGCGTGTTCTCCGGCGAGTCGCCCTCGTTCGTGCGGTGGGAGATGACGAGTGGCCGGCCCGAGGGGTGCATGCGGCGTCCTTCCGTGTCCGGTGAGCGTGCCGGGAGGATCGCACGTCCGTGTTCGCCTCGCGTGATCCTCGCTCGCGCCAACCGGGCGGGTTCAAAACGCGCGTGGTGGACGTACCATCCTCGCGTTCGCCGCGTCCGAGAGGAGCCACCGATGCCTGGACCGCTGGAGGGTGTGCGCGTCGTCGATCTCTCGCGCCTGGCGCCGGGGCCGTACGCCTCGATGCTGCTGGGCGACCTGGGCGCGGAGGTGACGCTGGTGGAGGCGCCGGCCGGCGCGGTGCAGGTGATCGGCGGCCGGGAGACGGACGAGGCGGTGGCGGAGCGGCGTCGAGCCTTCGGCGCGCTCGGGCGGAACAAGCGCTCGATCGTCGTGAACCTGAAGGCGGAGGAGGGACGCGCCGTCGTCCACGACCTCGCCCGGGACGCGGACGTGTTCCTGGAGGGCTTCCGCCCCGGCGTCACGGACCGGCTGGGCGTGGGCTACGAGGCGATCAGCGCGACCAACCCGCGCATCGTCTACGCCTCGCTGTCCGGGTACGGCCAGACCGGCCCCTACCGCGACCTGGTGGGGCACGACATCAACTACATCGCCGTCGGGGGTGCGCTCGGCATGACGGGGCTGGAGGGGCGCCCGGCGATGCCGCAGAACATCGTCGCGGACTTCGCCGGCGGCGGCCTGATGACCGCGTTCGCCATCGTCAGCGCGCTGCTCGCGCGCGATCGCACCGGTCGAGGCCAGTACCTGGACATGGCGATGTCCGACAACGTCCTCTATCTGCTCGCGAGCGCCTCGGGCGGCGTTCTCGCCGGGGGCGCGCCGCCCTCGCCGGGGCGGGGCAACCTGGGCGGCGGCTCGCCGCACTACAACGTGTACGAGTGCGGCGACGGCAAGTGGATCTCGATTGGCTCGCTGGAGCCGCAGTTCTGGGCCAACCTCTGCCGCGTCGTCGGGCGCGACGACCTGCTCGATGCCGAGTTCGACACGTCGAGGCATGCCGAGTTCGCGGAGCACCTCGCGCGGTTCTTCCGGGGCAAGCCCCGCGACGAGTGGTTTGCCGACCTGCGCGCCGTGGAACTGTGCATCGCGCCCGTGCTCGACCTCGCCGAGGCGCTCAGCGACGAGCACCAGCGGTCGCGCGGCATGGTCGTTGAGGTGGAGGACGCGCGCCTCGGGCAGGTGCCGCAGATCGGCATCGGCCCGAAGTTCTCCGAGACGCCTGGCGCCGTGCGCTCCACGGCCCCGCGGCCCGGTGAACACACCGACGCAATCCTCGGCGCGCTCGGCTACGACGCGGCGCGGATCGCCGCGCTGCGCGAGCGGGGCGTCGTCGGCTAGGCCCGCCTGTGGCGAGCGACCTTAGCCGGTGACCTGGAAGATCACGTTCGCGCTGGCGATGGCGTCCCAGATCGACTCGGCCAGGAACGGGCCGGGGCCGATCTGGTGCGCGCCCGTCGATAGCAGCGACATCACCACCACCCACACACCGAACCCGGCGAGGTTCGCCGCCACCACCGGGCCGCCTCGGCGGCCGGCGACGCTGGCGAGCGCCTCGTGCGTCGCGACCATCCACGTCGCCAGCAGGAAGATGCCCACGCCGAAGGAGACGGACGGCACCACCATGAGCGGGCCGAGGGCGAGCGGCAGGCAGGCGAAGCCGGCGGCGCGGACGAATTGTTCCACGCGCAGCGGCAGCCCCGTCAGGCGCTGGTACACCGCCGTCGCCACCACCAGCCAGGCCACCCAGAGCGCCCCGGAGAAGGCGGTGCCCAGCACCGCGGTCTTGAAGAAGACCGTCCCACGGTCGCCGAGGCCGGAGGTGATCCACCACAGCCAGCCGCCGAGCCCAAACAGGAACAGGCTGACGCCCGCCACCACCAGCGCCGGGAAGATCGCACTCGCGTCCAGGCGGATCTCGTCGAAGACGGTCGTGTCGAGCGTGGCCAGGCGACGCAGGCGCGCGGCGGTCGTCCGGAGCATGGGGGGCACGGGGTCTCCTCGCAGCCGAACGCCATCGTGGGGCGTTCTCGGGAAGCGGTTGATGCGTCGGCGGGGAGAGCCGCCCAGATTCTACCCCGACCCGCCGCAGGCAGCCGCGGAGGGCGCTCCCGGCGCTAGAGCGGCCGCTTCACCGGCATCCCGGCGCGCCTCGGGTAGCGGTCGCTGAGCGGGCCCTCGCGCCGCACGAGCACCACCGCCT
Source organism: Dehalococcoidia bacterium (assembly GCA_030684635.1). Lineage (GTDB taxonomy): Bacteria > Chloroflexota > Dehalococcoidia > UBA2979 > UBA2979 > W-Chloroflexi-9. Next base: position 10,051 of record JAUXUW010000196.1, read on the forward strand.
GCTCCGGGACGCCCGGCGGCAGCGGCATCGCGACCGTCTCCAGTGTCACGCCGCCAAGTTCGGAGAGCGTGTGCCCCGCCTCCTCCAGTTCGTCGCGCCAGCGCGAGCCCTTCGGCGTCGCCAGCACGCCGCCGGGTTTCAGCAGCGGCAGGCCGTACTCCACCAGCACCCGCACCGCCGCCAGCGCTCGGGCGATGACGAGGTCGAAGCCCTCCCGCAGCGCCGGCTGGCGCCCGGCGTCCTCCGCGCGCGCCTGCACCACCTCGACGCCCTCGAGCCCGAGCGTCGCGACGACCTCGCGCATGAAGTCGCAGCGGCGGCCGTGGCTCTCGATCAGGGTCAGGCGCAGGGACGGGGCCACGATCCGCATCGGGAGGCCGGGGAAGCCGCCCCCCGGCCCGAGGTCGGCGACCCGGACCGGAGCGCCGGTGAGGAGGCCGGCGCTGCGCAGCGCAACCAGGAGCGCCAGCGACTCGCCGAAGTGGCGGCGCTGCATCTCCGCCGGGTCGGCGATCGAGGTGATCCCCGCCCACTCGTTCTGCGCCTCGATCAGGTCCAGGTACGCCTCGAACGCGGCGCGCTGGGGCTCGGTCAGGGACAGCCCGAGCCGGGCCGCCTCGTCGAGCAGGGGGGCGAGGCGGTCGTTCATGGGGCTCCCAGCGCGTCGAAATGCGTCGCGTTGACACGCTTGCCGATGATTCTCGTAGACTGGTGCGAAGCGCGGAACCCCGTTCGCCGACATCAAACAACGTACGGCAACACGGTATACAAGGCGGGAGGCCGCCCCATGGCGGAGCCTGTGACTGCGAGCGAGGCGCTCGCACACTTTCAGAACTCGTTCCTGAGCGAGCCGGAGAAGGCCGAGACCGACATCCCGGTCGTGCAGGCATTCATCGACTGGCTTGGGCCCGCGCACCTGATGTCGGAACTGGCCGGCTCCCAGGTCGCGACGTATGTAAAGCAGCGCACCAACGGCACGCCCGAAGAGGTGGAGCCGCTGCGTGCCTTCCTGGCGCACGCCTCCCGGCTCGCGTTCACCTCGATCAACCTCGTGCCGTTCCTGCAGCTCGGACCCGGCTCCGGCGGAGCGCGTGGCGGCCGCGGTGCGAACCAGGACCTGGGCGGGAACGCCTTTTATGTGACGCTGGACGGCCTCAAGTTCCTCGAACAGCAGCTTGCGGACGAGAAGTCGAAGCGCCCGATGATCGCGGACAAGCTCCGCGAGGCGATGGCGGACAAGGACTTCCGCGAGAATGCGCCACTGGACGCGGCCCGCGACGAGCAGGCGCACATCGAAATGCGCATCCGCGACCTGGAGGAGAAGCTCCGCAACGCCGTCATCATTGACGAGCAGGCGAAGGGGGGGCGTGCGAACGTGGGCTCCTTCGTGCGGCTGCTGAACCTGGCCACCGAGAAGGAGCAGTCCTTCACCCTGGTCAGCCCGGCCGAGGTCGACCCGAAGAACGGGAAGATCTCGATCCAGTCGCCCGTGGGCATCGCCGTCCAGAACCGCTCCGAGGGTGACGAGGTGACCGTGGTTGCCCCGTCAGGCCCGATCCCATTCCGGATCGTGGAGGTTCGGGGCTAGGCGGCCCGCGCCGCTGCCTCGGCCATGCCGCCCGTCATCCAGGCCCAGGGGCTGGTCAAGCGCTACGGTGACCTGACCGCCCTGGGCGGAACCACCTTTGAGGTCCAGCCGGGCGAGATCTTCGGCATCCTGGGCCCGAACGGGGCGGGGAAGACCACGCTCGTCGAGATCCTCGAAGGGCTCACACGCCCGACGGAGGGCTCGGCCTCCGTCCTGGGGCTCCCCGTCGTGGAGCAGCCGGAAGCGGTGAAGGCGCGCATCGGCGTGCAGTTGCAGGCGTCCTCCTACCACCAGTACCTGACGCTGCGCGAGATCCTCACGCTGTTCGGCTCCTTCTACCCGCGCGCCGCGGAGCCGATGGGCCTCCTGCGCCGCGTGCGGCTGGAGGACCGGGCGGACGCGCGTATCAAGCAGCTCTCCGGCGGCATGAGGCAGCGCTTCAGCATCGTCGCCGCGCTGGTGAACGAACCGGAACTCGTCTTCTTCGACGAGCCGACCGCCGGCCTGGACCCGGACGCGCGCCACGACCTCTGGCAGATCGTGCGCGAGGTGCGTGCGGCAGGCGCCACGGTGGTGCTGACCACGCACTACATGGAGGAGGCGGAAGCTCTGTGTGACCGCGTCGCCTTCCTGAACGCCGGCCAGATCGTCGCCCTCGACACCCCGGTCGGCCTGATCCGCAGCCTGCACGCGCCCTACCGCATCACGCTCCGCACCGCCGTCCCGCTGGCCCTTGCGGCCGTCCAGGCGATCCCCGGCGTCATGGAGGCGCAGCAGGAGGCCTCTCCGGACGGTTCCGTGACCCGCGTGCGCGCAGGCGAGGCGCCGCGTGTCGTGGAGGCGCTGACGGCGCTGGCGGCGGGTGCCAGCACGCAGGTGACCGACCTGGTCATCCAGCCGGCAACGCTGGAGGACGTGTTCCTCTCCGTGACCGGGCGGGGGCTCGCCGGATGAAGCCGCTGCTGGGCGCCAGCATCAAGATGGTCGTGCGCGACCACCAGGCGCTGTTCTGGGCGTTCGCCTTCCCCATGCTCTTCCTGGGCGTCTTCCGCCTCTTCTCCTTCGACTCCTACGGCACCACGGACCTGGTCGTCGCCGGCGACGTCGCCGAGGCGCGCGTGAAGGCGCTGACGGGCGCCCTCGAGGACGTCGACTTCCTGGAGGTCACGGTGCGGCCCGACCTCGCGACGCTGGCCGCCGCGATGCAGGCGATCGAGGACGACGACGCCATCGACGCCGCGCTGGTGCTGGACGCCAGCGGCACCACCGTCATCGGTGACTTGTTGATCGCGATCAGCGACCCGATCGGCAGCAGCGTGACCACCGCCTCCATCATCTCGGTGGTGCAGGAGGTCAACATCGCGTTGAGCGGCGCACCCCGGGCGATCGAGGTGGCCTCTCGCAACGTGGGCGGGGACGAGGTCACGTTCTTCCAGTTCGTCGGCCCCGGCATCATCGGCATGGGACTGATGTCGTTCGCAACCATCAGCCTGGCCGGGTCGCTGTCCCGATACCGCGAGGAGGGCGTGCTGCGGCGGATCCGCGCCACGCCCCTGGCGCCGTGGCGCTTCTTCGCCTCAGTCGTCGTCGCGCACCTCGTGATCGCCGCTGCGCAAGTCGTGCTGCTCACGCTGGTGGCAGAAGCACTGGGCGCGAACGTGCTTCGCGGTGGCATCGGGTTCCTGTTCGTGTGCGTGCTCGGGACGCTCGTGTTCCTGAACCTGGGCGTGATCATCGCCGGCCGCGTGCAGGGCCGCGGGGCGGTGGAGGGCGCGGCCAACGCCGTCACCCTGCCGATGATGTTCCTGAGCGGCACCTTCTTCCCGACGGAGGGCCTGCCCGCCTTCATCCAGCCGATCGTGCAAGCGCTGCCGCTCACGCACATGCTGACCGCGCTGCGAGGCCTGACGCTGGACGGCGAAGGGTTATTGGAGCAGGGGCCGGCACTGCTGATGCTGCTGGCCTGGGTGGCGGGGACGTTCGTCCTCGCGCGCTTCTCGTTCTCGTTCCGGGACGCCTAGCGCCGGCCGACGCTGCGGCTCAGCCCAGGAGCGCTCGGTCCAAGACCATCGCCGCGAACAGCACGGCCAGGTAGAGCGTGGAGTAGCGGAACATGCCGCGCGTCCCCGCGAGGCCTGCGCCCCGGTACATCCGCACCGCGAACCAGGTGAACCCCAGCCCCCCCACGAGCGCGACGGCGAAGTAGAGCGCGCCGAGCGACGCCGCGGCACCGAACATGAGCGTCACGCACAGCGTCAACACTGCGTAGGCGACTGTCTGCATCTTCGTGACGTGCTCGCCCAGGACTACCGGCATCATCGGGATGCCGGCTTCCCGGTAGTCCTCCTCCAGCGCCAGGGCGAGTGCCCAGAAGTGGGGCGGCTGCCAGTAGAAGACGATGAAGAAGAGCAGCAGCCCCTCGACGGTGATCGAGTCGGTCACGGCCGCCCAACCGATGAGCGGCGGCATGGCGCCAGCGACGCCGCCGAGGACGGTGTTGTGGACCGTCTTTCGCTTGAGGTAGAGGGAGTACGCCGCGACATAGAACGCGAACGCGCCCAGCGCGAGCAGCGCCGCCAGGCCGTTGGCGGTGAAGTAGAGCCAGGGCCCGGACGACAGTCCCAGGACGAAGCCGAAGATCGCGGCGTGGTGGGCGGGAATACGACCGCTGGGGATCGGGCGGTTCTGCGTCCGCTTCATCAGGCCGTCGATGTCGCGGTCGATCCACATGTTCACGGCGCCCGCGCCGCCCGCCGCCAGCGCGCCGCCGAGCAGCGTCGCCAGCACCAGCCGCGTGCCGGGCCAGCCCTCCGCCGCCAGCACCATCGCCGGCACGGTGGTGATCAGCAGCAGCAACATGATCGAGGGCTTGGTGAGGGTGAAGTAGTCGCGGAGCATCTGCAGGGGACGCGATCGTGCCGACGCCGAAGCGTCGCTCAGCGGCGATCCCTGTCCGGCTTCGGTCCGCACTCGGTGGGTCTCCCGCTCGGCCGCCCGCAGGGCGTGCTCGCGCGCCGTAATCTCGCTAATCCTGTGCCTGATGCTACTGCGCGCAGGCCGCACGGAGCAGGGGCGGTCGTCCGCCTCAGCGGGTGTCGCCGGGTGGTGTCCCGTCTTGTCGGACGCGCTTGAACCCGAGCTGGCGTGCGGAGGCTCGGTCTGCCTCTTCCAGTCGCTCCTCCAGCCGCTCGATCTCGTTCTGGAGGGAGCGGAGGCGGCCCTGGAGCAGCAGGAGGTAGATGAAGATGCAGGCCCAGACGACGGCGAAGCCCGCGAACAGGTACTCGATGTTGTCCATTACGCCCCTTCGTGGCGGTCGACGCCGGCGCGGACGCCCGCCAGCCGTTGGTGCAGCCGCTCCGTCTCCGTGCTCAGCGAGATCAACCACGCCGCGAGCAGGAAGACGGCCACGAAGCCAATGAGCAGCACGATCAGCATCTCGCCCGGCAGGGCGGGTTTGGTCGTGAAGATGATGGGCTGCGGGTGGAGCGTCCGCCACCAGCGGACGGACATCTGGATCAGCGGTACGTCCAGGAACCCGACGATGCCGATCACCGCCGCGTACCGCGCCGCCTGCTCGTCCGTGGAGTCGGAGATGGCGCGCGCGAGCAGGTAGGCGGAGTAGATGAGGAACAGGATGAGGGTGGTGGTGAGGCGCGCGTCCCACGTCCAGTAGACGCCCCAGATCGGCCTCCCCCAGATCGCGCCGCTCAGCAGCACCAGTGCCGTGAAGAGCACGCCCACCTGCGCGCTGCCACGGGCCAGCGCATCCCAGCGCATGTCCCGCTTCCACAGCACCATGATCGAGGCGACGAACGTGATGAAGAATGCGCCGTAGGTCGCGATTGCGGACGGCACGTGGATGTACATCAGCCGCTGCACTTCGCCCTCGATGATCTCGCGGGGCGCGGCGACCAGGGCGCCGACGATCATCGCCATCATCGCGATCCCGGTCGCGGGGGGCAGGACCGTCCAGCGCAGGTTCAGCAGACGCAGCGCGAGCGCGGTCATCGCTCCACCGCGACCGGGAACAGCAGCGCCGAGATGAGCGTGCTCCACAGCGCGAACACGGCCAGCAGCAGCATCCACGGCGCGGTCCCTGCCTCGATGCCGAGGGACGCACCGGTGGCGCGCACGGCGCCGATCAGGAGCGGGATGAGCAAGGGCATGGAGAGCACCGGCAGCAGCACGGCACGGCTGCGCACGCGGCTGCCCATGATCGACAGGAGCGTCGTCAGCGAGACGTAACCGACGGTCCCGACGAACACGATGGCGAGCAACTCCGCGCTGATCAGGGCTGTATTGAACAGGATAGTCGCGAGCACTAACTGGGAACACTCGATGACGAGCAGGGCGATGAGGTTGCTCGCCGCCTTGCCGAAGAAGATCGCTGTCGGCGAGGCCGGCGACAGCAGCACCGCATCGAACGTGCCCTCGTCCGCCTCGTGCTGGAACGATTGCCCGGCCGCGAACACGCCCGCGAACAGGAACGTGGTCCACAGCACGCCGGGCAGCAGCGGCCGCACGTCCCGCGTCGCGAGGTCGAACGCGAACGAGTAGATGAGCACGCTGATCGTGGCGAAGGCGCCCGCCGACAGCCACGCCGTGCGGTTGCGCCACGCCAGGCGCAGGTCCTTCTGCATCACGACCCAGGCGAGGCTCACGGGCGCACCTCCGCCGCCAGCGGCACGCTCGCCGTGTCCTCCACCACCCGGCCGCGGTCGAGGCGCACGAGGCCGGTGGCCCATGCGTCTACGCGGTCGACACGATGGGTGGCGGCGATCACGGTCAGGCTCGGCACGGTGAGCGCGAGTTCGTCCAGGAGGGCGACGCCCTCCGGGTCCAGGCCGGTTTCCGGCTCGTCCGCCAGGAGTACCGCGGGGCGGTGGAGGAGCGCCCGGGCGAGCGCCAGGCGCTGGTGGTAGCCGCGCGAAAGCACGGCAGCCGGTTCGCGACGGCGGAGCCAGAGGCCGACCGCGCGCAGCAACTCCTCCACGCGGGCTTCGGCGTCCGGGATCCCATACAGCCGCGCGAAGAACTGGAGGTTCTCCAGCGAACTCAGGTCCTCGTAGACCATCGGCTGGTGGCCCAGCACGCCGATGGCGCGGCGCAGCGCCGGGGGGTGCCGGCCCAGGTCGTGGCCGGCGATGGTGGCGCGTCCGCTGGTCGGGGAGACCAGCGTGGCCAGCATCGCGAGGAGCGTGGTCTTCCCCGCGCCGTTCGCGCCCACCAGGGCGACCCGGGCGCCTTCCGGGATGCGCAGGTCCACGTTCCGCACGACCTCCAGGCCCGCGTACTTGCGGGTCAGGCCGTGCGTTTCGACGGCCAGCGTGGGGGCGGTCATGCGCCGCTGCGACGCCGCAGGGTCGCTGCCGTGACGGCGCCGCCGACCGCGATGAGGGCGACCACCGCCGCGACCACCGCCCCGGTGGTCTCTGTGAGGGCGTTCACGCGGCGTACCGGGGCGAAGCCCTCCAGGGTGACGATCAGGCCCTGTCCGGGGCCCACAGCGGCCTGAGAGACGACGTGGAGCGTCGTCGTGTCCGGGGCATCGCCCACGACCGCGTCGTCGACACGGCCCGCGCCGCCTTGCGGGTCGAGGCCGCGCAGGAAGCCCTCCGGCACCCGGACCTGCACCAGGTCGGCGGCGAGCGGCGCGGTGACCCGCAGCGTGTACTCGTCCTCGGCCACGTCGTATGCCACCAGGGTGCGTGTCACGATCGAGGTGGTGGAGAGGGGGCGGATCGGCAGTGCGACGGAGATCGCCCCGGCTTCGAGGGTGAACGTCCCGTCCGGGTTGTCCCCGGCGCCCTGGAGGGTGCCCTCAGGCACCGGGAGGCGCAGCGTCACGCCACGGTCGTCGCCGATGTAGACGCGGTCGCCGGGGTTGCGCACCAGGTCCTCGCGCAGGAAGCCCATCTGGCCCAGGTCGCGGTCGATTGCCACCAGCGTCACCGTGGTGGACTCGATCGTGAGGTTGGGGCGCTCGGTGGTGGTCTCGTACACGGTGACATCCTGCACCACTTCGGGCGCGGACGGGTCGAGGATCGCCGGTGGGACGAAGTACTGGATGTCGCGGTAGGTGATGATGGGGACGTACGTCCGGCTCAGGATCGCGGGCACGCGCGCCTCGTAGCGGCCATCGGTGACCGTCGCGTCGACGGTGCCGGCGACCGCCTCCTCCTCGAGGATCACAAGGCGCACCCGTAGGGCGGACTCGTCCAGCGTGGCGCCGGCCGTGCCCATCAGGACCCGCCCGGCCACCAGTCCGTCCGCCTCCTGCGCCGTCGCCGGGGCAGCGGCCCGCCACCCGAGGGCGATCACGAGCATCAGTGCGGCGGCGGTCAGGGTGCGCGTGCGGGTTCGGCTCACCGGACATCCTCGCCCAGGTCGCGGAGGGCATCCGCCACCATGCGCAGGCGTGGCCCCAGCGCCCGTCGGGCGTCGGCCCGGTCGGCCTCGGTGATGCGCCCGGTCGCGAGGTCGTCGTCGATCTCACGGAGTTCGGCCAGCAGGGAGTCCCGCCGCGCGAGCAGATCGGCGGCGGCGTCGCCCGCCTCGGGGGCCGCGTCCCCTGGTCGGGGCCACGCGATGAACAGCGCGGCGAGGCCGGCGACGGCGGCGAGGAGCAGCCACTCCATCAGGCGTCCCGTTCGTCGGCGGCGCGGAGTTCCTCGTCGAGCCATGCATCGTCCGCGGGGGTGCCGGAGACGGCGGAGGGCCGGGCGCGACGCCTGAGCGACAGTAGGAACCACGCGCCTGCCACACCCACGGCGACGATGGCGCCGCCCACCCAGCCGAACAGCCAGAGGTTGAAGCCCTCGCGCGGCAGTTCCGCGCGGACCTGCGGGCCGTAGCGCACCTCGAAGAACAGGATGATGTCGTCGGCGGTGGCACCCGCCGCGAGGCGCTCGCGGATGATCTGCTTCATGTCGCGGCAGATCGCGAGTTCGCAGACGTCCAGCCGCTTGTTCGTGCACTGCGGACACAGCAACTGCCGCTCGATGGCGATCGCCTGCTCCTCTGTCGGCGGCAATTGCGCTGAGGCCTCGCGGACGCTCGTAAGGAGGCCCGCGGCAAGCGCGAGCAGGGTCATGGCGGCCAGCGCGAACGGACGTGGCATGCGGGT